>JAEWCY010000261.1 GCA_023390395.1 Pseudomonadota bacterium | reverse complement strand
GAAATGGGGCGGGCGGTGCTGGCCGGCTTTGCGGCCTGCGTCGCCCGCCCCATTTCCGAGACCACAACGACCGTCGCCTCGCCGCTTGCCGTTCCCGGCCTTCCTCCCATCCGCCCCGTCGGGGAGGTCCAGGAGGGGGTCACCCCCTCCTGGCCGCCGGAGGCATTTTCCCTCTCCCCTCTCCCATCCGCATCATCCGCTGTCGGCCTGTTCGGCCACGAGGTAGCCGATGAGTGCGGCGTTCATGAGGCTTCCCGACGAGCCGCCGCTGGCGGCCGAGGCCGAGGCGGCCGCGAAGGCCGAGGCGGCGGTGGTGCTGATGGTGGGCGTGGTGATGCTGGAGGTGTCCACGCCGACCTTGGCCAGGGCGGTCTTGATGGAATCCGTGAGGGTCGCCGCCTGGGAGTTGAGGGCGTTCGCGCCGCTGGCCACGGTGCTGAGCCAGGAACTGCCGGCGTTGGAGGCCATGGACTTGATGTTGGCGGCAGCGTTGGAGACGGTGGCCTGGTTGGCGGCGGCCAGATCGGACAGGGTGGTGGAGGTGGCGGAGGGCAGCGTGATGCTGCTGAGAGTCGAGTAGAGGGTCGTCTGGGCCTGCTGACGCTGGGTTTCGGTTGTGGCCGAGGCCATGTCGGTGTTGTACTGCGTCAGCGCGTCCATGTATTGAAACTGCACGCTGGATTGGACGTCGGTCGGCACGAGGCTCTTCATGGTGGCGTTGAAGCTCGCCTTGGCCGTGGCGATGTCCTTGCTGCGCGTGGCCGAGGAGCTGGCCGCGTTTTCCGCGGACGTGAGCTTGGCGCAGGCCAGGCTGTATTGGTACGCCCAATTCACGACATCGTTGGTATTGGGTGATGTGATGGTCGTGGCCATGCGTGCCTCCGGGCGGCAAGTTCGACCCCCTTTCCGGGGGGGAGTCCGCCGTGCCCGGAAGAAAAGCAAAAAGGCTGCCAGTGTGGTCGGCGTCTAACCTTTTGAAAATATTGACAGCGCCTGGAGCTCAGGCCGGAAGAATTTGCCGGGGCGGGTAACCGGCCGGCGGAAAACGCCGTCACGTACTCTCCACACAGCCGTCACCGTCGTTCCAAATCCCTGAGGCAAACGGGTAACGCTCGGTTCCCGGGAGGAGTCCCGGTTCCGGGTTTGGGACAACCCTTCGCCAAGTGGAGACACGCCATGGGACATCTTGATGTGGATCGCTTCCGGCAGGTGCTCAGCGACATGCTCGAAACCCTCATCGGCCAGTCGCGCGACGCCCTGGACGTCATGTCGCAGGAAGTGGCGAGCTTCGCCGACGTCACGGACCGGGCCACGGCCGAATCCGACCGTCATCTGAGCATCATCATGCGCGAGCGGGACCGTCAGCTCATCGGGGAGATCCGGGAGGCGCTCGGCCGCGTGAAGGAAGGCGAGTACGGCATCTGCCAGGAATGCGGCGAGGAGATCGGCGAGGCCAGGCTGCGCGCCCAGCCCACCGCCACCCTGTGCGTGCACTGCAAGTCGCTGCTTGAGGACATGGGCCGGCCCTACATGGCCGCCGCCCGCAGCGAGGGCGCGTTTCTGGAAGAATAGCCGCTCAGTCGCCGGATGCGCCGCCAAGGCGCAGCACGGCCAGGCCGCCGCCGCCGGCTCCCGGCCCCAGGCTGACGTCGCCGCCGAGCTCCTCGGCGGCGCGCTTGGCGATGGGCAGGCCCATGCCCACGCCCACCGCCTTGGTGGTGAAGAACGGGTCGAAGACGAAGGGCCGGATGTCTTCGGGCAGCCCCGGCCCCTGGTCCGCCACTTCGAAGGTCAGGCGACCTTTCGTGTCGCGCCGGCAGCGTACGGTCACGGCCGCGTCCGGCCTGCCGCCCGCCGTCGCCTCCAGGGCGTTGGTCAGCAATTCCGTCAGCGCTTCCACGGCGATGGCCGCGTCGAGGCGGACCATTCCTGTCGCCGATTCCAGGACGAAGGGCGCGTCGCGCCCCGTGCGCGCCCGGGCCGCTTCCATGGCCCGCATGGCCAGGTCGCGCGGGTCGGCCATGACCGGCGCGGGCTCCCGGCGCTTGGCGTAGGCGGACACGGCCCGCACCACGGATTCCAGGCGCTTGGCCCCATCGAGGATCATGCACAGCGGGTCGCAGTCTGGGTCGCCCTCGGGATGGCGGCGCAGCAGCCGTCCGGCGAAGCCGCCGATGACCATGAGCGGGTTTCGGATCTGGTGGGCCACGGCCAGGGAGAAGCGGCCGAGGCTTTCGATGCGCTCCTGCTGGGCGGCGTGGACGCCGAGCAGCATGGCCCGTTCCCGGGCGTGCAGGGCGAAGATTTCCGTCATGTCGTCGATTTCGAACAGGATGCCGAAGATCTTCCCGTTTTCCAGCAGCAGCGAGGCGGAAAGGCGCAGGTGCCGGTCCGTGCCGTCGGGGTGGCGGTAGAGGAAGGCGACGGGGTCGGGCTTGCGGCCGTGTTTGAGGGGGGCGGCCAGGAAGCGGGCCAGTTGCCGGGGCTTGTCCGCGCGGGCGAGGACGGCCCGGGCCGTGGCCGGGTCGGCCAGGGCTTCCCGGGTTTCGCCGAGCAGGCGCGCGGCGGCCGGGTTGGAGGCGTAGACCAGCCCCTTGACGTTGGCGATGACCACGCCGGCCGAGAAGCTGTCCAGCAGGTCGTGGAAATAGGTGGAATGGGCGAAGGTCAGCATGGCGGCCTCGCGGGTTGGGGGGAACGTCGCGGCCAGTATGGAAGTCCCGGGTTACGGGCCGGTGACGGGCGGCCAGGCCTCCGGCGGGATCACGTTTTTGTAGGGGACGAGGGACAGTTTTGTCGGCCGCCGACGTATGGAAAAGGGTAACCAGCCTGGATGGCTGAGGATGCGTGCTGGCCCGCTCCTTGCTTTCGCTCCTGCATGGAAACCGTGACGACTCCCTACGGCCCGCTTCCCGTGCTCGGCCGGCCGGACCTGTACCCGGACGGCTCGGTGCGGTCCATGTACGTGGACGGGCCCGTGTCCCTGGAGACCTCCCTGGGCCGCCTCGTGCCCCAATACACCATCGACGACACCCGGCGCATGCACCAGCCGCCGTTGACGTTCCACGAAAACGGCCGGGTGCGCGCCCTGCCCCTGGAGACGCGCACCGTGGTGGAGACGCCGGCCGGGGCGCTGCCGGCCGAGCTCGTGACCTTCCACGACAATGGGGCCGTGGCCCGGGTCTTTCCCTTAAACGGCAAGCTCACGGGTTACTGGACCGAGGCGGACGAGGCCAGGCTGGCCGAGCCCTTGCGCCTGACGACGCCCCTTGGCGAGCTTTCGGCCAAATGCGTGGCCGTGGCCTTCGGCCCGGAGGGCGGGCTTCGCAGCCTCACGCTCTGGCCGGGTGAGGAGATCGTGGTCAAGACGCCCGTGGGCAACGCGCCCGTGCGCCTGGGCCTGAGCTTTCACCCCGGCGGCGCGCTGCGCTCCGTGGAGCCGGCCCGGCCCCTGGAGACGCCGACCCCGGTCGGGTCGGTCTGGGCCTTCGACCCCGACGCCGTGGGCATAAACGGCGACAAGAATTCCCTGGCCTTCACCCCGGCCGGGGTCGTGCGCCGCGTGGCCACGGCGCGCACGAGCCTGGCCGCCCGGCTGTCCGACGGGTCGCGCCTGGAGCTGGCCCCGGCGGTGCGCGAGAGCATCTGCGGCGACGGCGACCACGAGATCACGCCATTGGTGCTGGAATTTTCCGACAAGGCCGTGATCGCCCGCCACGGCAGCCTCGGCCGGCCCCGGGCGGTGGTGCCCGTGTCCGGAACCGCCTTCGAGACGCGGCCCTTCGTGTCCGCTTTCGCCCTGCCGCTCAAACCTAAACAATGCTCCATGTAGACCGGTTTCCCTTGACGACTCCCCCTTGCGTACTGATAGTACTATCGAACCGAAGTCTGTTGCGTGCGGGATTTCCCCTTCGGAAACCTGCCGCGCGGCATGCACCGGCCGGCTGCGCGTCGGCCGCGACCGCGACTTGGCCGCGCGACATGGTGGCGCAACAAGGCTTCAGGTTTTCCCGGCCGGGCAGGCAGCCCGCCGGGACCGCACACAAGGAGGATCGACGTGCGCAAGGCCACCGGTTTGCTGATGGCTCTTTTTGTTCTGGTTTTCCTGTCTGTTGGAGATGTCTCGGCCAAGCGGCTGGGCGGCGGCGGCTCCATAGGCAACCGCCAGTCCTTTTCCACCACCACGCGCCCGGACATGGGCGCGCCGTCCGGCTCCTTCGGGGCGCAGCAGGCCCAGCGGCAAAATCCCATGGGCGCGACCAACCCCGGGGGCGGCATGTTCTCCCGGCCCGGCCTTGGCGGCATGCTCGGCGGCCTGCTCGTGGGCGGCCTGGTCGGCTCTATGCTTTTCGGCGGCGGACATGGCGGCGGCTGGGGCGGCCCGAGCCTGCTCGACATCCTGCTCATCGGCGGCGGGCTTTTCCTGCTGTTCCGTTTCCTGAGCGCCCGTCGCGCCGCTACCCAGTCCGGCCCGACCATGGCCCGGACCTACCAGGCCGAGCCCGTGCGCGAGGTTCCGCCCATGCGTGAGGCCGCCGCGGGCGGCTGGAGCAACCTCGGGGCCGCGCCTCAGACCCCGTCCGGGCCGCAGATACCCCCGGGATTCGACACGGACGATTTCCTGGCCGGAGCCAAGACGCTTTTTGCCCGGCTCCAGCGCTCCTGGAGCGCCCGGGACCTCAAGGACATCGAGGCCTTTGCCACGCCGGCCTTCATGGAGGACGTGCGCAAGCAGGCGGCTGAGGACCCGACGCCCACCCCCACGGACGTGCTGCTGGTGGACGCCAGGCTCCTCGAAGTGCGCAAGCAGGGTTCGGTCACCATCGCCTCGGCCTACTTCGATACGCTCCTGCGCGAGGACCCCAAGGCCTCCCAGCCCGAACAGGTGCGCGAGGTCTGGCATTTCGTCCGCCGCGACGACGCGCCCGGCGACACCTGGCGTCTGGACGCCATCCAGCAGTTGGATGCATAAGCGAAGAGAAGAGAATGCCTCCGGCGGCCAGGAGGGGCCCTGGGCCCCTCCTGGATCACCCCGCGACAAGGGCGCTTGGCCATGACGGCCAAGCGCCCTTGTCGCGTGAGCATTCAGGCGAAACGGCGGCGCAAGGCGCGGAAGTGGGCGCTCAGGGACGTCAACGTCACGACGTCGTTGCCGATCCGGTTCCTGGCGGCGGTGACGGCATCCTTCCGCAAGGCATGATGGGGAAGGTCGCGTTGCGTCTCGTTGAATCAAGGTTTTCTAGGTTGCGTCTCATTGTCTGCGTTGAGTGAGACATTTTCGCCGTTGCGGTTCATGGGTGAGATTCAAAAAACCGCGCGACCCTCGGCGATGTTGAGGAGTTCACGAAAAACATAGATTCCGGCGCGTCGTCCTCGGCCTTCCCTGATGGTCAGCAAGATGCCTTGGTCCCGCAACAAAGTCAGGATTCTGTTGGCTGTCGGTTTGGGAATGCCTGAGAGTTTTGCGAATGTCGGAGTGGAAAAAATAGCCGTATTGAACATGAAGTCTATTGCTCTGAGAGAGTGTTGCGAATGTGTGAGGTTGACAACTTGTTCCTTCGTCTTGCTGTAAAGGGTAAGTATGAGTCTGGCCTTGCGTTCGTTTTCCGCAGCCTGCTCTTTTATTCCCTGTAAAAAGAATACGCACCAATTTGTCCAATCGCCTTCCCGCGAAACGGCACGTAAACTGTCCTGGTATTCATCCCGTTTGGCTTCGAGGTACCCGCTCATGTAGAAATCCGGACTGGCCAGCAGTCGTCTCTGATAGAGAAAAAGGGGAATGAGCATCCTCCCAAGCCGTCCATTGCCGTCCTTGAAGGGGTGAAGAGCCTCGAATTCGACATGAAGGATTGCAAGTTGCACCAGCGCGTCGGATTGCGTCGCATTCAAGTAGCGCTCCCAGTCGTCCATGCCCGCCTGGAGATGTTCGGGGGCGATGGGGACAAAACTCGCATTCTCAAGACAACAACCTTTGGAGCCGATCCAGTTCTGGTCGGTGCGGTAGCTGCCTGGAGTTTTGTCTCTCCCGCGAACGCCTTGCATGAGGATGTTGTGCGCTCCGCGCAAAATATGTTGGGAGAGGGGGCGTTGCTTCAATTCCGCGACGCATGCGCGCAGGGCTCTTCGATAGTTCAATACTTCTTCGACGTCGTCCCTTTTGGGTTGCGTAATCGCTTCGGATTCCGCTCCTGCTTCGATTTCGAGGACTTCGCCGATAGTGACGTGCGTCCCTTCTATGTTCGACGAGAGAACAGCTTCCTGAGTGGTCAGCGGCGAGAGGAGGATGTCGGCGTTGGGAATCGCGGACAGCAATCCGTCATAACGCGCAAGCCCGGCGCTGGCAGGCCCGATCAAAGGAATAAGCCGGGACCAGTCAAGGGAGACCGGAGGAAATTTTCCGAGGTGATAGTAGACCGGCTGCGTTTGCACCGTGCCTCCGTCGCACATTGCTGTCGGCTTGTTGCCGCCTCCGATTCTTGGTCGGCTTCGGCACGCATGATAAGGCCCATAGGCCATGACAGGACGTTACGGCAAAACAAATAATGGGATCGGGTGAGGCTGTCAAAGACCCCTCTCGGCGCAAAAGGAGGGAAGGGCGGCCTGCTCCGCACGGGAAACAGGCCGCCTGTCGGGTTACGTTCCGTGGGATTGAGGAATGCTCGCGGCGACGCCTGGGGTCGGGTGATGCGCCGGGAGTCAGGCGACGGTGGGAAAGCCGGCGCGGGTCCAGGCGGTCATGCCGCCGGCCACGGAGCGCACGTCGGCGCAGCCGGCCCTGGCCAGGGCGCTGCCGATGATGTTGGAGCGGTAGCCCGAGCCGCAGATGACGGCCACGGGGCCGGTCAGGCACACGTCCGGGCCGCGCTCCAGGATGTCGGCGAAGGGCCGGTGCAGGGCCTTGGCGACGTGGCCGTCCTCCCATTCGGCCTCGGTGCGCACGTCGAGCAGCAGGGGCGGCGCGTCCCCGTCCAGGGCGGCGGCCAGGGCGTGCACGGACATTTGCGGCAACGAGGCCACGGGCCGGCCGCTGACGGTCCAGGCGGCCATGCCGCCGGCCAGGTGGCCGAGGATGTCGTCGTAGCCGATGCGGAAAAGCTCCAGGCGCATGGCCGAGGCCCGCTCCCGGTCGGCGGCCACGAGCAGGAGCTTTGTCCCCGGGGCCACGGACATGCCCACCCAGTTGGCCAACTGCTTCTCGAAGCCGATGTTGAGGCTCCCCGGAATGTGCGCCCCGCCGTAGGCCGCCGCGTCGCGCGTGTCGATGACCGCGACGCCCGGAGTCTCCAGGAGCGCGGCGAAGCGCTCCGGGGAAAGCTCGCGCTCGACGGGGCAGCTGTCGCGAAGGCGCGCGCCGTGGCGGTTGGTCTCGATGATGTGGGAAAAGCTCTTGGGCCGGGCCGGCAGCCGGGTGAGCACGGCCTTTTTGAAGGCCGCGAAATCCGTGAACCGGAGCATGGGATTGGTCCGGCGCTCGTAGCCCAGGGTGGAGACGCCCTTGGCGCTCATGCCCCGGCCGCACAGCGACCCTTGGCCGTGGGCCGGATAGATTTCCAGGTCCGGCGGCAGGTCGCCGAACGTGCCGTAGAGGCTGTCGAAGAGGTTTCGCACCTGCTCGTCCAGGATTTCCGCGCCGGGCAGGTCCGGCCGGCCGATGTCGCCGACGAAGAGCGCGTCGCCGGTGAGGAGCAGGGCCGGTTCCGGCGAACGGGCCAGGTCGCAGACGAGCAGCGACACGGAATTGGGCGTGTGCCCGGGGGTGAAGAGCGCCTCCAGCCGGGCCGCGCCGGCCTCGATGACCTGACCCTCGCGCAGGGGCTCGTGGGGATAGGCCACGCCCGCGCCGGGATGGATGTGGATGGCCGCGCCCGTGGCCGCCCGCAGTTCCTGGCCGCCGCTTATGTGGTCGGCGTGCAGGTGGGTCTCGATCACGGCGGCGATGGCCATGCCCTCGTCCCGGGCGATTTCCAGGTAGCAGTCGATGTCGCGCCGGGGATCGACCACGACGCACCGCCGCGCCGCCGGACAGCCGAGGACGTAGGAGAAGCAGCCGAGCCCCGGGGTCTGTATCTGCCTGAAGTACATGACGCCTCCTTGGATTGGGCCAAGGGATGCGGCCCAGTCTTCCTTTTCGCCCGATGCGGCGTCGGGGTCAAGGCGGGGTCAGGGCGTGATCACGAGGCCGCTGCCGCTTTCCACGGTTTGGCCGGCGAAGGCGTCGCGCAGGAAGGCCACGCCGCCTTGGCCGGTGCAGTGCCCGGGATAGAGCCGCCGGACGCCGTGTTCGGCCAGGGCCCGGGCCGTCTGGGCCAGGGCCTTTTCGCCCGCGCCGCCGAGGTGCAGGCCGCCGGCCACGGTCTCGATGCGCGACAGGTCCAGGCGTTCGCGCACGTGGGCCAGGGTGTTGGCCAGGCCGGCGTGGCAGCAGCCGAGGAGCACCAAGGGACCGCGCGCGCCGTCGAGCACCAGGCAGGCGTCGTCCGGCACGTCGTCGGGCGCCTGGCCGGCAGTGTCGCGAAAGAGGTTGTCCGTGGCCGTGAAAAAGCCGGGACGCCGGGGGATGGCCGTGACCATGACCACGCCCGGGGCCAGGACCCGGGTGTCGGCCACGGGGGCGAAGCCGGGGATGCCCCCGGCCAGGCGGCCGTCGCCCATGCCGATGGAGCGGAAGGTCGTGCCGCCGCGCCGGCTGTAGCGGCGCGACAGGACGTCGGCATGGCCGAAGACCGGGCCGCGATAGCCGGCGGCGAGGAGATCGGGCAGGCCGCCGGCGTGGTCGTGATGGCCATGGCTCAGACCCACGGCCCGGGCGCGGACGGGATCGAGGCCAAGCGTGCGGGCGTTTTCCTGGAAGACGCCGGTCTGGCCGGTATCCCACAGGAGGCCGCCGTCGTCGCCGCAATCGATCCAGGCCGACCAGCCGTGCTCGAAGGCCAGCCGGTCGTCGTGGGCCCTGTTGTCGGCCAGCACGTGAACGGCGACGACAGCCATGATCCGCCTCCTTGTCAGGCCAGGCCGGCCAGGGCTTCGAGCAGGGCCTCGGCCTCGGCCGGGCCAGGGCCGGGCGGCAGGCGCTTGAGGATGCCCAGGCCCTCGCCGGCCTCGTGAAAGTCCTCGTCGGAAAGGTCCGACACCACGGCCGTGTTGACCATGGCGCTTGCGCGCATGATGCGCGCGACCAGGGCGAAGGGGTCGCCGCCGGGCAGGCCCGCGTCCACGACGCAAAGCCCGGGCGCGGCCGTGGCCACGGCGTCGGCCGCGTCCTCGGCCGTGGCCACGACGTGGACGGCGTGGCCGGCGTCGGCCAGGGCGTCGCAAAAGGGGAACAGCGCGTCGGCGTCGGGGCTGGCGATGAGGATATGCATGACGCTGCCCAACCTCACGCCTTGCCGCAGCACGAGCCCGGGCCGGCGCAGCCGGAATGGCCGGGCCGCGAGCCGCAGCAGCCGTGGTCCGAGGGGCCGGGCAGGCCGGCGGCCGCCTTGCCCGTCAGCGAGCTCGTGGCCGAGAGGCGTTTGACGGCCGGCGCGCCGCAGGTCGGGCAGGCCGGCGCATCCTCGGCCTGGGTCCGGATGACCTCCCCCGCATACCCGCAAGCCGGGCATTCGATATCGTAAATCGGCATATTTCTTCTCCATTACCTCCGTCGGGGAGGGGCCGGGAGGGGGTCACCCCCTCCCGGCCGCCGGAGGCATTCTTCTCTTCTCTTCTTTTCTCGTCTCGTCTGATCCTCGCCTACGCCAAGCCGCCGCCGCAGGTGTGGTTGAGCGAGAACTGCGTCAGGCCGCCGGCCAGGAAGGCGGCCACGGCTTCGCCCACGCTTGCGGCCTGGCCGCCGTGGTAGACCGTGATGCCGGCCTGGGCGAAGCCCATGAGCGGGCGCATGCCCATGCCGCCGGCGATCAGCGCCGTGACGCCGTTTTGGGACAGGTGGTTGACCGGGGCCATGCAGCCGCCCTGGACGTGGGGCACGTTGGGCAGGGTGGCGATCTCGGCGATCTTGCCTTCGGCCACGTCCACCACGGTGTAGCAGTCGCAGTGTCCGAAGTGGCCGCTGATGGGGCTTTCCATGCCGCCGGGGGCGGTGGAGGGGATGGCGATACGACAGGTTTCCATGGGCGTCTTCCTTTTATCTGGCCTTGGCGCAGGCATGGGCCAAGGCGTTTGCGGCTTCCCAGAGGCGGGCGATCTCGCCGGCCAGGGGGCCGCCGTATTCGGGCAGGGTGCGTTTGGCCTTCATGGTCCGGGTCACGTCCGGGGAATAGGGCAGGCGGCCGAGGACCACGCGGCCCTTTTCGGCGCAGGCGGCCTCGAGGCGGTCGGCCTCCTCGGGGTTGACGTCGGCCTTGTTGACGATGACCCCCACGGGCAGCCGGAAATGGTCGCACAGCTCGGCCACCCGCGACAGGTCGTGGATGCCCGAGGGCGTGGGCTCGGTGACGAGCACGGCCAGGGTCGCGCCGGAAAGGGAACTGATGACCGGGCAGGCGATGCCGGGCGCGCCGTCGCACAGGATCAGCTCGTGGCCTTCCTTCTCGGCCAGCTCCCGGGCGTTGCGCTTAAGCAGCGCCACCAGGCGGCCGGAGTTCTCCCCGCCCGGGTCCAGGCGGGCGTGGACGAACGGCCCGAAGCGCGTGTCGGAGCGGGCGAAGTAGCCGCATACCCGGGGCGGAAAGGCGATGGCCTGCCTTGGGCACAGGGCCACGCAGGCCTTGCAGCCCTCGCAGCGCCGGGGATCGATCACGGCCTTGCCGTCCGCGCCCAAAGTCGCGGCCCCGAAGCGGCAGACGTCGCGGCAGACGCCGCAGCCGTCGCAGTCGGTCCGCTCGACCAGGGCCAGATTGCCCGAGAGGAACTCCTCGGCCACGGTGTTTTGGGGGTCGAGGAGGATGTGCAGGTCCGGGGCGTCCACGTCGAGGTCGCACACGACCTTGTTTTCGGCCAGGGCGGCGAAGGCGGCGGCCACGGAGGTCTTGCCGGCCCCGCCCTTGCCGCTGAGCACCACGATCTCACGCATGGCGGTCCTCCCGGACGAGGGCGGCGGCCTTGCGGGCCAGCTCGCGGCACAGGGCGCGGTACTTCGAGGAGACGTCCGGCAGGAGCCTCCCCCGGGCATAGGCCTCGGCGATGACCCGGTCGTCGGGAATGGCGGCCAGGATCGGCAGGGCCTCGCGGCGGCACAGGGCGTCGAGGGCCTCGTCGGCTTCGCCGGGCTCGCCGGCCTTGTTGACCACCACGGCCAGGGGCTTGCCGAGCGGGGTGAACGCTTCCACGGCCAGGGCGAAGTCGTGGACGCCGAACGGCGTGGGCTCGGCCACGAGCAGGATGGCGTCGGCCGTGGCCACGGCGTTGACGGCCGGGCAACTGACGCCCGGGGGCGAGTCGAGGAGGACGTCCGGGCGGTCGGCCTCCGGCAGCTTTTCCAGGAGCGCCTCCACATGGGCGGCCACGGCCCTGATGAGCACCGGGCTCATGGCCTCGCCCACGCGCAGCCGGCCGCCCACGAAGCCGATGGCTCCGGCCGTCCCCTCCTCGATGCGCCCGACCTCGCGGGAGCCGGGCTTCATGGCCGCAGCCGGGCATACGGCCAGGCAGGCGCCGCAGCCGTGGCACATGTCGTCGAAAACCAGCGGCGTGTCGCCGAGGATGGTCACGGCCCCGAACTGGCAGATCTCCCGGCAGGCCCCGCAGCGGGTGCAGACGTCGGCGTCGATGACCGGAATCTCCAGGTCGGCCCGGCGGCTGGCGGCGATGACCGGGCGCAGGAAAAGGTGGAGGTTGGGCTCCTCCACGTCGAGGTCCACGGCCAGGACCGGCCGGGAGACAGCCTCGGCCCAGACCGCGGCCAGGGCGGCGGACACCGTGGTCTTGCCGGCCCCGCCCTTGCCGCTGGCGACGGCCAGGCGCAGGGGGTCGGCGGCATGTGCTCGTGGCGCGTGCATGGCGGGCCGGCCTCAGGCGCTCTTGCCGCAGCGGTAGCGGTCCACGGCCTGGCCCACGGTCAGGCCTTCCATGCCCTCGACCGAGGCCACGCCCACGGCTTTCAGGGCGGCGGCGGCCTTGGGGCCGATGACCCCGGAAAGCACCACCTTGGCCCCGGCCTCGGCGATGCGCCGGGCGGCTTCGATGCCCGCGCCGTGGGCCATGGCCTGGGAGCCGCCGTTGTCCAGGTAGCGTACGCTCCCGGCCGCATCGACCAGTACGAACCCGGCCGCCCGGCCGAAACGCGGGTCCACGGCGTCGCCGAGCGTCGGCCCCTCGCTGCTGACGGCAATCACTTCGTTCATGGCATTCTCCCTTTATTCCCCTTGGAGGGGGTCCGGGGGGCATCATGCCCCCCGGCCGCCGGAGGCATCTTCCTTCTTCCCTACTCTTTTCCCAACATCCCCCCGGCGATCATCCAGCGGTGCACGGCTTCGCGCACGGCGGCGGCGGCCAGGTAGGCGCAGTGGCGGTCGTCGTCGGGAAAACGGCCGACGGCCGCGACGATGGCCGTCTCGTCGATGTCCACGGCCTCGTCCAGGCTCTTGCCCCTGGCCAGGGCGGCGGCCGTGGCCGCGGCGATCTGGCTGGAGGCGCAGCCGTCGGTGTCGAAGTCCGTCTCCACGACGGTCTCGCCGGCGATCTCCAGGGCGATGACGATGGTGTCGCCGCAGGAGCCCTTGACCGAACCCACGGCCGTGGGCGCGGCGAGACGTTTCCGGGAGGGGGCGTCGCGCCAGACGGCGAAGCCTTTTTCGCCGAAGCGGGCCACGAGGTCGGCCTGCTGCTCCTGTTCGAAGACCTCGAGGATCATGTCCAGGGGGTCCTGGTTGTTCCCGGCTTCCATGGCGAGTTCCTTTCCCTATCCCTGGAGGGGTTGGGGGGCCGGCGGGTTGTCCAGGGCGGCGACGACCTGGGCGAGGACCTCCTTGAAGGCCACGGCCGAGGGGCTCTTGCCGGCCACGGCCAGGAACACGTCGCCGTCGTCGCCGGAACGGGCCACTTCCGGGTCGATGGGGATGCGGCCGAGGAAGGGGACGCCGGTTTCCTTGGCCAGGCGCTCGCCGCCGCCCGTGCTGAAGATCTCGTGGACCGCGCCGCAGCTCGGGCAGGCGAAGCCGCTCAGGTTCTCCACGATGCCGACGATGGGCGTGGAGAGCTGGCGGCAGAAGGTGATGGAGCGGCGCACGTCGTCCACGGCCACGTCCTGGGGCGAGGTGACGATGACGGCCATGGCTTTTGGGCCGAAAATCTGGAGCACGGACAGGGGCTCGTCGCCGGTGCCCGGAGGGCAGTCCACGACCAGCACGTCGCGCTCGCCCCATTCCACCTGCTCGGCCAGCTGCTGGATGACGCCGGCCTTGGCCGGGCCGCGCCAGATGACGGCGTCGTCCTTGCCGGGGAGCAGAAAGCCGATGGACATGACGCCGAGGTTCCAGTGCCAGTCCACGGGCACCAGGCGCTCGCCGGCCATGTCCGGCCGGGAGCCGGCGAGCTTTAAAAGGCGCGGGATGCTCGGGCCGTGGACGTCCACGTCGAGCAGGCCGGCGCGCTTGCCCTCCATGGCGAGTCCCGCGGCCAGGTTGGCCGAGACCGTGGATTTACCCACGCCCCCCTTGCCGGACAGGACGACCACCACGGCCTTGACCGCATCCAGGCCGGTGGCGGGTTTCTTCTTGATTTCGTCGTTTAAGTCGCGCAGTCCGTTCTCGTTCATGATGGGTCGTTCTCCGGTGGTATGGCGTGAAACCCGCGACACCGGCGGTGGGCGCTTTCCGGGCGCGCGCCGGGCGCGAGCAGGGTTTCCAGTCGGTCGGCGCGCAGGGCCGCAAGGACCGTCGGCACGTCGCCGGCGATCCAGGGGGCCACGGCCAGGCCCAGGCGGGCAAAGGGGGCCAGGCAGCAGCAGGTGGCCCCGCCGCACACGAGCAGCCGCACGTCCAGGCGTGAAAGGAGCACGGCCAGGGCGGGCAGGCCGCCCTCGGGCATGGGCCAGGCGGCCTCCTCGGCGAAGGCTTCGCCGGCCGGGCGAAAAAGGCGCAGCAGCGACGCCGTCTCCAGCAGCGTGGCCAGGCGCTGGCCGTGGCAGGCCAGGCAGACCAGGGGCGGGGCGGAGCGTGGCGAAATGTGGCGCGGGGATGGGGGCATGGCGAAACCTCGCGGCGCGTATGGCAGGAATCGTGCCGCTTTCGAAAACCTTGGCCGCAAGGGCGGTTGCCCGTTCCGGACAACGGGCGGGCACGTGAAGTGGGATAATTTTTCGCCTGACTCCATTCGTAAAGGATATTTTTAAGCCCAAGTGCCGGAACGGCCGAGGCCCAAGGGAGCCAGGAAGGGAGACGTCCGGGGAACGGGCGGGGCAAGGGAAAAGGGAAGGCGAATTTTTCGCCCGCCCGGCATCGCCCACGGGCGTCGTCTTCCGGCGGCATCCGTCCTGGTCATTTGGCGGGGCTCGGGCTAGAGTCGCGCGCCGGCCGTGGGCGCGACCCCGGGGGCGCGGGAGGAGCCATGACCGAAAAGCCGTTTTTTCGCCAGGTGATGCTGGCGCTGTGGATCGTCTCCGTGGGGGCGATCTGCTGGGTGTCGCTTGCGCCGCGCCTGGAGCTGCCCCTCGATTTCTGGAACGCCGACAAGCTCTACCACGCCCTGGCCTACGCCTGGCTCGGCGGGCTGCCCCTGTGGGCCTTCGCCACGGGCGAGCGGGCCCGGGCCGCGGCCTACTGCATGATCCCCCTGGGCGGCCTTCTGGAGTGGGGCCAGTCCTTCGTGCCCGGGCGCACGGCCAGCATGGGCGACGCCGTGGCCAACGCCCTGGGCGTCTTCGTCGGCATTTGGATCGCCGAGCGCCTCATGGCCCACTGCCGGGGCTGCCGGGGGCTTGGCGAGTAGCCGGGCCACCCTGTTCCCGCCTCTTCCCGCGACATCCGTTCCCCGCCTCTTGCGGCGGCCGTCGCCTTTCCGGGCAGCTCCTTCTCGTGACGCGCGCGCGGGATACGCGCACACGCATTCCACGGACAACATCTTTTCGTGTTTCTGTTTTTCCATAAATACCATCGCATCTCTTTCGTGACGCCACACGAAGCGGGCGCGTCACGGCCATTCCGATTGCAGCCATTAATTTCATGAATGCGCCTGTATTTTCTTTCCGTTGCATTGTCATAACCTTCCCGCTGGGCTAGCATCTCCTCCAAACCTTTGACCAGGAGAGGGGATCATGGGGAATGCCGGCAAGAAGAGGCTGCGCATCGTCTTCGTCGTCGGCCTGGTCGCGGTGGGGGCGGGACTGTTCCTGGCCCTGGGGCCGCCGCGACTTCTGGCCAAGTCGGAAACGCCGGACTTCTGCGCCTCCTGCCACGTCATGGAGGCTGAGTACGAGGCCTGGTTCCATCAGGGGGCGCACAAGCGCATCCGCTGCGTGGACTGCCACCTGCCCAACGACAACCTGGCCGGGCACTACGTCTGGAAGTCCATCGACGGCATGAAGGACGTGGTCGTGTTCCACTCCGGCCGGGTGCCGGACGACATCCGCATCTCGGCCCACGGCAAGGCCGTGGTCCAGGCCAACTGCATCCGCTGCCACGAGTCGGCCGTGGAGATGATCGACCAGAAACGGTTCTGCTGGGACTGCCACCGCCGCGTCATGCACCGGCATGTGGGCGTGCCGTTTACGCGCTGAGAAACGACAACCGGCATTCGCCGAGAGGGGGAAACCATGCGGGGAAAGACCATGCGCCATACGGCCGCGCTCGTGCTCGCGGCGGCCTTTTTCTTCGTGCCCTACGCCTGTTCGCCGCCCAAGCCCGAACCGGTCAAGACCGTGACCATTCCGGACGGCGAGATCGACCCGGCCGTGTGGGGCAAGGCCTATCCGGAGGAGTACGAGTCCTGGAAGATGACCGAGCAGCCGACGCCGGCGGGGAAGAGCAAGTACAAACGCGGCTTCGACGCGGACCGCATCACCTACGACAAGCTGGCCGAGTTTCCGTACATGGCTTTGCTCTTTAACGGCTGGGGCTTCGGCGTGGAGTACAACGAGCCGCGCGGCCACGCCTACATGCTGCGCGACCAGCTGGAGGTCGACGCCTCGCGCCTCAAGGCCGGCGGCGTATGCCTGAGCTGCAAGACGCCCTACGCGCCCTTGCTGGTCAAGGAGATGGGGGTCGATTACTACAAGCTGCCCTTCAAGGACGTGCTCGACAGGATTCCGGAGAAGTTCCGCACCCTGGGCGTGGCCTGCATCGACTGCCACAACAACAAGGACATGGCGCTCAACGTCTCGCGCGGCTTCAGCCTGGCGCCGGCCCTGGAGGGCATGGGCGTGGACTGGCGCAACCTCACCCGCCAGGAGATGCGCACGGTGGTGTGCGCCCAGTGCCACGTGACCTATGCCATCCCGAAAAACGCCGAGATGCAGTCCGTGGGCCTGTTCTTCCCCTGGCAGGGGAGCAAGTGGGGCAACATCACCATCGAGAACATCATCCACAAGCTGCGCACCGACGACTCCGTCAAGGAATGGAAGCAGACCGTCACCGGCTTCAAGCTGGCCTTTATCCGCCATCCCGAGTTCGAGCTTTTCTCCAACAACAGCGTGCACTGGAAGGCCGGCGCGGCCTGCGCCGACTGCCATATGCCCTACACCAAGGTCGGCGTGCGCAAGATCTCCGACCACCGCGTGACCAGCCCGCTCAAAAACGACATGAAGGCCTGCATCCAGTGCCACAGCGAAAGCCCGGACTGGCTGCGGGAACAGGTCGTGGCCATCCAGGACCGCACGGTCTCGCTGCAGATCCGGGCCGGCAACGCCACGGCCACGGCGGCCAAGCTCTTCGAGGTCGCGCACAAGGCCCAGGACGCCGGCAAGACCGTCGATAAGGCGCTCTACGACAAGGCCAAGGAGTTCTATGAAGAGGCCTTCTACCGGTCGCTTTTTATCGGCGCGGAAAACTCCATGGGCTTCCACAATCCCACCGAGGCCCTGCGCATCCTCGGCGACTCGGTGGCCTTCGCCGCCAAGTCCGAGGGCCTGCTGCGCCAGGCCCTGACCAAGGCCGGGGTGGACGTGCCCGTGACCGTGGACCTGGAGCTGGCCAAGTATCTCGAGGGCCGGGGCTCCAAGAAGCTGCCCGGACACCCGGAAATGGAGTTCAAGGACCCCATGGGCGTGCAGCAACGCTTCTAGGGGCGAGGCGACAGCGCGTTTCGGCCGCGCCTCTTCCCGTAAGGGGAAGGGCGCGGCCTTTTTATTTTCCCGCAGGGCAAGGGAATCGCCTGAAACGGCGCGACGAAAATCAAGGTGATCTCGCGCAACGTCGCCTATTCTCCAAGGGTATTGACAGGGTGTACCTTGGAAATTTCAGGAAAAATGCATTTTGAAGGTCGTTGATATTCGAGGACCAACGATGGAGTCGAGCCGAAGCGGACGCAATGCTCCGGGAGCGGCGCATTGACGCCGGGCGACGCTCTCCCTATCACGGAAGCACACCCGAAACGGCCCGGAGGGAACCATGCGCGCCTCGGCCTTGCCGCGTCTCGTCGCGTCGTCGCTCCTTTGCCTGTGCCTCGCCTGTCCGCCCGCCCGGGCCGACAACGCCGCCCAGTACGACCAAGCCGTGGTCGAGGCGCAAGCCAACGCCGCCAACCCCGGCCCCTGGGTCGTCAACGACCTCAAGGTGGTCACGGGCCCGGGCAGCGGCGACGGCAACACGTATGTCGACGGCAAGCTCGTGGCCACCACCTTCACCAAGGACTCCTACTACCAGAGCGCCTATCCCGGCCTGGCCATGACGGTCTACGGCTCCCCGTCCACCAGCGCCACCTGGGTGACCATCGGCGGCGAGCTCAAGTCCTACTGGGCGCGCCTGGGCGTCACGGCGGCCAATGTCAAGCTCGAGACCTCCCGGGCGCTCGGCATGTCCGACGCCAACACCAACACCGCCATCGTGGAGATGCTCGTCTCCCCGACCATCGACACCATCCAGCGTCCCACCCGCGACCCGTCCATCGCCGGCCAGCCCGCCTCGCTCGGCACAAACGCCCCGGGCGTGAGGCCCGCCGGCATGTCCGAGGCGGCCTACGCCGACTTCACGGCCTATTACGCCACCTGGATGGGCCAGGCCTACGGCGCGTCCCACTTTCCCTGGACCCAGCTCGGCTACACCTACCGCTGGGGCTACGGGGACAGCTTGGCCGACATCCGGGGGCTGTCGGAATTCATCGTTCTCGGCGGGCGGTCCTACACCCTCTACGCCGTCTATTCCCTGACCTCCTACCTCTATACCGCCGGCAACGGCTCCGGGGACTTCCACGTCACCGGCGACCTGGACACGCTCTGGGCCGGCCGACTCTTCCAGCCGCGCGGGGACTCGGTGGTCATCGACGCCGGGGCGGTGGTCTCGGGCGGCCAGGGCCTGCTCATCTCCTCCCCGGGCTACACCGTGACCAACGCCGGGACCATCACGGGATCGACAGCCAAGAAGTACGGCCTGGACGGCACCGAGGACGTGGCCGTGCTGTTTCTGGGCCGAGCCCCCGTGGCCGGGTCGCTGTCCGCGCCGCTTTCCGGCCCGGGCAACACTCTCGTCAACACGGGCGCCATCGCAAGTCCGGGCACGGCGGTGCGGGCCGACGCCGGGGACACGGCCATCGTCGACACCGGCTCCATTTCCGGTGGGGCCTACGCCGTGCGCACCGGCGACGGCGCGGACAGCCTGACCGTGCGCGGCGGGACGTTGTCCGGGGCGGTGGACCTCGGCGGCGGGGACGACGTCATGACGGCAAGCGGCGGATCGAGCCTCGCCTTCGCCCTGTCGCCCTACGGCACGTCCCGACCCGTGGCCAACGTGGAGACCCTGCGCCTGGCCGGGGACACGAGCCTGTCCCTGACCTTCGACGCCAGCGGCTACGTGCCGGCCGGCATGCGCTACGTCATCGCCGAGGCCGCGCGCCTGGACGCGCCGGAAACGGGGCTGGCCGTATCGAGCAACCTGCCCATGGTGCGGTTCGTCTCCGGCGCTTCCGGCGGGGAGCTTTCGGTCACGGCCCTGCGCGACACGGGCTGGTACGGCCGCCTGGCCGCCAACCGGTCCCTGGGCACGGCCCTGGACAGCCTCACCCTTGGCGTCGCCCCGGGCATGGAGGGGCTCATCGGCCGCCTGGACCAGTACGGCGATCCCGTGGCGGCCACGGCCCAGCTTTCCCCGGGGCCGCAGACCCGGACCATGGTCCTGGCCGTGGACGCGGCCTCGGCCTTCACCAGCGCCTTTGCCGCGCGCCTGCGCGGCGTACGCGGCGGGGAAGGGGGGCTGGGCCTGGCTCCGGCCGGATTCGCCGCCACGGACGCCGGGCCGGCCGACCTGGCCCAGGCGGCCGGAACCCTCGGCGGCCCGGGCGGGGCCGGGCTTTCCCCCGCGCCCTGGCGGGCGGCCCTGCCCACCGGCTCCGGGAGCGCGCCGGCCACGACCGAGGAAGGACCGCTCGAAGCCTTCGCCTCCTTTTACGGCGGCCATGGCCAGGGCTCGGCCGGCGGCGGCGCGCCGGGCTACGTCAGCGACCTGACCGGGCTCATGGCCGGGGCCGGAGCCCGGGTCTCCCCCTGGCTGCGCCTGGGCCTGGCCGGCGGCTACGCCTGGTCCCGGGCCGACTACCAGGCCGGCAAGGGCAGCGGCGACGACCACATCTGGCGCATCGGCCCCTACGCCTCCCTTGACGTCTCCCCCTGGAGCCTGGACGTGCTCCTGACCTACGGCGCGCACCGCGCCTACGCCGAGCGGCCCATCCCCTTCTGGGGGGCCACGGCGTCGAGCCGGACGACCATGCGGGAGGCGCTGGGCTATCTGCGGGCCGGGCGGATCGTGGATTTGGGCGGGGGACTGGCGGCCGAGCCCTTCGTCGAGGGCCAGTACCTGCTGCTCTCGCGCGACGCGGTCGGGGAATCCGGGGCCGGGGCGGCCAACCTGCTTTTCCCGGCCACAAGCGACGCGTCCCTGACGTCCGTGCTGGGGCTACGTCTGGAGAAGGTCTTCGAGCTTGGCGGGCTGCGCCTGCGCCCCGAGGCCTGGGGTGGCTGGCGGCACGAGTACGGCTCCATCGCGCCGGAGGTGCGCGCCTCCTTCGAGGGCGCGCCCGGGCGAAGTTTTTCCACCGGCGGCGGGCGGCCCGACCGGGACCAGGGGCGCTTGGGCGCGGCCCTGACCCTGGGCGGGGTCGGAGGCAAGGCCCTGACCGCCCGGTGCGACGTCACTTCCGGGGCCGCGCGTTCCGACCTGTCCCTGTCCCTGGGCGCGCGCCTGACCTTCTGAGGCCGGGCACGCGCCGGATGCTCAGGGGAACGGGCTAGCGGACCACCACTACGGTGCAGGGCGCGATCTGGACCAGCCGGGTGGACACGCTGCCGAGCAGGAGCTGCTCCACGTCGTCCTTGCCCCGGCTGCCGATGTAGATGGCGTCGGCATGCTCCTGGCGGGCGATGCGGGCCACGGTCTCGGCCGGCCGGCCGGGCTCGGCCAGGGTGCGGATGACCACGCCGCGCTCCTCGGCGAAAGCCTCGGCCTCGGCCAGGATCTTCCGCGGTTCCCGCAGGATGTGGGCAAAGGCCTTGTCGCAGTCCTTGGCGTCGCAGTCGAAAAACGACAGGGCTTCCACGGCCGTGACGGCCAGGATGTCCGTCTCGCCGCAACGGGAGGCCTCGATGGCCAGCTCCAGGGCGCGCAGGGACAGGGGCGAGCCGTCGAGGCAGACGATGAGCTTCTTCATGGGCGTCACTCCACGTGGAGCACCACGGCGAAGGCGTTGAACATGGCCCAGACCTGCCGGCCTTCGGTCAGCTCCAGCTCCCGGGCGCTCTGGGTGGTGATGACCGCGCAAAGCCGCGTGCCGTCGGACAGGACCACGATGACCTCCGAGGTCAGCTCGCCGATGCGGGTGAGCTCCACCGTGCCGAGGAACCGGTTGGTGGTGGTGGCCTTGGGCAGTTCCTCGCAGGCCTCGAGCACCACCCAGGGGGCCTTGATCTCGGCCGTGACGAAGCTGCCCTCGGTGACGCCGAGGTTTTTCAGGCTCTCGTTGGTGATGACCGCGGACACGGCATGGCCGCCGAGGCTCTCCACCACGACCTGGGTCTGGATGTCGCCCCGGCGGACCTGGGCCACCCGGCCGAAGAAGGCGTTTCGGGCGCTGGTGCGGCGCGTTTCCCGGGCGAGGACTTGCCGCTCGACCTTGCGCCGCTGGTCCTCGGGCAGGTGCAGGAAGGCGGCGGTCAGGTCGGCCGTGGAATGGCCCAGGATGCGCTGGACCACGGGCAGGGGCACGTCGTCGCGCAAAAGCTCCACCGCCCGGGAGCGGCGGATGGTGCTCGGGTTGACCAGCTCCTTGGAAAAGCCGCATTCGTCGGCCCGCTCGTAGAACTTGCGGCGCACGTGCCCCTGGTCGAGCTTGAAGAGGATGCCCCGCAGCGACGCGTAGGCCGGGTTGGCGAAGACCGAGCCCAGGGCCTCGCCCAGCTCGGCGGGGATCTGGACTTCGCGCCCCTCGCCCTCGCCGTGGCTGTAGGTGACGGCCAGGGTGTCGAGGTTGATGTCGGTGCGGTCGTCGAGGCCGAGCACCTCGCCCAGGCGCGCGCCGGTGTGGCGCAGCATGAGGTAGATCAGGCGCACGCGGTTTCGCGACACGGCCACGTCGGGCCGGCCGGCCCGCTCGGTCCAGGCCTGGAAGGCTTCGGAAAGGCGCGTGAGTTCGAGGGTGTCCAGGAACTTCACGTCGTCGGGAACGGAAAATATCCGGGCTGCCCGGAATCGCCCGCCGCCGGCTGGCGGACTGGATTGCTTCACATCGGACATGGGGTCTCCCGTCGGCTGCATGGGGGTGAGGCAAGTTTCCCGGCCGGCCGGAGAATGTCAAGGGAAACAGGCCATAATCACGCGGGGCATGTGGCGTGATCGGAGCGGCCGCGACTAGGGCCGCTTGGCCACGACTTCCAGCTCCACGAGCACGTCGCGGGGCAGGCGGGCCACCTCGACGCAGGAACGCGCCGGGTAGGGCTCGCGGAAAAACTCCGCGTACACGGCGTTGATGGCGGCGAAGGCGTCCATGTCCTTGATGAAGAGGGTGGACTTGACCACGTCGTCCAGGCCGAGCCCGGCGGCTTCGAGGATCATGGTCACGTTCTTGATGGTCTGCCTGGCCTGGGCGGCGGCGTCTCCGGGAACGACGACGCCGGTGGCCGGGTCGATGGGGGTTTGGCCGGACACGAACAGCAGGTCGCCGGCCCAGACGCCCAGGGAATAGGGTCCGATGGCGGCCGGGGAGTTGGGGGAGGAAACGGTGACTTTCGTCATGGGGACTCCTGGCGCGTCCAAGGCGGACGCGGGATTGTTGTTCCGGCCGAGAGTGCTCTTGCCCGGGCGCGGCGTCAACAGCGCGACGTGGAATAAAAAAGGGGGGGCCGAAGCCCCCCCTTAGTGCGCGTCGTGGTCAGCGAGCAGCCATTTAGAACTTGTAGGTCAGGCCGAAAGCAACCTTCCAGGCGTTGTTGCCGTTGGAGTCGGACTGGTGGACCAGGCGATGTCCCCAGACGCTCTCCTGGAACTGACCGTGAGCCCAGCCGGTCTCCATGACGGCGGCCAGGTTCTCGTAGATCATGTACTTCGTGTCGAAGTTGAGGCCCATGACGTACTCGTTGCTGGTCAGGTCGTGACCCATGGTGAAGTACGCATTGTTGTAATACAGTTGCGAATCACGGATGGCGCGGGGCGAGTTGTTGCCGCGCACGTACACGAAGGTCAGGCGGTTGGTCAGCTTCTCGATGAACGAAATGTTGTTCAGCGAAGCGCCGATACCGTAGTTGCCGACCGGATCGGTGTACATGTTGGAACCCTTGCCCAGATCCTGGCTGCTGTCGAACAGGAAGCTGTTGCCCGGACCCCACTGCGAACGCATGTAAGGCATACGCTCGGAGCCGTTGCGGGTGGACTTGTCTTCGCCGGTGGACCAGAAGGCGAACACCTGCGGGGTGACGACGTCCAGACCGGTGTACTCGGCGCCGAAGTCGATCATCCAGCCCTGGCGCTGCGCGGCCTTGTGGTCGTTCATGGCGCCGGCGCCGTAGATCACGTCGGCATAGAACTTGATCGGATCAAGAGCGGACACTTCGAAAGCGCCGCCGACCCAGTAGTAGGGGTTCTGCATGTTCTTCCAGTAGCCGACACCGCCGGGAGTGGCGATGTTCTTGGCGCTGGCGGAAGAGACCAGGGTGTTGGCGAAGTTGTTGCCCCATTCGGCGACGTCGGTGGTGTCCTTCCAGGAGTAGTCGGCGTTGCGGCCGGCCACGGACACCATGCCCCACGGGGTGGCCTTGAAGCCCTCGAGGGTGATGGGCAGGGCCAGGAAGTAGGCGTCGAGCTCATCAGCCTTCTGGGTGGTGGTGGTGTCGAAGGTCCGGTTGGTGTCGATCAGACGACCGAAACCGGCCAGGACGCCCAGGGTCTTGTCGATAAGGGGAGCCTGGATAGTCAGGGCCGCCATCTTATCGGACCAGACCGGGCTGTTGTAGAACAGGCCGCTCTGGGGCAGGTTGACGTCCTGCAGACCGGCGGTCACTTCGACGCCGTCGCAGCCGGGAACCTTGAACTGCAGGTAGGCCAGATCGACCTGCACGGCAGCGGAGGGGTTGGCGGCGGTGAAGGTGCCCTGGCCCCAGGTATCTTCCACCTTGATGCCAAAGCGGAACTTCACGGCCTCGTTGGCCACGAAGTCGGTCCGCAGGCGGAAGCGCTCCCAGATCTCGAAGGTGTCTTCGGTCTTGGTGCCGGTCTTGTTCCAGCCAGTGTAGTTGCGGTTTTCAAAGAAGTTGCCGTAAACACGCGCATCACCGGTCATTTTGACCTCGGTGGCGGCATGGGCGGCGCCGAAAAGGCCGAGCACCATGCTGGCCGCCAGGGCCAACGAACCCAAACGCTTCATAATTCCTTCCTCCAAATAACGAGCGGCTTGCTAACGGATGACCATCGACGCACCGCAACTTCCGGTGGCTATCCGGAAGTTATCGTGATTAGTCGATACGCCCGGGTATTTCCCGAAACAAGTTACAAAAAAAAAAGAAAGGGTCGCACGTTGACGCCCCCGACGGGGAGGCGGGCGGCTTCCCGATGAGGGGACGTCCCGGCGGGCGGCGTCGGCCAGCGCAAAAAAAAAGGGGGCCCGAAGGCCCCCTCGTCGTGGTGTCGCAAATCCGCCTTTAGAACTTGTAGGTCAGGCCGAAGGCGACCTTCCAGGCGTTGTTGCCGTTGGAGTCGGCCTGGTGGACCAGACGATGACCCCAGACGCTCTCCTGGAACTCGCCGTGAGCCCAGCCGGTTTCCATGACGGCGGCCAGGTTCTCGTAGATCATGTACTTCGTGTCGAGGTTGAGGGCCATGACGTATTCGTTCGTGGTCAGGTCCTTGCCCATGGCGAAGTAGGAGCTGTTGTAGTAGGCGCGGGCGTCACGGATGGCGCGGGCGTTGTTGTTGCCGCGCACGTACACGAAGGTCAGGCGGTTGGTCAGCTTCTCGATGAGCGAGATGTTGTTCAGCGAGGCGCCGATGCCGTAGTTGCCGACCGGATCGGTGTACATGTTGGAACCCTTGCCCAGATCCTGGCTGCTGTCGAACAGGAAGCTGTTGCCCGGACCCCACTGCGAACGCATGTAGGGCATGCGCTCGGAGCCGTTGCGGGTGGACTTGTCTTCGCCGCTGGACCAGAAGGCGAACACCTGCGGGGTGACGACGTCCAGACCGGTGTACTCGGCGCCGAAGTCGATCATCCAGCCTTCGCGCTTGGCGGCCTTGTGGTCGCTCATGGCGCCGGCGCCGTAGATCACGTCGGCATAGAACTTCACCGGATCAAGGGCGGTCACTTCGAACGCGCCGCCGACCCAGAAGTAGGGGTTCTGGCTGTTCTTCCAGTACCCAACGGCACCGGGAGTGGTCATGTTGCTGGCGCTGGCGGAAGACACCAGGGTGTTGGCGAAGGTGTTGCCCCATTCGGCGACGTCGGTGGTGTCCTTCCAGGTGTAGTTGGCGTTGCGGCCGGCCACGGACAACATGGCCCACGGGGTGGCCTTGAAGCCTTCGACGGTGACGGGCAGGGCCAGGAAGTAGGCGTCCAGCTCGTCAGACACCTGGGTGGTGGTGGTGTCGAAGGTCCGGTTGGTGTCGATCAGACGACCGAAACCAGCCAGCACGCCCAGGGTCTTGTCGACCAGCGGGGCCTTGATGGTCAGGGCGGCCATCTTGTCGCTCCAGACCGGGCTGTTGTAGAACAGGCCGCTCTGGGGCAGGTTGACGTCCTGCAGACCGGCGGTCACTTCGACGCCGTCGCAGCCGGGAACCTTGAACTGCAGGTAGGCCAGGTCGACCTGCACGGCAGCGGAGGGGTTGGCGGCGGTGAAAGTGCCCTGACCCCAGGTATCTTCCACCTTGACGCCCAAGCGGAACTTCACGGCCTCGCTGGCCACGAAGTCGGTGCGCAGGCGGAAGCGCTCCCAGATCTCGAAGGTGTCTTCGGTCTTGGTGCCGGTCTTGTTCCAGCCGGTGTAGTTGCGGTTTTCAAAGAAGTTGCCGTAGACACGGGCATCACCGGTCATCTTGACCTCGGTGGCGGCATGGGCGGCGCCGACGAGGCCCACGACCATGCTGGCCGCCAGGGCCAGAGCTCCCAAACGCTTTTTCATCACTTCCTCCAGATCGTTCGGATTCCTTGCGCAATCACCACGACGCGCCGCGGCCCCGGTGGCGAATCCGGGAGGGCGCTGCTCTCTTCTAGTCTGGCCGGTGGAACATTGCAATAAATTAATTGCATAAAATAAATGTTTTAATTTCGTGACAGGACATGGAAACTGTTTCTTGTTAACACTACGATTTTTAATAGATTATTTTGCAAGTAAAGGAGCGAAGGACGGAGTGTCCGTGACAGTCCGGCAATCTTTCCGTCGAGAGGAGAGAAAAGGCGCAGGCCGAGGCTGGGGCGCGTCAGTCCGGGGAACCGGCCAGCCAGAGGGCCGCGCCCAGGGCGCCGGTCATGTCCGGCTCGTCGGGCACCAGGGGGGGGAAGCCCACGGCCTCGGCCACCAGGCGCACGGCGCAGGGGTTTTTCGCCACGCCGCCCACGAAGACCAGGGGGGCGCGGAGCCCCACCCGGCGCAGCATGGCCGAGGTGCGCGCCACGATGGCCTTGTGCAGCCCCAGGGCGATGTCGGCCTGGCCCACGCCCCGGGCCATGAGCGTGGTGGCCTCGGTCTCGGCGAACACCGTGCACATGGAGCTGATCTCCGGCGGGTTGGACCCGCCGAGGGCCAGGGCGGCGAAGTCGGCCACGGACAGGCCGAAGGCCGTGGCCGTGTATTCGAGGAACTTGCCCGTGCCGGCGGCGCAGCGGTCGTTCATTTCGAACCGGCCGACCCGGCCGCCGGGCAGAAGCGCCACGGCCTTGGTGTCCTGGCCGCCGATGTCCAGCAGCGTGGCCGCCTCGGGGAAGAGGCTGGCCGCGCCGATGGCGTGGGCCTTGATCTCGGTGATGGTCCGGGCCTCGGGGAAAAGGGTCAGGGCCAACTGGCGGCCGTAGCCCGTGACGGCCAGCCGGGGCGGCGGGCCGTCCGGGAAGAGCGCGCGGACCTGGGACAGGGGATCGAAGGTCGTGGGCGCGCGGCGGCGGGAGAGAACCTCGCCGCCGCGCACCAAGACCACCTCGATGGACCGGGAACCGATGTCCAGGCCGGCGCACTCGGTCACGCCAGGGTCTCCACGAAGGCCTCGATGCGGGTCTTGAGCTGGCCCGCGTCCTCCATGCCGTAGTCCGTCTCGATGGCGAGATAGGGCAGGCCGGCCGCCTCCATGGCCTTGCCGACCTTCATGGCCTCGTGGGCGTAGGGCTGGCAGAAGAGCAGGCCGTAGTGGACGACGCCGTCCGCCCCCAGTTCCTTGGCCAGGGCGGCGATGTGCTCCAGGCGCTCGTCGTTGGGCGTGAAGCAGGCGCAGTCGATCTTCATGTAGCGCTCGGCCAGGGCGTCGAGCATGGCCGGGAGGCCGGCCGGGCTCTCGTCGGTCAGGTCGCGGCTGTTGCGCTCGCCGATGCAGGACTCTTCGCCGACGATGACCGCGCCCGAGCTCTCGATGAGGTAGG
Source organism: Pseudomonadota bacterium (assembly GCA_023390395.1). Classification (GTDB taxonomy): domain Bacteria; phylum Desulfobacterota; class Desulfovibrionia; order Desulfovibrionales; family Desulfovibrionaceae; genus Solidesulfovibrio. The sequence continues at coordinate 25,839 of JAEWCY010000261.1, read as the reverse complement.
GCAGCTTCCAGTTGGGCACGGCCATGGGGCAGCCGGCCAGCAGCAGGCGCGGCGTTCCCTTGGGGGCCACGCCCTCGCCCCTGGCGATGCGCGCCTCCATCTCGTCGCAGAGCTCGTTGACCTTGGCCGTGAAACGGTCCGGGTCGTCGTAGAAGCTGATCTGGTTGACGAGCAGGGCGTCGCGGCCGGAGATGGGGGCCGGGTCGGCGGCGCGCAGCCGGCCCAGGCGCTGCAGCGCCAGGCGCTTGGCGTTGACGCGCCTGGTCGCCTCGGCCAGGGCCTCGGCGGTGATGGCCTTGCCCGTGAGCTTTTCCAGCGCCTCCTTGTACCGGCCGATCTCGGACCGGAACAGGGCCACGTCGCAGGGGCCCTTGCACTGGGGCACTTCCATGATGTGCATGTTCGCCAGTTCGCCGAAGGCCTCGTAGGCCTTCTTCTTGCCGTCGCAGGTGGTCTCGCCGACCACCAGGTCGCAGGACTCGATGTAGGGGCAAAGTCTGGCCAGTTTGAACCCCACGAAGGACTTGATGAGGTCGCAGGTGTTTCGCGGCACGAGCGTCTCGGCCAGCTCCGTGCCGGCCTTGGCCCCGGCGCAAAGCCCCACCTGGACGCAGCCGGCGGCCAGGGTCAGCTCCTCGGGCACGAACACGCAAAACGTCCCCACCACTTTCTTGCCGGCCGCCTTGGCCTCCTGGATCTCCCTGATGCGCAGGCCGTGGACCTCGGAAAGCACGAAGTCCAGGTACTCCGCGCCCTTGAGCCGTCCCTGCTGGGACAGGTAGATGTCGCCGTAAAATTTGCCAAGCACCGCGAGCAGGGCGTCGTGGGCCTCGAGGTCGAGGTCGAGGCGTTCCCACATGGCCGCATGAGCCGCATCCGTCATGGCTTCCTCCGGGAGAAAAAGGGTTTGATGCCTCCTGATAGCTGGCGTTCGGTTGGGGGTGAAATCGTTAGTTTCAATAATTTCATCGTGATAGTATTGTAAGAATCTATAAGGGCCAGCGCTAAAGGAATTCCGGGAGCGTCCGAAAAGCCTCGTGAGCAAGGCGCGACCGGCTGGAAGCCGGATCGCAAAGCCGCCAGGGAGGGAGGCGCATGGCCCAGATAGTGCATCTCGACGACCATCGTCGGATGCGGGAGCCGGGACGGGAGATGGCTACGAACCTGTCGCCGCAGCGGCCGCGTCTGAGCGATCGGGATCTGTGGACCCGGGATTATCGGCAGACGGACAACATTTTATACGCCATCATGAAAATCAAGGAGATCCTCGACTACCATCTCTATTACGACGACGTCTGGCCGTACCTGCTTCTTTCGTTCCTGGAAGCCGTGCACAACACCAGGCAGGGAGACGACGAGGCGCTGCCCGGCACCGGCGCTTCGCTCAAGGACTACGTGCTTTCGGCCATCACCCCCGTCAACAAGCGGGACATGTCCATGGTGCTGCTCCTCACCGACCTCATCGAGAAGTCGCCCAATTTCCGGGGCACTTCCTCGTCGTCCTGACAAGCCCGACGCCCGGCCGGACGCTTCGCGCCCGGCCGGGCCGGGGCGGTATGGCCCCGGTGGGCTAGGCACTTTTCCCATACGCCTTGCCAACGCTCTGACAAAATTGTTACTGCGGCCGGCATGATCCCCAAAGCCCGGGCACGACGTCCGGCGGGAGGCGACATGCCGCGTTTCGTTTCGGTTCTGGCGGGTCCGCTCGCGGCGCTTGCCCTGACGCTCGGGCTGCAAGCGCCGGCGGCGGCGCAGTCGGAGAAGGCGCAGGCCCTGCGCCGGGAAATGGGCTACGCGCCCTATGCCCCGCCCAAGGCCTTTCTCGACGGCTACTTCATCGCCGACGAGACCCGGCCCGCGTTCCTCTTCGGCCCGGTGGGGGATTTCGCCGCCTCGCGCGAGTGCCCCACGGCCTGGCTCATCGAGGAGGACGAGGCGGCGCGGGTGAAGGCCCGTGATCCGGCCAACCCCCTGTTCGAATATTCCCTGGTTCTGGAGCAGGACTGCCCGGACGGCGTTCTCCACTTCGTCTTCGTGGACCAGAGCGCCATGAACCCCAAGCAGTGGATCGAATGGCGGCGGCAGTTCCACAAGAACAAGGCCGAGCCGGAATACGCCGACGCCGTGGCCCGCCTGGAAAAGGCCATAAACGACGGATTTCCGGTCACGGGCGAGCTGCGCTTCGTGCTGCGCGGCGGCGTGCTCGACCCGGCCTCGCCCCAGTCCGTCCTGCCCACGGCCTTGTCCTGTCCGCCGCGCTACGACTGCGAAGCCGGCAAGGCGGTGCGCTAGTGCCGCGTCCGCGAAATGCGCGCATGCGCATTCCTTGGGCGGCATGCTTGAGCGATGTTTTTTCCCGGAAAAATACCTTGGTATTTTTCCAGGGGTGCAACTCGAGGAGAACGGCATGGCTTTACGTCGCATAGGCCCGAGCCGGGCCGAAAGCGCGGCGTCCTACGCGGTCATGGCCCTGCTTGCCGCGGCCCTGGTCTGGCTGGGTTTTTCCCAGTCGCGCCTTTCCCCGGCCGTGGTCGTGGCGACGAGCCCGCCGCCGCCCGCCGCCGCCCCGGCCGCCCCGGCCGACGGGCGCGTCTTCGAGACGGCGGCCTTTCTCGAATCCCTGGCCGGGGCCACGCCGGGCGGACCCGTGGAAAGCTACGACCCCGAGACGCTCTCCGACCGCATCGACGGCAAGGCCGAACTCTACCTGGCAGCCAATTTTCAGGAGATGTCCGTGCGCGGCTTCAGTCTGCCCTCCGGCGCGCACCTGGACGTCTACCTCTACGCCCAGGCCTCGCCCCGGGACGCCTACGCGGTCTTAAGCGCCCAGCGCCGACCCGGCGCGACGCCAAGCGACCTCTCCCCCGACGCCTACGCCACGCAAAACGCCCTCTATTTCAACAAAGGCAACCATTACGCCGAGCTTTCCGCCGACCGGGCCGACCCGGCCACCCTGGACGCCCTGACCCAGGCGGCCAGGGACCTGGCCGGCCGGCTGCCGGCGGCGGAGCCGGCCGCAGGCGGAGCCGGGGCCGCGCCCGACCCCAAGACCCTGTTCCCGGCCGCCGGCCTGGACGCGGCCAGCCTGCGCCTGGCCGCCTCGGACGCCATGGGCCTGGCCGGGTTCTCCAACGTCTACACGGCCGACTACGCCATGCCCTCGGGCGCGGCCACGGCCTTTCTGGCCCAGCGCGACACGCCCGAGGCGGCCGCGGCCGACGCCAAGGCCTTCGCCGGCTTCCTGGCCGAGAACGGCTACGCCCCCCAGCAGGCCCAGGGCCTGCCCCCGGGAGCGGTCCTGCTGGCCGCGCCGGGCTCGTTCGAAATCCTCTGGACAAGCGGCGGCTACGTGGTCGGCGTCCATGACGCCGTCAGCCGCGAGGCCGCCCTGGAGCTGGCCGCCGCGCTGGCGGCCGGCCTCAAGGACGCTTTGAAATGAACGATCACGATCCGGCCCAGGGCGCGCAAAAGGCGCGGCCCGGGGCGCTCTCCCGCCGCGCCTTCCTGTGGCGCCTGGCCGGCGCGGGCGTGGCGGCCGCGGCTGTTGGCGGCATCGGGCTGTCGCTTCGCGACGCCGTCGGTCCGGCCGCCGTGGAAAATGCCAGGACCCTGGCCACGCTCGGCGATTTCGCCGCGCCAGCGCCCGTGGCCGGCAAGCCCCGGCTGGCCGAGGTGCACGGCACGGACCGGGCGGCCATGTTCACGGCCGGCGTGGCGGCGCTCGGCGGCATGGCGGCCTTCGTCGCCCGGGGCGACACGGTGCTGCTCAAGGTCAACGCCGCCTTCGCCGCGCCGGCCGTGCTCGGCGCGACCACGAGCCCGGAGCTTCTGGCCGCCGTGGCCGCGGCCTGCCGCGAGGCCGGGGCGTCGCGGGTGCTCGTGGCCGACAACCCCATCAACAATCCCGAGAGCTGTTTCGAGGTGGCCGGTCTGGCCGACGCGGCCCGGGCGACCGGGGCGCGGCTCGTGCTGCCGCGCCCGGCCCTGTTTTCGCCGCTGAGCCTGCCGAACGGCCGGCTGCTCAAGGACTGGCCCGTCTTCTCCGGGGCCTTCGCCGGCGTGACCAAGGTCATCACCCTGGCCCCGGTCAAGGACCACCAGCGGGCCGTGGCCTCCATGTCGCTCAAGAACCTCTACGGACTCCTCGGCGGGCGGCGCAACATCTTCCACCAGGACATCAACGGCGTCATCGCCGAGCTCGGGGCCATGCTCAAACCCACGCTGTGCGTGCTCGACGGCACGACGGTCATGATGACCAACGGCCCCACGGGCGGGTCGCTCTCCGACCTGCGCCAGGCCGGCGTCATGTACCTTTCGGCCGATCCCGTGGCCACGGACGCGCTGGGCGTCGGCTTCCTCGGCAAGACGCCGGCCGACCTGCCCTACCTGGCCCTGGCCCAGGCCGCCGGCGTCGGCACCACCGACGTGGCGAGCCTCAATCCGGTCACCGTCAACACCGAACCGGCGGCGGGGTAGGTCATGCGCATCGTCGTCGCCAGACGCATCAGCCAGGCGTTCTTCGTCCTGCTCTTTCTGTGGTTTTGCCTCGTGGCCACGGTGGGCGACGCCTTCTGGCAGTTGCGGGGCTGGCCCATCAACTGGATATTGTCCCTTGATCCCCTGACGGCGCTTGGCGTCGTGCTGACCACGCGCACGCTCTACGCGCCGCTTTTGTGGGCGGTGGCCGTGCTGGCCGTGACCTTTTTCCTCGGCCGGTTCTTCTGCGGCTTCGCCTGTCCGCTGGGCGCGCTCAACCAGCTGGCCGGCTGGCTGACGCGGCGGCGGCTGCCCACGGCCGCGCGCGTTGCGGACAACGCGCCGGGCAGGGCCCGGGGCGTCAAGTACGCGCTTTTGGCCTTTTTCCTTGGCGCGGCCGCCCTGGGCAGCCTGCAAACCGGGCTCCTCGACCCGCTGCCCCTGGTTTTCCGCAGCGTCAACCTGGCCGTGCTGCCCCTGGTCGATCCCGGCCGGTTCGGCATCAATGGCGAAGGGCGTTTCTACGACGGGGCCTGGGTCTTCGGCCTGATCCTTCTGGCCATCCTGTGCGCCAACGCCTGGCGGCCCCGGTTCTTCTGCCGCTATCTCTGCCCGCTCGGAGCGCTTTTCGGCCTGGCCGTGCGCTTTACGCCCTGGCGCATCGGCAAGGCCGACGCCAAGGGCTGCGGCACCTGCCGGCGCTGCGAGGAGTCTTGCGAGGGCGGCTGCCGGCCTTCGGGCGAGCTGGTCCTTGGCGAATGCGTGCTGTGCATGAACTGCCTGGACGCCTGCCCCACGGGCCGCATCGGCTTCGCCGCCAGGCCTTCCGCCTGCGGCGAGCGGGCCCTGCCCGACCTGTCCCGGCGCGGAGCCCTGGCCGCCCTGGCCGCCGGAGCCCTGGCCGCGCCGCTGTGGCGGGTGGGCGGGGCGGGAGCCCTGGGCCGCGACCCGGCGCTCATCCGGCCGCCGGGCTCCCTGGACGAGGAACGCTTCCTGGCCCGCTGCATCCGCTGCGGCCAGTGCATGCGCGTGTGTCCCTCGGCCGTGATCCAGCCGGCCGTGACCGTGGCCGGCGCGGCCGGGCTGTGGACGCCGACGCTCAATTACCGCCTGGGCAGGGCCGGGTGCCTGCAAAACTGCATCGCCTGCGGGCAGGTCTGCCCCACGGCCGCCATCCGGCCCTTCCCCCTGGACGAGAAGCTCGGGCGCGGGCCGTACGCCGCCGCCGGCCCCCTGCGCCTGGGCACGGCCTTCGTGGATCGCACCCGCTGCCTGCCCTGGGCCATGGGCCGGCCGTGCATCGTCTGCCAGGAGGTCTGCCCGGTGAGCCCCAAGGCCATCACCGTGGGCACGGTCTTCGAGCCCGTGCCGGGCGGGGCCGTGTCCGTGAGCGACGGCAAGGGCGCGGCGCTCACGCTCGCCGCCGCGCCGGTCACGGGCCGAAACCTCGGCAGCGGCGACTATTTCCTGCGCGGCGCGGGCCTGCCCGACGACACGGCCCGGCGCATCGTGTCGCTTTCCGGCGCGAGCCTCGTCCTGGAAAAACCCCTGCCGGACCTGGGCCAGGGCCGGCGGGCCGAGATCGTGGTGCGGCTGCAGCAGCCCCACGTGGACCCCTCGCGGTGCGTGGGTTGCGGCATGTGCGAGCACGAATGCCCGGTTTCGGGACTTCGGGCCATCCGCGTGACGAGCGAGAACGAATCGCGCTCGGGACCCGGCCGGATGCTGGCCTGACGCATTTCCCCGGCCGCTCGCGGCCGGCGGGATAGTGACGGATACGGACCCTGAAAGGCGCAAGGCCGGCTTGCCGGCGCGCCAAGGAGGACGGCTATGGCGGCGGAAAAAAAGGCCGGGCTCACCCGGCGCGATCTGATGAAGACCCTGGGGCTTGGCGGGCTGGCCGTGGCCGGCATGGGCGTGGCCGGACCGGCCCTGGCCGCCGGCGAGCCGGAAAAGGCCGCCCCGGGCCCCATGCCCCGGCGCAAGCTTGGCAAGACCGGGCTCGAGGTGTCCATCCTCGACCTCGGCGGCATGTTCGACACCATCAACAACCAGCTCCTGCTGAGGCAGGCCCTGGGCTGGGGCGTCAACTTCTGGGACACGGCCGAGGCCTACGGCAACGGCATGTCCGAGGAGGGCTTCGGGCGCTTTTTCTCCCGCAACCCCGAGGCGCGCAAGCAGATCGTCCTGACCACCAAGCTCGTGCCCAAGGGCGGCAAGTTCGACGAGCGCCTGGACGCGGCGCTGTCGCGCCTCAAGACCGACTACGTGGACCTTTTCTACGTCCACGGCATCTCGGGCATCGCCGAGGTGGACGGCCAGATGCGCGACTGGGCGGCGGCCAAGAAGAAGGCCGGCAAGATCAAGTTCTTCGGCTTCAGCACCCACTCCAACATGGAGGACTGCCTGCTCGGCGCGGCGAAGCTCGACTGGATCGACGCCGTGATGATCTCCTACAACTTCCGGCTCATGCACGAGCAGAAGATGCGCGACGCCGTGTCCGCCTGCGTCAAGGCCGGCATCGGCCTGGTGGCCATGAAGACCCAAGGCGGCGGCCCGGTCAAGACCGACTCCCAGGCCGAGCTCGACATGGCCGGCCGGTTCCTGGACAAGGGCTTCACCGACAAGCAGGCCAAGCTCAAGGCCATCTGGCAGAACCCGGACATCGCCTCGGTCTGCTCCCAGATGCCCAACCTCACCATCCTCTCGGCCAACGTGGCCGCCGCCCGCGACGCCACCAGCCTGGCCCGGGAGGACTTCGAGGCCCTTCGCGTCTTTGCCGACGCCACCCACGGAGACTACTGCGCCGGCTGCGCCGACATCTGCGGCACGGCCATGGGCGGGGCCGTGCCCGTGGCCGACGTGATGCGGGCCATGATGTACCACCGCGACTACGGCGAGACGGCCATCGCCCGGGAGCTTTTCGCCAGCCTCCCCGAGGCCCTGCGCCGCGACCCCGGCTCCCTGGATTTCTCCAAGGCCGAGGCGGCCTGTCCGCGCAGGCTCGCCATCGCCTCCATCGTCGACGACGCCGCCAGGCTCCTGGCCTGACGCTCCCCAGCCGGGGAGTCGCGTCCGCCTTCCCCCGGTTCCCGCCGCGCCCGCTCACGTTCCCCCGAGCGGGCGCGGCCTTTTTTGCGCCGCGACTAATCCCCGCCGCCGCGCAGGGCCTCGATGGGGTCCATGGCGGCGGCCTTGCGGGCGGGCTTGAGGCCGAAGACCAGGGCGATGGCCAGGGCGGCGACGAGCGAGAGCACGAAGACCTTGGGCGACAGGCGCAGCTGTAAAAGCCCCAGGCGCGAAAGCGACTCGCCCAGGGCCACCCCGAGCCCGACCCCGCAAAACGCCCCGGCCACGGTCAGGTACAGGGCCTCGGACAGGAACTGGGCGGCGATGGCGAAGCCGCTCGCGCCCACGGCCTTGCGCAGGCCGATCTCCGTCTTGCGCTCGCTGACGCTCAAAAACATCAGGTTGGCCAGCACGAAGCCGCCGACCACGATGGCCACCCCGGCCGTGACGCCCAGAAACGCCACCAGCCCGCCGGTGAAGGCGGTGAGGAATTTAAGGATCTCGCTGGCCGAGAGGATGGTGAAGTCGTCGGGCTCGGTGGGGCCGAGCTTGTGCAGGTGGCGCAGCAGGGCGCGCAGGTTGTCCTTGTGGGCGTCGATGAGGTCCGGGTCGTGGAACTTGACGCGAAGCCCCCGGAAGTACTTGCGGTCCAGGTTGAAGCGCTGGGTCAGGGTGGTGATGGGCATGATGATGCGGTCGTCGATGGTCACGTCCGAGCCGCCGCCGGAGAGCCCGCGGTAGGCCAGGCGGCCGACGATCTGCACGGGCAGGTTTTTCACCAGCATGGTGCGCCCCAGGGGCGAGGCGTCGCCGAAGAGCTGCCTGGCCGGCTCGTCGCCGATGAGCGCCACCTTGGCCCCGTGCGCCACGTCCTCCTCGGACAGGTCGCGCCCCTCGGCCAGGGGCCAGTTCCAGGTCTTGGCGTAGTTCTCCGTGGCCCCGACCACCACCGGCGATTCGTGGTTTTGGTTGCCGTATTTGAGGGTGATGTTGCGGATCGAGCGCATGGGCAGCACGGCGTAGGCCCCGGGCAGGGACCGGGCCACGGCCCTCGCGTCGGCCCAGGTCAGGGTGTAGACCCGCTGGCCCACGGGCTTGTTCTCGATGTCGCCGCCAAGGACCATGACCGCGTCCGGGCCGAAGAACTCGACGATCTCCAGGGCCTTGCGCCGGGCCCCGTCCACCGAGGCCACGATGACCGTCAGCGCCGCCACGCCCATGGCCACGGCGGCCACGACGAAAAGGCTGCGGGCCTTGTGGGCCCAAAGGGCCAGCACGGCCATGCGCTGGATGCGCCAGAGGACGCGCAGGGCGCGGCTAGGACTTCGCCACGCGGCCGTCATGGACGAGGATCTGCCGGCGCGCGTAGGCGGCCGTGGACTGGTCGTGGGTGACGACGATGACCGTCTTGCCGGCCTCGCGGTTGACCGTGGCCAGCAGCCCCATGATCTCGGCGCTGGTGGCCGAGTCGAGCTGGCCCGTGGGTTCGTCGGCCAGGATCAGGTCCGGGTCGTTGATGAGCGCCCGGGCCAGAGCCACGCGCTGCTGCTGGCCGCCGGAAAGCTGGGAGGGCTTGTGCCCGGCCTGGGCGGACAGGCCCACCCGGGCCAGCAGCTCCTCGCCGCGCCGGCGCAGGACCGAGCCCGGCATGTCGCTGTAAAGGCCCGGGAGCAGCACGTTGTCCAGGGCCGTGGCGTAGGGCACCAGGTAGAAGCTCTGGAAGACGAAGCCGATGGCCCGGTTGCGAAGCCGCGACAGGTCGTCGTCGGAAAGCTCCCCCGTATCGCGCCCGGCCAGGCGGTAGCTGCCCGCGGTCGGCCGGTCGAGCAGCCCCAGGATGTGGAGCAGGGTGGACTTGCCCGAGCCCGACGGCCCCATGACGGCGGCGAACTCCCCGGCCGCGATGGAGAGCGTGACCCCGGCGAGCACGGCATGGGCCGTATCGGCCATGACGTAGGTCCGGCCGACGTCGGCGAGTTCGATGAAGGCCTCCCCCGGGGCGGAGCGGCCGGCGTCGTCGCCTGGCGTCGTCATCGGCTGGACGGCCTGTTGGGCTTGGGGGCGTTGATGGGCGGCGCGGCCAGCCCCGGCAGCACGATCTGCGTGGCCACCGGCTCGCCCGGGGAAAGCCCCTCGGTCACCTCGGTCTCGTTGAGCCCCTCCAGGCCGAGCTTGGGCCGCACCTCGCGCACGGTCCCGTCCCCGGCCACGGCGAAGACCACCTGCCGGTCGCCGATCCACTTGAGGGCGGCGTTGGGGATGACGAGCACGTCCTTTTTCTCCTGGACCACGATCTGGCATTGGGTGGTCATCTCCGGCCGCAGCCGGGCGGATTCCCTGGGGTCGAGGCGCACCAGCGCCTGGTAGTAGACGATGTTGTCGCGGATCTCCGGCTGGGGGTAGATCTGGTCCACGCCGCCCTTGAACACGGCCCCGGGCTGGGCGTCCACCCGAAACTCCACGGGCAGCCCCGGCCGCACCTGGCCGACGTCGGTCTCGTCCACGTAGATCCACATCTCCAGGCGCGTCGGGTCGAGCACGGTGATGAGGTTGGCCACCTGCAGCCCGGCCACCACGGTCTCGCCGGCCTGGGAGGCGACCAGGGCGACCACGCCGTCGATGGGGCTGACGATGCGGGTGTAGGAAATCTTGGTCTTTGCCGACTCGATGACCGCCTCGGCCTCTTCCTTGGCCTTCTGGGCCTTGAAGCGCTCCTTCTCGAATTCGGTCTGCACCCGCACCAGGGAGGCCTGGCGGGCCAAAACCTCGTTTTGGCCGACCAGGGCGTCGCGGCGGGCGGCGTCGAGGACGTCCTTGGCGATGAGCGACTTGCCGTAGAGCTCTTCCTGACGCTTGAGGTTGCTTGCGGCGTATTCGCTCTTGGCCGTCGACAGGCGTTCCTCGGCCTGCGCCTCGGCGATGCGCTTGGGGTAGACGGCCTCGACCTGCGCCAGTTCGGCCGTGGCCCGGGCGAGCTTGGCCTCGGCCTCGTCGAGCTGGGCGCGCAGTTCCCGGTCGTCGATGACGGCGATGAGCTGGCCCGTGCGAACCTCGTCGCCGACCTTGACGTTCATTTCCTTGATGGTTCCCGTGGCGCGCGCGCCGATCTTGACGATGGCCCCGACCTGCGCCTTGATGATGCCCGTGGCTTCCAGGACCTTGCGGACCTCGCCGATCCGGGCTTCGGCCGTGGCCAGCACGCGGGGCGGTTCGACGGTTTTATGGAAATGCGTCCAGGCGTAAAGCCCGGCCCCGGCGGCGACGGCCAGGAGGAGGAGCCACTTCAGTCTGCGCATGCGGTTGTATCCGGGGGACGGTTTTCCCGGCTTATATCCCGGAACGTGCGAGGCGGCAAATCAGGGCGTGCCGTCCGACGGGAGGCTGGCTGCGCCGGAAAGGACGCGGCAGGCCTCCCGTCGGAAGGGATCGCTCCCGAAGGGATTGCTCCCCGAGAACGGCGAAGGGGATGCGCCCGTCGGCCAGTGACGGAACTGCCCCTGGATCAGCCCTTGGGCGAGGGCGCGAGGAGGCCGGCCAAGGCCCCGACCGAGGCCGAGCCGATGGCCACGAGCCCTTCCGGCAACGCCGTTCCCTGGCCGCCGATGAGCGCGGCCAGGATGCCGCCGATGACGGTCAGGATGAGGGCCAAGCCGAGCGAGCTGACCACGATCCGGTAGATCCAGTTGTCCTTGGCCAGGGGATTGAGGGAATTGATGACGTCGAGGTAGTTTTTCTTCTGGTCCGGGGAAAGAGTGGAATTGTTTTCGATTTCCTGGGTAAGCAGGGCCAGTTGCGTGGCGGCGCTGGTCGGCATGGCGGCCTCCTTTACTTGTATTGTATGGAAACGGAAGGGCGGAATCGTCGCCCTTGGCTGCCGAACTGCCCTACCTCGCTGTTGTCTGCATCCGTGCACTGGATATAGTATTTTGAATGCGTCAGATTCTGCTTGTAGCTGAACGTCCTGAATCGAAAGAAGCCGTCCTTGGCGAATTCGGCGAGATAGCCGGCTTTGTTGGCGCTCCAGTTGTCCGGGGTGATGCCCACTTCTATGGTGTCGGACACCGCGATGCCGGCCCAGCCGTATCGCCAGACATGGCGCAGCGGCAGGGAGCCGTTTTTGTGCAACAGCGCCATGCCGTCCGGACCGATGCAGTATTCCGCCCAGAAATAGATTGTTTGTCCCGGGGGAACGTCGAGGCTTGCGATCATGTCCGCCGGGACACGATCGACGACCGCGCTCGTGAAGCCGAAGCGCGCAATCGCGGCGGTTGCGCTGGCGAAGCCGCGGTCGGCGAGCGCGAACCAGCCGAGAAGAAGCAAGCAGCACGTCGTCAAGAGGGTTTTCATGGCGTTGCCCTTGTCTGATGGCAACGGCGAGGCGCGGCCATCAGGACGAAGCGTTTCTGTTTGCTGAATTTCTATTTGCTATTTTATATAGTGTTTTGTTGAAAAAAGTAAAGCCTCCCGTCGCATTTCCGGCAGGAGGCATCTTTTTGAATAAACTGCCAAAACAAGGAGGAGAGGATTAAAACGGCGAAAGCTGCTTCCAGAAGGGCTTGCCTTCCTTGGGCGGGGGGCCGGGCTTGGCGCGGTTTTTCTCCACCTTGCACTCGACCATGGCGAAGGTCTCGGTCTTGCCGTCGGCGCAGCCCACGAACACCTTCACGTGGTAGCTGTTGTCGTTGAAGAGCAGGAAGTACTCGAGCAGCGTCTTGCCGCCCGGGGCCGGGGCGGTGGCGTCGGGGCGGCCGTACTTGGCCACGAACTCGGCCGTGCCCCGGGCCGCGTCGCACTGCTCCAGAACCGTCTTGGAGGGGCTTAGGGAAAAGCTGTCCTTGTAGATGCAGCTGTTGTCCAGGATGTTCTTGCCGCCGGGGTTGGTCGGCTGGACGATGTAGAGCGTCTTGGCCAGCATCTCGCCCAGGGCCGGGTTGGGATGGTAGGTCTGGGCCGGGGCCGGGCCGGCGCAGCAAAGCGCGGCCAGACAGGCGAACATGGCGGCAAGCGTGCGCATTTTCCAACCTCCTTGCGCGTGCGGTCCAACCGGCCCCGGCGGGCGCAGGGGACTTAAGCCGAAAGCTCCGCGATCCAGTCGGCCACCGGCTCCTCGATGATGCGGCGGATTTCCGCCAGGCGCTCGGGCGTCTCGGCCTCGAAGCGCAGCACCAGCACGGGCTGGGTGTTGGAGGCGCGCAGCAGGCCCCAGCCGTCGGGGAAGGTCAGCCGCACCCCGTCCACGTCGATGACGTCGTAGCGGCCCGTGAAAAAGTTGCGCGCCCGCTCCACCACCGCGAACTTCACGGCGTCCGGGCAGTCCATGCGGATTTCCGGGGTGTTGACCGTGGCCGGCCAGTCGGCCAGCATCTCACCCAGCGGCGTGCCCGAGGCGGCCACGATCTCGGCCAGCCGGGCGGCGGCGTAGATGCCGTCGTCGAAGCCGAAGTAGCGGTCGGCGAAGAACATGTGGCCGCTCATCTCGCCGGCGAGTATCGCGCCGGTCTCGCGCATGCGCGATTTGATGAGCGAATGCCCCGTGGCCGCCATGACCGGCTCGCCGCCGTGGGCGGCGATGTCCTTGTAGAGCAGGTGGCTGCACTTGACCTCGCCGATGACCGTGGCCCCGGGGTGGGTGGCCAGGACCGAGCGGGCGTAGATGGCCAGGACCTGGTCGCCGTAGAGGAGTCGGCCCGAGGCGTCCACCACGCCGATGCGGTCGGCGTCGCCGTCGAGGCCCACGCCGAAGTCCGCGCCCTCGGCCACGACCCGGGCGGCCAGGTTGGCCACGTTCTCCAGCACCACCGGATCGGGATGGTGGTTGGGGAACCGGCCGTCGGGCTCGCAGAAAAGCGGCACGACCTGCGCCCCGCACTGGCGTAGCGCCTCGGCGCAGATGAGCCCGCCGGCCCCGTTGCCGCCGTCCACCACGACCTTGACCGCGCGCGGCACCACCATCTGGTCGGCCAGGTGCTCCACGTAGGAGGGCTTGATGTCGTGCTCGCACACGAGGCCCGTGCCCGAGGCGAAATCGCCCGAGGCCATGATGTCGTAGAGCTCGCGGATGGCGTCGGTGTGGATGGTGGTCTCGCCGCACCAGACCTTGAAGCCGTTGAATTCCGGCGGATTGTGGCTGGCCGTGACCATGACCCCGGCCTTTCGGGCCAGGGCCTTGACGCCGTAGTAGAACACGGGCGTGGCCACCATGCCCAGGCACACCACGTCGACGCCGCAGGAAGCCAGGCCCACGGCCAGTCGGGCCTGGTACTCGGGGGAACTCAGTCGGCAGTCGTGGCCGACCACGGCCTGGGAATGCCCATGGCGCAGGAAATACGTCCCGGCCGCCCGGCCGAGCCGCTCCACCCAGTCGGGATCGAAGTCGACGTCCACCACGCCCCGGATGTCATAGGCCCGGAAGACGCCGGGCGACACTGGCTTCATGCATCGTTCTCCAAAGAGGATATGGTTTCGGCGGCCGGGGGCGCTTCCCTTGACCTTCCCCCGCAACTCTCCTATGCCGCCTCGAATGAACTGGGATTGGGAAAAGCTCTCGGAGCAGAAACGCCGCCAGGGGTCGCCGCTTCCGGACCCCGGCCGCGTCGGCGAGGACCTGGGCAAGAAACTGACTTCCCTCAAGGGCCGGCTGCCGGGCGGCCCGAAAATCGTGCTCCTGGCCGTAGTCCTCGTGTGGCTGGCCAGCGGCATCTACATCGTGGAGCCCGACGAGGCCGGCGTGGTCCAGCGCTTCGGCGCCTACGTCTATTCCACCGGTCCTGGGCCGCATTACCACTTACCGTTTCCCGTGGAAACCGTAAAGACCCCGAAGGTTTCCCAGGTGCGCCGGGTGGAGATCGGCTTCCGGTCCATGGCCGGCCGCGACGGGGCCTCCCTGCAAAACCGCCCCGTGCCCGAGGAATCCCTCATGCTCACGGGCGACGAGAACATCGTGGACGCCCAATTCATCGTCCAATACCAGATCGGCAACCCCGTGGACTACCTCTTTCGCATCGACCACCCCGACGAGACGGTCAAAAGCGCCGCCGAGGCCGCCCTGCGCGAGGTCATGGGCGACGCCAAGATCGATTCCGTGCTGACCTCGGGCAAGCTCAAGGTGCAGACCGACACCAAGGCCCTGCTCCAGGAGATGCTCAACCGCTACGACAGCGGCATCGATGTGCTGGCCGTGCAGCTCCAGGACGTGCATCCGCCCAAGGAAGTGGTGGACGCCTTCAAGGACGTGGCCAGCGCCCGCGAGGACAAAAGCCGGCTGATAAACGAGGCCGACGCCTACGCCAACGACATCCTGCCCAAGGCCCGGGGCCGGGCCGCGGCCATCATAAACGAGGCCACGGCCTACCGTGAGCAGACCATCCGCCGGGCCAAGGGCGGCGCGGACCGCTTCTCGGCCCTTCGCGCCGAATACGACAAGGCCAGGGACGTCACCCGGGAGCGGCTCTACATCGAGGCCATGGAAAACCTGTTCGCGAGCCCGGACCTGGAAAAGACCATCCTCGACGACGCGGCGGCGCGCCAGGCAGTGCCCTACCTGCCGCTTTCCCAGCTTCCCCCCGCCCCGGGCGCGGCCGATCCCGCCGCCGCCCGTCCCGAGCCGGCCAAGGCCGAACCGGTCAAGGCCAAGGGAGGCCGGTCGTGAAAAGTTCCGCCATCATCACCGCGGTCCTGGCCTTCCTGGGCCTGGTGACCGCCGCCCAGACCGTGTACGTGGTGGACCAGACCGAAAAGGCCATCGTGCTCCAGCTCGGCAAGCCCACCGGAGACGCCAAGGGACCGGGCCTGCACGCCAAGATCCCGTTCATCCAGAACGTGGTCTACTTCGACGCCAGGCTGCTCGCCTACGACGCCAAGACGGCCGAGATCCTCACCCTGGACAAGAAGAACCTGGTGGTGGACGACTACGCCCGCTGGCGCATCGTCGACCCACTGCTCTTCTACCGCACCCTGCGCACGGTGGGCCGGGCCCACGCCAGGCTCGACGACATCATCTACGCCGAGCTGCGCGTGGCCCTTGGCCAGTACACCCTCCAGGACGTGGTCTCCCAGAAACGCGCCGCCATCATGGGCGAGGTGACGCAGAAGTCCACCCAGATCCTCAAGCCCTACGGCATCGAGGTGGTGGACGTGCGCATCAAGCGCACCGACCTGCCGGCGGAAAACGCCCAGGCCATCTACGGCCGCATGCGGGCCGAGCGCGAGCGCCAGGCCAAGCTCTACCGGTCCGAGGGCTGGGAGGAGATGGAGAAGATCAAGTCCGAGGCGGACAGGGACCGGGCCGTGATCCTGGCCGAGGCCGAGAGGCAGGCCGAGGTGCTGCGCGGCGCGGGCGACGCGCAGGCGGCGGCCGTCTGGGCCGAGGCCGTGTCCAAGGCGCCGGAGTTCTTCTCCTTCACCCGCAGCCTCGAGGCCTACCAGAAGGCCCTGGGCCACAAGTCGCGGCTGGTGCTCACGCCCCAGAACCCGTTCCTCAAGTATTTCCGGTAGGCCGCTCCCGTCTTCGCGAGACGGGGCCGGCCCGCCGGCCTTGACAAGGCCCGCGCCTTTGGCGGAAGGTGCGAGGCCATTTCCGAGCGGCGGCGACCTGCCCCGCCAGTATCCGGCGCGACGCCGCGCGCCGCAGCAACCCAGAGGGGGAGACGATGGTCCTCGAGCTGATCAAGCCCGGCACCAACATCAATTTTCTCAAGTACCGCAAGCTGGCCTACCTGATCTCGGCCGCCCTGATCGTGGCCGGGTTCATCTCCCTGGCCGTCAAGGGCGGGCCGCGCTTCGGCGTGGACTTCTCCGGCGGCCTGTCCATCCAGGTCCGCTTCGCCAAGGCGCTCGACGTCGAGGCGATCAGCAAGGCCGTGGACCAGGTGGGGCTGCAAAACGTGGTCGTGCAGCGCTACGGCCAGGACGACGCCAACGAATTCCTCATCCGGGCCTCTGACCACGAGGTGAACCAGGAGACCGTGCGCGCCGCCGTGGAGGCGGCCCTGGCCAAGAACCTGCCGGATTCCGGCTATTCGGTGCAGCGCCTGGAAATGGTCGGCCCCAAGGTCGGGGCGGACCTGCGCGGCAAGGCCCTGGAGGCCATCTTCTACTCGGTGCTGCTCATCGCCATCTACATCTCGGGCCGGTTCGAACAGCGCTGGATGGCGGCGGGCATCATGGCGGCCGGGCTCTCCGGCGGCATCTACCTGCTCAAGCTCGTGGGCGCGTCCACGGTCTGGATGATCGTGGCGGCCATGGCCATCACCCTGGTCCTGTGCTTCGTCATGCGGCTCAAGTACGCCCTGGGCGCGGTGGTGGCCGACCTGCACGACATCCTGGTCACGGTGGCCATCTTTTCGCTGCTCGACAAGGAGTTCGATCTGACCATCGTGGCGGCGCTCTTGACCATTCTCGGCTACTCCCTCAACGACACCATCATCATCTACGACCGCATCCGGGAACACCTGCGCGGCGCGGGCAAGCAGAGCATGCCCTTCGCGGACCTCATCAACCAGAGCGTCAACGAGACCCTTTCGCGCACCATCCTGACCGCCGGCACCACGCTCATCACCGTGACCTGCCTGTATTTCCTCGGCGGCCCGGTCATCCACGACTTCGCCCTGGCCATGCTCATCGGCATCCTGGCCGGCACCTACTCCTCGATCTTCGTGGCCAGCCCCATCCTGCTCGATCTGGGCTCGGGCCTGACGCCCCGTCCCAAGGTCCCGGCCGCGTCCGGGGGCCAGGCGGCGGCCAAGGCCTAGGCGCAAGCCTCGGCACGTATCGAACGACGAAGGCCGTCTCCGCGAGGAGGCGGCCTTTTCTTTGGCGCGGCCAACGGCGGGCCATGGCCCGGAAGGCAGGCGCAGGCGCGGGGCCGGAGGCGTCGCAGCCTGGGCCGGGAGGGCACAGGTCGCGGCGACGTTTTCCAGGGCCGGGGCGGCAAGGAGCGGGAGAAGGCCGGCGGCGAACAGCGCCGGAGCCGGGCGCGGGAGAAAGGCATGCCGCATCGCGGTGGCGCCGGATTCCGTCAGGGAGGCACGGCGTCATCCGACGGCCGGTTGCAGGGGGCGTGCGGCGGCTTTTTCATTCCCTCCGCCGGCGTGTTCGGGCCGGGCGTTTCCCCTCCGACGGGAGCCGGAGCGGCGCACCCCGTCGCCATGGACCGGCGACCGTCGAAAGGCCGGACCGCAGGCCCGTCGGCCGGCGCGGCGGCCGACGGGCAGCGAGAGAGGAGACGCGCGGCGGGCCTATTGGGACAGGCTCGTATGGTGCGCGGTCTTGTACTGGGCCAGTTCCTGGTCGTAGCGCTGGAAATCTGCCAGCGCCGCCTCCTTGGCCTGGCGGTAGCGGTCCGCGGCCTCGGCGTTGCCGTCGCGGCGGGCTTCCTCCTCGGCCTGGGAGTAGCGCAGGTAGGCGTTCTGGTTGGTTTTGACCTTGTCGGCCAGCATCTGGCCGGGGTCCTGGGTGATCTTGGCGCTGCATCCGACGATGCCGCCCGCCAGGAGCAGGGCGGCCAGGCAGGCGACGAGGCCTGCGCGTAGGGAAAGGGCGTGTTGCATGGCGTACTTCGGGTAGCCCGGTCGCGCGCCGCCCGATAAGGCCGGCGGCGCTAGAGCCGGATGTTGACGATGCCGCCCTGGGCGACCTCCAAAACGCCGGCCGGAACCGACTGGAGCACGCCGGCCGGCACGGGCTCCACATGGCCGCCGAGGGGCACTTCCACATGCCCGGCCGGGGGCGTCTGCACCGCTCCGGCCGGCGAGGGCGTCACCGAACCGGGAGGGAGGGCTTCGAAGCGGCCGGGGGGCAGCGCTTCGAAGCGGCCGGGGGGCAGGGCCTCGATATGGCCGGAGGGAGACGCTTCGACGTGTCCGGCTGGGGTGACGGCGTCGGACATGGCTCTTCCTCCTCGGACGCGTCGCGTCCTTGTCCTTGCTTATGCCGCATTTCGGGCAGCGAGGCAATCCTCGGCGACATTACGGAACTGTCGCCAAAGCCACGCGCCTTGCCCGTATACAGTATGGCAGGATCACATCAAGTAAAGGGCAAAGAATTCCGGCGCGTTGCCCTTCGGGTCGCAGGCCGGGCGGCAAGGGACGGCGTCAGGCGGCCCGGGCGGCCTTGCGCGGGCGCACCAGGGTCTCGGCGGCCAGGCCGGCCAGGTAGAGCATGCCGCGCAGCACCAGGGGATAGCGGGGGGCCTCGGCGTCCCGGGCCGCCTCCCCCATGGGCGCGATGTCCCCGGGCCGGGGCGCGCCGGAGAGGCGACGGTGGATGTTGCGCGCCTCCTCGTTGCGGTCGTTTAGGGCCACGCTCTTGCTTGCGGCCCGGCGGGCCAGGTCCGGCCGGCGCAGGAAATGGTAGGCCTTGGAGAGGCCCAGGTAGATGTCGGCGTTTTTCGGGGCCAGCTCCAGGGCGTGGCGGAAGAGCGCGATGGAGGCGGTGTAGTGCCGCTCGCGCACGAGTTCGTTGCCAAGGGCCAGGAAGGGGTTGAAACCGGCCTCGTCGTCGCGAAGGAGCGTCACGAACTGGTCGCGCAGCTCGACGAACCGGTTGGCCCTGGCGCAGGCCGAGGCCGCTTCCTTCATGTAGTGGCGGTACTGGCGGGTGCTGCCCTTGGTCTTCCAGGCCCGGGCCAGGCCGAGATAGGCCTCCACGAACAGGGCGTTGACGGCCAGGGCCTTGTGGAAGGACAGGATGGCCCGCTCCACGTCCCGGGCGGCCAGGGCGACCATGCCTTCCTCGAAAAAGCGCGGCGCGTCGTCGGGCCGGCGGGTCACGGCCTCGTAGGCCGCGACGGCCCCGTCCGCGTCGCCGTCGGCTTCCCGGCGCGCCGCCCGGGCCAGGGCCGTCCTCTCGGCGGCGGCGAACCGGGCCATGTGGGCGGCCATGGACAGGTGCTTGCGGAAGGTGTCCTCGGAATAGGGCCGCAGGCACAGGCCGGCCGCGCCGAGCTTCACGGCCGAGAGCACGTCGTCGCGGCGCACGTCGGTCATGGCCAGAATGACGGGGATGCGGGCCAGGGCGGGATCGGCGCGCAGGGCGGCCACGAAGGTCCGGCCGTCCATGTCCGGCAGGGCGGCGTCGCAGAAGATGACGTCCGCCTCGCCCCGCCGGGCCAGGGCCAGGGCCTCGGTTCCGGTCGCGGCGTGGCGCGCGGCGAACATGCGGGCGCGCTTGAAGAAGTCGCGGTCGATGCGGGCATGGCCTTCGCTGGCGGTGACGATGAGCGGGGAGCGGAAAAGCGTTTGCGGCGTCTCTGGGGCGGTCATGGCCGAATCCTCGTCCTGGTGTTTGGCGGGGCCGGACTGGCCCCCGCATACACCGTATCGACCGGACGGCCGGATGCTTTAGAGGGGAAACGTCCGCCGGGCCTTCGAAAAACGAGCCGCCCGCCGGGCGCGGGGCACGGCGGGCGGCGAAAAGGCGGACGGGGACGGCGGCCTAGAGGGCGGCCACCTTCTTGATCAGGCGCACGAGCTGGTTGGTGAAGCCGGCCTCGTTGTCGTACCAGGCCAGGATCTTGGCCATGGTGCCGTCCAGGACCTGGGAGGCCTTGGCGTCCACCACGCCGCCGTGGGTGTCGCCCACGAAGTCGATGGACACCAGCGGCTCGTCGGTGAATCCCAGGTTGTCGCCCGAGGCGGCCTTGAGCGTCTCCAGCATGCCGGCGGTGTCCGTGGATTTTTCCAGCTCGCAGGTGAAGTCCACCACCGAGACGTTGGGCGTGGGCACGCGGATGGACATGCCGTCCAGGCGGCCGGCCAGGGACGGGATGACCTTGGTCACGGCCCGGGCCGCGCCCGTGGTGGTGGGGATCATGGACAGGGCGCAGGCCCGGGCGCGCCGCCAGTCCTTGTGGGAGCCGTCCAGGATGCGTTGGCTCATGGTGTAGGAGTGGATGGTGGTCATGAGGCCATGCTTGATGCCGAAGGCGTCGTTTAAGGCCTTGGCGATGGGGGCCAGGCAGTTGGTGGTGCAGGAGGCGTTGGAGATGATCTTGTGCCCGGCCGAGAGCTCGTGGTCGTTGACGCCCATGACGATGGTGACGTCCTCGTTTTTCCCGGGCGCGCTGATGACGACCTTCTTCGCGCCGGCGGCCATGTGCTTCTCGCAGGACTCGCGGTCCACGAACTTGCCCGTGGTTTCGACGACGTAGTCGCAGCCGCACTCGTTCCAGCGCCATTCGCCGCCGCCGTGACGGGTGATCTTCACGGGCTTGCCGTTTATGAGCAGGCCCTCGTCCGTGGGCACGGCCGTGCCGGCGAAGCGGCCGTGCACGGAGTCGTACTTGAGCAGGTGGGCAAGCTGGGCGTTGTCGGCTCGGGCGTTGATGGCCGTCAGGGTGATCTCCGGGTCGTCGGCCACGAGCCTGGTCAGATACCGTCCGATGCGGCCGAATCCGTTGATGCCGATGGTCACCGCCATATGCGCGTCCTCCTGGGATGGTTCGTGTCGTGTCCGGACGCGCAGGCAGAGGCCCGGGCGGGCGACGCGTCCGCAAGCGGCCAAAATGATAGGCCGGATAACGCTTTTGTGTCAATGTGGCGGCGTGAAAAGGCACGGTCGAACCGCGTCGGCGTCACGTCCGGGAACGGCCGGGAACGGCGGCCGGGCGGGGCCAGGCGTCGGACAGCCGGACCGCGGCGGCCAGGGCGACCAGGGACAGGTCGCACCAGGCCAGGCCGGAAAGGGGCCGGGCGGTGTAGAAGTTCCAGGCCGCCTCGGCCGTGGTTCCGGCGTAGACGGGAAAGGGGCCGAGCAGGGGCCAGAAAAGGGCCGCCGGCTTGACCAGGTCGCAGGCGAAATGCAGCCCCCAGAAAAAGGCGGCCACCCACGGCCAGCTCTCCGGCAGGGCAAGACGACGGCAGGTCCAGGCGAAGGCCGCGAGCAAAAGCGCCGCCCCGATCAGGCTGTGGGCGACGCCGTGCCCGGGCAGGCCGAAGAAGAGCTTGAGCGGCTTGTCGATCCAGTCCGGCCCGAAGGCGGCGACGAGACAAAAGGGCAGGCCCGCCCGGCGAAAAAGAAAGCGATTGCCGAGCGAACCCGCCGCGAGGTGGCCGAAGACCATGGCGCCGCCTTGCTATTTCGGCAACAGCCAGGTCTCGTCGATCTCGAAGAGCGGAAAGGCCGGCTGGGGTTCGGGCACGCCGCGCACCATGCTCTCGTAGCAGTCGCGCTCCTGGTTGAGGGCGCCGTTGTCCGTGATGCGGATGACGTTGCCGGCCGGGTCCTCGCCGCTGCCCTTTTCGAAGTGCTCGAGCAGCAGGTCCGTGCCGCCGGACTTGTTCGTGCCGAAAAGCCAGCGCAGCCCCTTGTACTTGCCGTCCTTGCCGCCGGGCTGGGGCGTGGGCACGCCGTAGCGGGCGGTGAGCTCCTTGGCCAGCTTGTTGAAAAGAGCCATGGAGCCGTCCTTGTACTTGAGGCGCACCCGCTCCACCCGGTTGGTGGTGGCGCAGCCGCCGAGGAGCACGTAGCCGGCGTCGAAGCCCTTGGTGGGCTTGAGGTTGACCCGGATGAGCCACGGGCGGTCCCACAGCGGGGCCATGCGGGAGAGGTCCAGGCGGTCGCGCAGGCTTTCGGCGTCCGTGCCGAGGGGAATGCCGGCGATTTCCGACGGGGCCTTGGCGGCGGCGGCCGGGCCGGCCAGGGCGAGGACGACGATCAGGGCGAGCAGGGCCGTGAGGCGGCTGTGCATGGGGCGCTCCTTTGGCTGGGGTGTGTAAGCCGCCCCACACAAAGCCCGGGGGCGGGCTCCTTGTCAAGGGGCCGGGCTTGCCGGCCGGCGCGCCATGGCGTAGAAGGCGCGCATGTCCGCCGGGCGCGCCCGTCGCCCGCTTTCATCCCAAGGAGAACGCCGTCATGTCCAAAAAGGCTCTGCTGCTCGCCGTCCTGTTCGTGCTCGTGATCTTCCGGGGTCCGGCCCTGGCCGCCGCCCCCGCCGCCGGCACGGGCACCTTCGCCCATGCCTGGACCAGCTACACGGAGAAGGAGAAGCACGCCTTCCTGTTCGGGCTGGCCACGGCCGCCCGGGCCATCTGCAGCGACCTGAGCTCGTTCCAGAAGGACGCCAAGCCCCAGGACGTCGAGAACCGTTTCCGCGACTGCTTCAACACCTACGCCGGCATGGACCCCGACCGGGTCGTCGCGGCCATGAACGCCCTGTACGCGGATTCGAAAAACGCCATGATCCCCATCGACGGGGCCTACCGCATCGCGCTCATGCAGGTGCGCGGCGACAAGGTGGACGAGATCATCGTGCAATCCCGCAAGTACGGCGAGGGCCTCAAAAAGCAGCTCGAACAGCAGCACAAGGCCGGTCAGTAGCATCTTTCCGGGGCACGCGCCGGGGGAAGGACCGCCTCCTTCCCCCGGTCCCGCCTATCCAAGCCGACCCGCCCGATCGCCCGACCCGTCCGCCGTCCGTCCAAACGCCGCCCGCCCTTTGGAAAAGCCGACGATTTCCCGACGACGCCCGGCTAGTAGTCCCACTTCCAGTTGACGCCCACGCCCTGCTTGTTGTTGGCCCCGACCCGGCTGTCGATGGTGATGTTGGGGGTGACCTGCACCTCCACGGACACGGCCCCGGTCTGGGCGCCCATGCCCTGCTCCACGCCCACGGTCACGCCCTTGACGATCTCCTTGCCGGCTTTCAGCACCGTGGAGCCGATGCCGCCCTTGCCCCCGCCCGAGACCAGGGTGAGCTGGTCCAGGCCCAGGATGCGCCGCGTACGGGCCAGGATGCTCGTCGGCGTGCCGCCGGCGTAGAGGGAGGCGGCGGCCTGGGCCAGTTGGGCCGCCTGGAGGGGGGACAGAGTGGCGGCGCTTTGCCCGAACAGGATGCGCGAGAGGATCTCGTCGTGGGGGAGCGTCGGCTGGGAGACGAGGTTGATGGAGGGATTGGCCGCGTCGCCGGTGATGGCCACCCCGGCCGTGACGTCGTTGGCGGTGTGCTGGGCCAGGATGTCGAAGGTCGGGGCCGGCGGCGTCTCGCCGTGGAAGACGATCTCGCCCTTGCTGATCTCGAGGTTGCTGCCGAAAAGCTCCACCTGGCCCTTTTCCACGAAATAGCGGCCCATCACCCGGGGCGCGGCGGCCGTGCCCGTGACCTTGACCTCGCCGGCCCAGCGCGATTCGAGCCCCAGCCCCCGCACGTACACGGCCTGGCCCAGGGCCACGGTCAGGTCCAGGTCGATGTGGCGCGCCGCCGCCGGCGGGGCGGCCTTGGCCTTTTTCTTCGGCGCGCTGGGGTCGTTGACCAGGGTGACGGGGATGACCGTGACCTCGGGCGGCAGGGAGGTGGGCAGGTTGATGTCCGCCGGCCCCAGGACGATCTTCCCGGTGGCCCGCATGCGGGACAGGGTGCCGGTGACGTTCGCCGTGCCGTCGGCCGTGACCGTGGCCAGATCCAGGCCGGCCACGCGAAGGCGCGTGAGCCTAAGCGCCAGGTCCACCGGGCCGTTGACCAGGTCGGACACGCCGATCTGGCCGGTGAGCGTGAAGCTGCCGCCCCGGCCGTCCTGGCCCGAGCCCTGGGTGACGGTCAGTGTGCCGCCCGAGGCGTCGGCGCGCAGCAGCACGTTGTGCAGCACCAATCCCGCGTCGGCGTTTTCCAGCTTCTTGGCGGCCAGGGCCAGGGAGCCCGAAAGCGACGGCGCGGCCAGCGTGCCGCCAAGGCGCATGTCGGCCGTCAGCCGGCCGTCGATACGGGTGTTCGCCTGGGCCAGCAGCGCGGCCATCTGCGTCAGGTCGCTGTCCGTGGCGACGCGGCCGGAAAGCGCGCCGCCCGGGGGCAGGTCCCAGGCGAAGGGCGACAGGGAAAGCCGCAGCGGCACGGAGGCCTCCACGGTCACGGCCTCCTTTTTGCCCGTGGGCGAGACGCCGGCCTTGAGCGTCGCCTTGCCGCCGCCGGCCGCGACCTCGGCCCGCACGGCCAGGGTCGTGAGATTTTTGGCCTTCTCGGCGGCCAGGCTCAGACCCTCCAGGCGGGCCTCGGCCGTGATCTCGGGCTTGGCCAGGGAGCCGGAAAGCGTGGCCGTGACCGTGCCCGTGCCGCCCATGACCGGCGCGCCGAAGGCGGCGAGCAGCGGCAGGGGAAAGGAGCCCACCGTGGCCTTGCCCGAGACCCCGCGCAGGCCGAGGCTGGCCGAGGCCTCCAGGCGGGCCTTGTCGAAGGCCAGGGACAGGCCGGTCAGGCTGGTCGTGTCAGGGCTAAAGCCCAGGGCGGCCGGCGCGGTCAGGCTGAAGCGGCGTCCGTCGAGGCTGCCGGAGAGGGCGGAGACCGTGACCGTGCGGCCCTTGCCCGAGGCGGCCAGCGACGCCTTGGCCGCCATGTCCAGGGCCTTGCCGCCGGGGATGGTCCCCTTGGCCTCGACGCTTGCCGCCAGGGCCCGGCCGTCGCCCGTGGCGGTCAGGGACAGGCTCGACAGCGCCGCGCCCCCGGCGGCGAGGCCGGAGCCCGAAAGGGTCGCCTTGCCGCGCGGGTTGCCCGTGACGTCGCCGAGGTTGGCCGCGACGGTCAGGCGGGCGGCGGAAAGGCCGGGCAGGGCGAGATTGGTCGCCCCCACGTCGGCGGTCAGGCTCTGGCCGTCGCGGCCGGCCTCGGCCGTGGCGGTCAGGCGCAGCGCGCCGGCCAGGCGCTGGCCCGTGAACCGGCCGAGGCCGGCCAGGTTGGAAGCGTTGCCCGAGAGCTTTCCGGTCACGCGGCCGCTGGCCAGGGAAATCGCGGCCTCGCCGGAAAAGGCGGCGTCGGGCGCGGCCAGGCGCAGGTCCTTGACGGTCAGGCGGTCGCCGGACAGGGCGAAGGCCGTCTCCAGCTTGGCCGTCTCGCCCTCGCGGCGGGCGGACAGGGCGATGCGGCCCGAGGGGGCGCCGAAGGCGTCGTCGGCCGCGCCCTCCAGGGTCGCCCCGGCCAGGGCCAGTTCGCCCACGGCCAGCTTCTGGGCGCTGCCCTTGACCGCCAGGCGCGGCGCGGCGGCCTTGCCCGAAAATTCCACGTCCAGGTCCACGGCCCCGGCGCAGCGCCCGCCCAGGGGGGGCTCGAGAACGGACAGGTCCGGGGCCTTGAGCGCGGCCTTGGCGGACAGGGTCCCGGCGGCGTCGACGGTCCCGGTTCCGGTCAGGCCCACCCCCTTGCCGTCGAAGGCCAGGTCGCGCGCCCGCAGCCCGTCGGCCGAGAAGTCCACGGCGGCGGTCAGACGGGGGGCGGGGCCGGCCAGGGCGGCCAGCATGGCGCTTAAGGGGTCGTCGGCCGGGGCGGCCGGCCCGGCCAGGCGGGAGAACTCCGCCCGCAAGGCGGCCTGGCCC
>JAEWCY010000155.1 GCA_023390395.1 Pseudomonadota bacterium | reverse complement strand
GGCTGGTGCTCGGCGCGGGGATGGTCCTGGCGGGGCAGGTCGAGGCGCGCCTGCCGGTCCGGCCCCGCCTGCCGCTCGCGGCCGGGCTGGCCGTCGGCGCGGCCCTGGGGGCGCTTTTCGTGCAGGCCGTGGTCCTGCCCAAGCTCACGCCCCTAAACGGCAGCCTCGACGCCGCCATCGGCTGCTGCGTGGCCGGGGTGCTCTGCGCCGCCGGCGCGCCGGACGGCCGGCGCATGGAAACCTGGCTGTCGCTTCTCGCCGTCTGCTTCGTGCTGGTCCTGCCGCTTTCGGGGATCATCGACGAGCGGCTGGCCGTCTTCGAATGGGGCCGGGCGGCCGAGGCGCTCCCGGCCGCGCCGGCAGCCGGGGCGCTCCCGGCCAAGGGGCTTTGGGCCGTGCTCCTGGCCTGCGTCCCCCTGGCCGGGGCGGGCCTGGCCGGGGTGCTGCTGTGCGCCGGGACGGGAGACGGCGGGCGGGCCAAGGCCGCTTCCCTGGGAGCGGGGCTGGCCGACGCGGCCGTGCTGCTCGGCCTGCTCTTCGCCTTCGCCGCCTCGGGCGGCGGCCTCTTCGACTTCCTGCCGGCCCTGGTCGCGGCCTACGCCGCCGGCCAGGCCCTGGCCTTTCTTCGCGACAGAAAAACGCTCTCGCCCCTCGCGCCCCCGCTTCCCCTGCTCCTCGGCCTGGCCCTGGGCCTGGCCCTGCCCTCCCTGCTCCTGTTGTGACCCCATTCGGGAGGTCCAGGAGGGGGAGGTCCCCCTCCTGGCCGCCGGAGGCTCTCTTCCCTCGCCTACCCTTCCCTCCTGTACCGGCCGGGCGGCACGCCCATGCGGCGGCGGAAGTGGCGAGAAAGGTGGCTCTGATCGCAAAAGCCGGCGGCCAGGGCGGCCTCGGCCAGGGGCTCGCCCGCGCCGATGCGGGCGGCGGCCAGGGCCACCCGGCGCGACAGCTGGTATTCGCCGGGCGGCAGGCCCAGGTCGCGCCGGAAAAGGCGCTCCAGACGAAAAGGGCCAACGCCTGCGGCCGCGGCCAGATCGGCCAGGCTGACCGGGGCGTCCGGCGCGGCGTCCACCACGGCCATGGCGGCGCGGATGACCGGATGGAGCTCGGGCAGCGGCCCGGCGCGCAGGTCGAGCAGCTCGCACAGGGCGCAAAAGCGCCCGGCCGCCTCGGGCCGGCCGTCGGCCAGGGCCTCGGCCACGCCTTCAAGGAGCGCCGCCGCGTCGGCGTCGCGCCAGACGCGCGGCCAGACGCCGGCCGGGACAGCGACCCGCCGGTGGGGCGGAAAACATTCGGGAGCGGCGACCAGGACCAGATAGCCGTGGGCGCACGCCCCCCAGGGGGAGCAGGCGTGGGCCACGCCGGGGGGGACGACGAAGCCCTCGCCCGGCGCGATGCGCCACTGGCCGCCGCCGGCCTCGATGCGCCGGCCGCCGGACAGGCACAACCCCACCACGGTGCGGGCGTGGGCATGGCGGACGATGTCCGCCGCCACGCCCACGCCGCGCACGGCTTCGAGCCCGGGCACGGCCGGATGCCGGGTCACGGCGAGCCAGGCCTCGGCCGGACCGTGCTTCTTGCCCATCGTTCCCGTTCCTCCAATACCGCCTCCCGGGGCCGGCCGGCGGCGGCGCCATCCGGGATACCGGCGCGTCGCGGGGGAGGCAAGCCGGCCGCGCGCCTTGCGCCAGCGCACTGCCCGCGAAACGCCGGGGCGCGCGTTTCGCGGGCGGGCGGCTAGAGCAGGGCCGGGAAGAACTTGGCGAAAAAGATCAGGCCTTCCGGCCCGGCCGTGACCTCGTGGGGCACGCCCCGGGGCACGACGGTGGTCACGCCCGGCAGATAGGTCAGGCGCTGGCCGGCGAGGCCGGCCTCGCCCGAGCCGGCCAGCACCTCGTGCAGCTCCCACTGGCCCTCGTGGAGGTGGCCGGCCAGGCCCTTGCCGGGCTCCAGGCGCACCAGGTGGCAGCTCAGCGCCCCCTGCGTGTCCTCGCCGCGCACCAGGTGCTTGAGGGCCACGCCCTCGAAGGCGGGATGAGGGTTCCAGGGCAGCTCGCCGGCGTCGCGCGCGCCGGACAGGACGTTGACCGTGCGGCCACAAAGCAGCATGGCGTCGGATTTCATGACGCACCTCCTTGCGTTTCGCCCACCCTGGCACGGACCGGCCCGGGATTCTTGGACGATCTTGCAGACCCGGGCCGATTCCCCTTTACGGCGTCCCGGCCCGTTGGTAAGGTCGAAGTACTTTTTTTCACAAATCACAGGACATGGGTTACTTCATGCTCATCTCCGACATCATGCGCACGACCCTCATCAAGGTCCGACCGGAAGCGCCCATCGGCAATGTGCTCATCTGGTACGGCGGCATGGCCCACGTGTTCCGCAACACCTACGTGGTGGACCACTGCGACCGGCTGCTCGGCGTGGTGACCATCCACACCTTCCTGTCGGTCATCGTGCCGCCCACCGTGACCGCCCGGGCCAAGGCCGGGGAGCTCGACGGCCGCGAGGAGCTGCTCGACGCGTTGCGCCAGAACATGGGCACGCTCTCCGACACGCCCGTCGGCAACCTCATGGACGCGGACTATCCCTTCGCCCACCCCGAGGACCTGTTCGTCATGGCCAACGAACTGATCGTGGAAAAGGGCATCAACGCCCTGCCCGTCATCGACCCCAACGGCGTGCTGGTGGGCGAGATCACCCGCCGCATGATCCTGCACTTCCTGGTGCAAAACCTGTAAGGAACCTCCGTCATGCGAAGCCTTTCCTTCCTGGCCGGCCTGGCCCTGGTCCTGTGCTGCGCCCTTTTCGCCCTGGCCAAGGCCGCCCCGGCCGACGCCCTGTCCGCCTACGGCGACCGCGTCCTGACCGCGCCCCAGAGCTGCCTGGGCTGCGAATGCAAGGTCCTGGGCTGCGGCTGCGGCTGATGCCCGGACGGGTCTCCCGGTCAAGCTAATGCCGGCGGCCGCCGCTAGGCAACGCCCCGGCATCCATATCGGTTATTCGCAAACGGCATGCCGCCGCGCCAACGGCCCGGAGAGGCTCACTCGCCTCCGGGCTCGGTTGCGGCGTTGACGGAAAAACCCGGCAGTTCGGCCTCCCCGGCCGGGCGCTCGGACAGGATGTCCAGGCGCGGCCCGCCCTCGCGGCTCGGGCGTAGGGCGAAGACGCGCCTCGCCTGGCCGGCGAAGTGGTCCACCGGGTGGTGGCTGATGTAGAGCACCTGCAGGTCCAGGCGCTCGGCGATGGCGGCGATCAGGCGCACGAAGCCGGGCACGAGGTCGGGCCGCAGCCAGCAGTCCTGCTCGTCGAGGACCAGAAACGGCCGGTGGACGGCCGGGTCCAGCCGGGACAGGGCGATCAGGCGCAGGCCCACGGACAGGATGTTGCAGACCGAGCCGCCCTGGCCGGTGAGGATGTCTTCGGTGCGGCCGTCCTGCTCCATCTCGAATTCGATGCACAGCCGGTTGTTCTTGACTTCCCGGCGCGAGACGACCTTGCGGTCCTGGCCGAGGATCTCGCGCACGGCGTGGCTGAGGTCGGTTTCGACCTCGTCGAGGACCTCGCCGAAGAGTTCGCGGGTAAGTTCCTCCAGGCGCGCCGCCACCCGGGGCGACAGCTCCAGGAAGTCCGCCGCCGCGCCAAGCGCCTGCCGGGCGTCGAGATGCTCGCGCACCCGGCCCTCGGCCACGCCCGACAGCCGGTCCAGGCGGCGCGTCAGCTCCCGGCGCTCCCGCGCAGTCTCCCGCCAATCCGTAATTTCCGTGCCTTCCATCGACGCCACCTTTCGGGGGGTTCGGGGGGCATGATGCCCCCCGATGGGGCCTGGGGCAAAGCCCCAGTTTCCCCCTACTCCTCGAACTCCCGTTCCACGGCCGCCAGGTCGCGGCGCACGCCGGAAATATGTTCGCGGTATTCGGCCACCAGGCGGGCGTTTTCCGCGCGCATGCCCTCGAGCAGGGCGGCCAGCTCCGCCGGGTCGGCCGTGCCGTATTCGGCCCGGGCCCGGGCCTCCAGCTCTTCCAGTTGGCGGGCGAGGTTGGCCAGGTTCTGCTCGGCCCGGACCTTGTCGTCGCGCAGGCGCTCGTAGGCGGCCTTGAGTTCGGCCAGCTCGCGCTGGGCGGCGGCGTCGGCCTCGGCGGCGCGCGGCCTGTCATTCGTCGGCGGCATGGGTGACCTCCCGGTACAGCTCCCAGATGACGTCCGTCTCGGGGTTTTCGGGGTTCAGGTTGGCGCGCAGGAACTCCCCAAGCCCCGCCCCCTCGCGGGTGCGCCGCCAGGCCAGCCGGGCCAGCCCCTCCAGGAAGCGCGACTCGCCGGCGGGCGCGGCCTCCTCCTCGGGCGGGAACTCCTGGTCCGGGAAGACCTCCGCGAAGGGACGGTGGGGAACGGGCCAGACGTCGAGTGCCGCCGCCCCTGGCCGCCACACGGCGGCGGCCGGGACGCGATCCTTGGCGCGGCGGGAAAACTGCAAGCGCGTGATGTTGCCGGGGTTGGCCCAGCGGGTGCGCCCGGCGACGACCGTGGGCTGGGGCCGGTGGATGTGGCCGTTGACCACCCAGTCGAGACCGGGGATCTCCCGGATCTTCACGTGCTTGTCCAGGAAATCCGGAAAGCCCACGTTGTGGTGGGCGAGCCACAGGCTCTCCTCGCCCGGGGCCGCCTCCACGCTGGCCGGCAGGGGCGCGCCATCGGGCGAGGCCCCGAGCAGGGCCGTGCCCGTGGGCGCGACCAGCCTGGCGAAAAGCCCGGGCGCGTCGAGCACGCGCGCCGCCCCGGCGGCGGCCAGCACGGCCAGCGACGTGTCGGCGGTGAAGCGGGCCTGGTACTTGTCGTGGTTGCCGACCAGGACAAAGGGCGTGTGCGGCCGAAAAAGCTCGATGAGCGCCACGATGAGCGCGTTGGGGTTCTCGCGCGGCCAGTGGAAGAGGTCGCCGAGGATCACGGGCACGAGGCGGTTTGCGGCGGCGTGCTCCAGGCAGGCGGCCAGCTTGGCCAGGACGTCGTCCATGTAGGAATCGAGGCGCTGCATGGGCGGCGTGGCGGCCACGTGGGGATCGGGCACGAAAAGCAGGCCCTCGGCTTCCAGGCGCGGCAGGCTCACGGCGCGTCTCCCGG
Source organism: Pseudomonadota bacterium (assembly GCA_023390395.1). Classification (GTDB taxonomy): domain Bacteria; phylum Desulfobacterota; class Desulfovibrionia; order Desulfovibrionales; family Desulfovibrionaceae; genus Solidesulfovibrio. The sequence continues at coordinate 127 of JAEWCY010000155.1, read as the reverse complement.
GGCATGGTCGTGGCCGCCGGAGAAGAACGCGTCGGAGGAAAGCGCGCCGCCGCACAGGGGACAGGCGCCCAGGGCCTCCAGGCGCGCGGCGGCGCGCCCGGCCAGGGCGGCGAGCGCCTCCTCGCGC
>JAEWCY010000284.1 GCA_023390395.1 Pseudomonadota bacterium | reverse complement strand
GCCCTCGTGCGCCCGACGGCGGCGGCTTCGGCGGCGCGCGGCCGCCAGGGCCGGGCGGCCACGGCCCCGAGCGCCAGCCGGGCCCGTTCGATGCGGTCGCCGGTCATGCGCAACGCGGCCGCGATGTTGGCCAGCGGGAAATCCCACACCGGCCTGTCCCGGACCTTTTCGAAGAAGAACGTCGCCCCGGCCCAGGCCGCGGGCAGGCGGATCTCGGTCACCAGGTCGCCGGGGCGCAGGATGGTCAGGCGCGTGACGTCCGTCTCCGGGCCGACGAAGAAGTCCTCGGCCGCCACTTCCCGCTTGCCCGAGGCGTTTCGTACCGTCAGCCGGGCCTCCAGGGCCACCAGGGCCGGGGCGGTGTCGGACGGGGAAACGGCCACGCAGCGGCTGGCCCCGAGGATGGCGTGCTCCCGGTTCATGCCCTCCGGGGCATCGGCGTAGCAGATGTTGCCGCCGGCCCGGTAGCAGGACCAGCCGGCCCGGTAGTACCAGCAGCGCGCGTCCTGGCCGATGTTGCCGCCGAGGGTGCCCTGGTTGCGGATCTGCGGCGAGGCCACTTCGCCGGCCGCCTGGGCCAGCAGGCCGAAGCGCTGGCGGATGGCCGGGTGGCGCGCCACCTCGGTCAGGGTGGTCATGGGCCCGACCACCAAGTCGCCGCCGTCCTCGCGCACGCCCCGCAGGGCGTCGATGCGGGACAGGTCGACGACCGCCTCGGGCCTTTTGACGCCGTCCTTGAACCGTTCCAGGCTGTCGAGGCCGCCGGCCAAAAGCCAGGCCCCGGCCCCGAGGCGTCGGGCCAGGTCCAGGGCGTCCTCCACGTCCGCCGGCTGGTAGAGGGCGAAGGGCTGCATGCTGTCGCGTACGGTCGCCATGGTCGTTCTCCCGCCGCCGGATGCCCGGGCGGCGATATTTCTAGACGTTGGCCGAAAGCCCGTGGTCCCGGGGCCTGGCGTCGGGTTCGAGGGAAGCCAGGATCATGTCCGGCAGGATGGGGGCGCGCCGGAAGCGGTCGTCGCCCAGGGCGTCGGACAGGGCGTTGAGCAGGGCCGCGGCGGCCGCGCCCGTGGGCGGCTCGCCGATGCCGCGCGCGCCGATGGGCGTTTCCGGGTCCGGGATGCCCACGGACGACCAGCCGGCCTTTCGCGGCAGTTCGAGGATGGTCGGCGGCTTGGTCTGGTAGAAGCGGTTGGCGAGCGGCATGCCGTAATGCCGGTCGAAGACCCAGCGCTGGCCGGTGACGTGGCCGAGGCCGAGCATGGACCGGCCGATCACCTGGCCGCCGAAGGCCCGGGGATGGACCACCACGCCCGAGTCGGCCGCGGCGTGGAAGTCGACCACCCGGTACATGCCCGTGGCCGTGTCCACCTCCACCTCGACGAAGGCCGCCACGTAGGAGAAGCTCTGGCCGTCGCGGGGGAAGGCGTCCTTGGCCACGGCGAGCAGGCCCTGTCCGGCCAGGGCCTGGGCCGAGGCCTTGGTCAGGGCGTGGAGGCCGGCCGGGATCTCGTGGCCGTCGTAGGCTCCGCCCAGGGCCAGGGCCCGGCGCGCCGCCTCGCCGAAGTCGAGGCCCCGGCCGTCCGAGGCGCGGGACACCCGGCCGCCGGCGACGGCGTAGTCCTCGGGCGCGCCGCCCAAGGTCTTTGCGGCGATCTCCCTGAGCTTTCGCTTCGCGTCCAGGCTCGCCGCCAGGGCGGCCCGGGACATGGCGTGGATGGTCTGGCTGCCGCCGGAGATGCAGCTCCAGGGCAGGTGCTTGCCGGTGTCGCCCCAGACGATCTCGCAGGCCTCCCACGGCACGTCCATGGCGTCGGCCAGCACCCGTTGCACGTCGGAAAACGATTCCGTGCCCAGGTTGCCGATGCCGCAGTGGATGCGAAGCCGGCCTTCGGGCGTGATGACGAACAGCCCGTCGAAGCCGATGGTGCCGGCCACGAAGCAGCCGAGCCCCACGCCGAGCCCCCGGCGCCTGCCGCCCCCCAGGTCCCGGGGAAGCGCCTGGCGCGCCTGCCAGCCGAAGGCCGCCGCGCCCTGGTCCAGGGCTTCCTTGACGAAGGCGCTGGTGGCGTGGGGCCGCTTGCCGTCCGGCCCCGGGGGGCCGAAGGGGGCCTTGCCGGCCGGGGCGTTGACGCGGCGGATGGCCGCCTGGTCGAGCTTGAGCCGCCTCGCCGCCTTGGCCAGCACCTGGTCCATGAGCATCACGCCCTGCACGCCGCCGGGGCCGGTCTGGTACATGCGGGTCGGAGTGTTGGTCAAAACGGACAGGCCGCGCCAGCGCATGGCCTGGGGCTGGTAGAGCAGGGACACGATGCGCCCGGACATGACGGCGTCGTTGTTTTCCTCGTAGGGGCCGTTGTCCTGGACCACGTACATGTCGAGGGCGACGAGCCGGCCGTCGGCGGCGAAGCCGGCGCGCAGGCGGCCGATGCAGCTCGGCCTGGCCCGGCCGATGGCCTGCTCCAGCTCGCGGCCGACGCGCATCATGACCGGGGCGTTGGCTTTTTTGGCCAAAAGGGCCGGGATGACCAGCGAGATGCCGGCCGTGCCCTTGCTGCCGAAGCCGCCGCCCGTGAATTCGCTGATGAAGACGATCCGCTCCGGCGGGACGCCGAGCCAGCGGGAGATGGCCGGCACGGTCTGCATGGTGCTCTGGGTGCCGGTGTGGATGAAGACCTTGCCGTTTTGCCAGTAGGCCAGGGTGGAGCGGGTCTCCAGGGTCTGGTGGCTGACGTTTGGCGTCACGAAGGTCTCGTCGAGGACCAGGGCGGCCTGGGCGAAGCCGGCCGCAAGGTCGCCGTAGGCCCATTCCCGGGACGGTTTGCCGAGCGGCAACCGATGCGGGCCGGCCTCGGCGAAGTCCGCCTCGGTCCAGGAGAGCCGGCCCACCTGCGCCATGGCCGGCGCGCCGTCCGGACCGGCCGGCGGCTGGAGCCAGACGTTGCCGTCGCCCCGGGCGGCGGGTCCGCCCGGGCGCAGGCTGTCCAGGGGATCGGTCACGAAGGGCAGGGGGGAAAAGGCGACGTCGATCTTGGCGATGGCCTCGGCCGCCGCGGCCTCGGACTCGGCGGCCACGGCCAGCACGGGCTCGCCGGCGTAGAGGGGCTCCATGGTGAGCGCCGGCTCGGCCCATTTGTTGGCCCGGATCACCGCGCCGGTGTCCGTGACGCTATCGGCCGGGGCGGGCAGGTCCTCGGCGGTGAGGATGGCCCGCACGCCGGGCACGGCCAGGGCGGCCCGGGTGTCCAGCCGCGTCACCTTGGCGTGGGGCATGGGGCTGGTCAGGAGCTTGCAGGCGAGCATGCCCTCGGCCCGGAAGTCCTCGGCGAAACGGGCCGTGCCCGTGAGCTTGGCCCGCAGGTCGGGCGTCACGTAATCGTGGCCGGTGAGCCTGGGGGTGAATGGCGCGTCGTGTTGCGGCATGGTTTAGGCCTTCCTCATGGAGGCGGCTCCGTTTAGGAGCGCGGTGAGGATCTTGTCGTAGTCCTGGCAGCGGCACAGGTTGCCCGAAACGCCGTGGGCCAGCTCCTCCCGGGTGGGGTCGGGGTTGGTCTTGAGAAAGCCCAGGGCGGCCATGAGGAAGCCCGGGGCGCAGTAGCCGCACTGGAAGCCCTGGGCGTCGAGCACGCCCTGCTGCAGGGGGTGCAGGCCGCCGTCCGGCCTGGCCAGTCCCTCGACGGTGAGGATCGACGCGTTGCGCACGCTGTGGGTCAGCGTGGAGCAGGAATAGCGGGGCACGTCGTCCACGAGCACGGTGCAGGAGCCGCATTCGGCCCGGTCGCAGCCGATCTTCACGCTGGTCAGGCCCAATTTGTAGCGCAGGGTCTGGGCCAGGGTCTCGTGGGGCAGCACGTCCACCCGGCGCTCCCGGCCGTTGACGCGAAGGGTGATGAGTCGCTCCGCCGCGCCGGGGGGGCCGGCCGGGGCCGCTCCGGCCGGGCCGGGGAAGAGCGCCCCGGAGCAGGTGACCACGCCGGCGGCGATGACGCTCTTGATGAACTGCCGCCGGGTCATGCCGCTTGGGCGAAGGGTTTCGGGATCGTGTTCTGGCATGGCGATTCGCCTTGTGGGCCTGGCGCGCCAGGCGTTGCGGTTTCCACGGGCGGGGCCGGGACGACCCGGTCACGCTTGCAGGGGAATACGCGATTTGCGGCCCGACGGGAGAGCCGGATTCTCCGGAAGATATGCCGAATCCTCCGGCGTGCGGCTTTCCGGAGCGGCCCGCTCGATGGATTGTTTGGCGGTAGGCCCGGTTATGGTGGGGGTTGTCGGTGGAGGCGGATCCGGGCGCGGGGTTGCATTTTTGTCTGGATTGCCTATTTCTCCGAAATCCTGCGCGCTGGCTCCAGCCCGGCCCATGCCTGGCGAGGCGAACGCGGGACGGAGGACGACATGGCGAACGCGGCAAGTCTGGAAGTGCGCGGGTACGAGCCCGAAGACCGGCGGATGGCGGAGATGATCGCGGACCTGGCTCCCCAGGAGGGCGTCCTGGAGACGCCGGTCCCGGGGGTGTTCGTCATGCGGGCCAGCCATTCCCAGCCCCGCCGGCCCGTGGTCTACACGCCGAGCGTGGTCATCGTGGCCCAGGGCCGCAAGATAGGCTACGTGGGCAACGCGGTGCACATCTACGACCGCGACCACTACCTGGTGCTGTCGGTGCCCATTCCCTTCGAGTGCGAGATCGCCCTGGCCACGCCGCGCGAGCCCTTCCTGGCGCTCAAGGTCGCCGTGGACACGGTGGGCTTAAGCGAACTCATGATGGACATGCACCCGGGCGGACCGGGCATTCCCCCGGTGAGCGCCGTGTGTTCGAGCCGGTTGCCCCACGAGCTCCACGACGCCGCCCTGCGGCTGCTGACCTGCCTGGGTTCCCGGCAGGACAGCCGGATCCTCGGTCGCCAGCTGGTGCGCGAAATCCTCTACCGCGTGCTCCAGAGCGACCAGGGCCTTTCGCTGCGGGCCTTCGCCGGCGTCACCGGCAATTTCGGGCACATCGCCCGGGCGCTCCAGCGCATCCACGCCGAATACGCCACCCCCCTGGACGTGGAGGGCTTGGCCGGCACGGCCGGCATGAGCGTGTCCGCCTTCTTCCAGCACTTCAAGACCGTGACCTCGAGCACGCCCATCCAGTACATCAAGAGCATCCGGCTCCACAAAGCCCGGCTGCTCATGGCCAAGGCCGGCCATTCGGCCAAGGCCGCCTCGGCCGCCGTGGGCTACGCCAGCACCTCCCAGTTCAGCCGGGAGTTCAAGCGGTTCTTCGGCGCGAGCCCCAGCGAGGAAGCGGAGCGGATTCGCCATCTGCAACTGGCGGACTAGGCTTGTCAGGCCGGCGACGCCTCGCCTTCGAGCATCTCCAGGACCCGGGCGACCAGGGTCACGAAGGCCGGATCGGCCCGGCCGCGCGGCCGGGGAAGCGGCACCGCCAGGTCGGCCAGCACCCGGCCCGGCCGGGCGGACATGACCACCACCCGATCGCCCAGCCAGACCGCCTCGTCCACAGAGTGGGTGACGAACACGATGGTCGTGCGCCGCCGCTCCCAGACCTTGAGCAACTCCTTTTGCAACAGGATGCGGGTGTAGGCGTCCAGCGCCCCGAAGGGCTCGTCCATGAGCAGGGCCTGGGGCCGGTTGCACAGGGCCCGGGCGATGGCCACGCGCTGGCGCATGCCGCCGGAGAGTTCGTGGGGCATGGCGGCGGCGAAGTCCTCCAGCCCGACCAGGCGCAGGTGCTCCCGGGCGCGCTCCAGGCGGCCGGCCCTGCCCAGGCCGGCGAATTCCGGGCCCAGGGCGACGTTTTCGAGCACCGTGCGCCAGGGCAGCAGCGAATATTCCTGGAACACCATGCCCACCTCGGGCCTTGGGGCGCGCATGGGCCGGCCGTGGATGACGACCCGGCCGGCGCAGGCCGTCTCCAGCCCGGCGGCGATGCGCAGCATGGTGGACTTGCCGCAGCCCGACGGCCCGACCACGCAGACGAATTCGTTGTGCCCCACCGCGAGGTCCACGTCGTCAAGGACCTCGATGCGTCGGCCGGACAGGGAAAATCCCTTGCCCAGGCCCTCGATGCGAAGGGCCGCCCCGGGCGTCATCTGTCCAGCCGCTTCCATGCGAACTTCCTTTTTTCGAGCAGCCTAAACCCTGCGTCGAGCACCGCGCCCACCAGGCCGATGGAGATCATGCCGGCCATGACCACGTCGGTCCTGGCCATGGTGTAGGCGTGGGTGATGAGGTACCCCACGCCCGAAAGGCTTCCCGGCAGCATCTCGGCCGAGACCAGGCACATCCAGGACACGCCGAGACCAATGCGCATGCCGTTGACGACCGACGGCGCGGCCGCGGGCAGAAGGATCTTCCAGAAGATGCCCCAGGGCCGCGCCCCGAGCACCCGGGCCGCGTCGATGAGCGTGCCGCGCACGGTGCGCACGCCGTGGACGGTGCTGGCCAGGACCGGATAGAAGCCGCCGAGGAAGATGATGGCGATCATGGAGAGCTTGAAGTTGTTGAGGTAGATGTAGGCCGGGCCGCGCCGCACGCCGGCCAGGGTGGCCAGGCTGGCCACGCCGAACCAGGCCAGCACCAGCGGCACCCAGGCCAGGGGCGGGATGGGGCGAAAAAGGCTGAGAAAGGGGCCGAGCAGCCTGTTGACCCCGCCGTAGTGCCCCATGGCCAGGCCCAGGGGCACGGCCAGGGCCACGGCCGCGGCGTAGCCGATCAGCACCCGCGCCAGGCTCACGGCCACGTTCTGGGCCAGGGAGCCCATGGAGATGAGATCGGCCCCGGGCGAAAGCAGGATGTCCGCCACCTCGCCGAGGCTCGGCAGGATGATCGGGTTGCCGGTGCGCCGGGCCAGATACTCCCAAAGAACGAGAAAAAGGGCCGGCACCGCCAGCCGGGCCAGAAAGCCGGGGATCGCCTGTTTCACCTCTCGCGCCGCCCTTGCCGCCCGCGTTCCCCCGGACGGCGCGCGGGCGCGGCCGGAGGCGGGCGGCGGCTGTGCCGCCGGGGGCCGGGCTGCGCCTTGGCCCCCGCGCGGCGTGGAAAAGGCCCGGACGCCCCGGGCCGGGGAACTGGACCGCGGCGACGCCCGGGTCAGGGCTTGGCCTTTTCGATGAAGCGCATGTCGAAGAGGACGGGTTTGACGTCGTCCATGGACTTGCCCTTGAGCTGCCCCGTGAACTTGTGCATGCCGTCGAGCACGGCGAGGTAGTTGCCGGTGTTGCGCATCCAGGAGTCGGAAAAGCCCGTGAGGAAGGTGAGCGACGAGGCCTTGCCAGCCTCGGGCGGCATGCCGATCCACTCGGCCGTGAGGGCCCCGGCTTCGCTTTTGTGCTCGTCGCACCACTTGTTGGCGGCGACCACCAGGTCCACGAAGGCCTGGACCGCCGCCGGGTGCTCGGCGATGCACTTGCCCCCGGCCACGGTCACGCAGCAGGGGTAGTCGCGCCAGGCTCCGGCCGGGGGCAGGTCGCGCAGGTCGGCGGCCACCCGGCCCACACCCTTGGCCACGGCCATCTCCGGAAAGGGCGAGGGACCGACCACGGCGTCGACCTGCTTGGCCGTGAGCGCCGGGATCATGTTGGTGGTTTCCTTGAGGTCGACCAAAAGCACTTTGGCCGCGGCGTCGCTCGGGTTTTCCGTCACCGCCACGCCGGCCTGCCTGAGCGCTCCCTCGAAGACGATCTTGGGCGCGGAGGTGGGCGAGTGGTAGCCGATCTTGATGGGCTCGGGCGCGGCCTTGGCCTTGGCCACGAGGGAATCGAAGTCGGTCAGGTCCGAATCCTTGGGCACGACCAGGGCCATGCCCTCGGTCTGCAGCGGGGCCACCACCTTCATGGCCGTGCCCTTGTCCACGCCGGCCATGATGGCCGTCACCGAGGCCATGGCCAGGTCCACGTGGTTCTGGGCGAAAAGTGCCGCCGTCTCCGCGCCGCTTTTGGCCACCACGAGGTCGAGCATGGCCACGGGCTTGTCGCCGAGCATGAGCTCGTAGCGCTCCTTGGGGGCTACGGTCTTGAGGTAGGCCCCGTTGCCCAGGGACTTGAAGGCCTCGCCGCGCAGGGCGGCGACGAAAAGCGGCGTGTGGTGGGTGGTGAAGACGTAACTGACCTTGAGTTCCGGCAGGGCTTCTTCCGCCAGGGCCGGGCAGGAGGCGGCGAGGACGAGGGCCAGGGCCAGGAGCAGGGCGCGCATGGGGTCTCCTTGTTGGGGTTAGAGCAGTTCCAGAAAGGCTTCGACCCGCGTGCGCAGCTGCTCGGTGTCGGCGTCGGCGTAGTCCGTCTCGATGTGCAGCGTGGGCAGGCCGTGTCTTTCCTGCATGTGCGCCGCCGCCACCGGGGCTTCCACGTTGTAGGTGTGGCAGCACTGCCAGGTGAGATCCACGAGCCCGTGGGGCCGCATCGCGGCGGTCAGGCGGTCGAGGAGGGCCAGGCGTCCGGCGTTGGGGGTCATGACCGAGCAGGGGATGCGCAGGTAGCGCCGGGCGATGGCGGCCAGGGGGTCGCCCGTCTCGTCCACCAGCCCGTCGAAGCTCTTGACGCCCGAGCAGTTCTCGGCGGCCACGACCACGGCCCCGCTTTCCTCGATGAGGCGCAAAAGCTTCTCCGAGCCGCGCCCGGTGGGGCAGCCGGTCAGCAGGATGCGCTTGGCGTTCCGGGGCACGCAGGACTCGCCGGCGGCGATCCGGGCCTCGAGGTCGGCCAGCAGCTCGCGCAGCGCCGCCGCGTAGACCTGCGGGTCGGCGGAAAAATTCCTGGCCTCGGTGACGTAGAGCATGTCCAGGCCGCTTAGGGGCACGCACGGCCCCCGGGAGGTGGAAAGCACCCGGGAGAGCAGGCGGCGCACCTCGTTTTGGCCGCGTATCTCCTCGGCCAGGGCCTCGTCCGTGACGACGCTTCCCGTGGCCTCTTCCAGAAAATCCTTGAAGCGGCGCACCTCGCCCAGCCAGTAGGCGTCCTGGGCCGGGCCGATCGCCGCCGGCAGGTGCATGAGGTGCAGGGGCTTTATGCGCCCCAGGTGCTCGTACATCTTCTTCTTGCCGTCGCAGGTGGTCTCGCCCACGAGCAGGTCCGAGGCGGCGAAATAGGGGCAGGTCCCGGTGACGGCGTAGCCGTAGCTCGATTTGATGAGCGGACAAAGGTTGGCCGGCAACGTCTGCTCGGCCGCCGGAATGGGGGCCTGCTTCTTGCCGCATAACCCGACCGGGATGGCCCCGGCGGCGCGCACCAGCTCCACCGGCGCGTAGGTGCAGTAGATGCCGACGACCAGCGTCCCGGCGTCCTTGCGGGGTTCGATGTCCGCCAGGAACCGGTCGGCCAGGCCGTCGAAGCGTTCCATGAGGGTTGGGCGCATGCTGCCTCCGGGAGACTGTCGGGTGTCGGAAGGTCGCGGGTGGGCCGCGCCGGAAGGGCGGCTTATGCCTGGCGAGACATATCCCCACGGGATGAAACGATTTTATCCTATGATGCGATTTCATATCTGTAAAATTGATAGTTCCAATCGATAAATGGCATTGGCATCGAAGATTGTCGCCCGGACCGGAAAAGGGGCGACGCGGAGGCGGGCCTCGCGGGCCTCGGGTCGGCCGGCCCGGGAAGCTGGCGGCGACTCACGGAGTTTCCGTGCGTTCTCCGGTTTTCTTCGTCTGCCCCTGGGGGTAAAAAAGAAGGTGCCTTCGCATCTTGACGCCCGGGCAGGGGAGGCTTATCCCTTGCGGGAAAGCAAAGGTACCTTCGTAAAATAATCCATCAAGGAGCATGAAGATGTTTGGACACGGCATGCATGGCCGCCTGGGCGGCCACGGCGTATGGGAAAGGGGTGGTCCGCGGCGCGGCCTGCGCGGCGGCGACGGCGCGGCAAACGGCGAACTGGGCGAACTGGGCGAGCGCGGCGAACGCGACGGAAGCGGCGGGCTCGGTGGGCAGAGGGGGCGCTGCGGCTACGACGGCCACGGCGGACACTACGGTCAGGGCCGCCACGACGGACAGGGCGGCTACGGCGACCGTTGCGGCCAGGGCCTGGGCGGATGCGGCGGGCGCGGCGGCCATGGGGGCCACGGCGGGCAGGGCGGGCACGGCGGACGCGGCCATGGCCGGTTCGGCGGGCCCGGAACCGGGTCCCAGGCCGGGCGGCGGCCGGCGCGGGGACAGGAGCCCGACGGGGTCGCCGCCCTCGCCCCGGCTCCGGTCGCGGGCGTCGAGCGCTGCCCCCTGTGCGACAAGCACTGCCCCCTGGACGACCTGTCCTGCGGCAAGGGCCGGCGACTGGCCAGCCGGCGCGGCGCGGGCGCGTGAGGCGGCCATGAGCGCGCAAAACGACGCCCCGGAGGCCGTGGACGGCCTGGAGCTGGCCCTGCTCTTGCGCCGGGTCGCCCGGCTCATGGCCCGGTTCCACCACGGCCGCGACCAGGGCCGCCAGGCCCAGGAGCATGTGCTGGCCCTGGTGCGCCGCCACGGCGGCATGAGCCAGGCGGAACTGCTGGAGCGGCTCGACGTGCGTTCCTCGTCGCTGAGCGAACTGCTGGCCAAGCTGGAGAAGGCCGGCCGCATCGTGCGCGAACGCAACCCCGAGGACCGGCGGGGCTTCGTCGTCACGGCCGTCGGCGACGGCGCGTGCGACAGCCCGGACGCGGCCATGCGCCAGCATGCCGAGGTCCTCTTCGGCGTGCTGGACGGGCAGGAGCGGTCGCAGCTGCGGGCGCTGCTGACGAAGCTCGCCTCGCCGTTGCAGGATATGGACGATGAAGGCCGCGGACACGGGCTCGGCCCGGGACGCCGCCCGGGCGGCGGTCGCGGACGCCGAGGCGGCTTCGGACGGCACGGCCGCCATGACGACGGGGAATGACCGGGCGCAAGGCCGCCCCGGGAAAGCCGGGTTCAGGCCGGCGTCGGCGGCGTTTCGACCACGGGGTTGAAGTAGCCGAAGCGCAGCCAGGGGCAGGCCTTGCGCAGGCGCTTGCGGAAGTTTTTAAGCCCCATGGAGGCGTGGCGGGCCGGGTCGGCCAGCGCGCCGCTCGCCCGCGCCAGGGACAGGTAGAGCTGCGGGTCGAGGTTGAGGTTTCGCAGCTGCACGAAATCCACCCGGTGCTCGGTGATGAGGTCCGTGAGCGCGGCCAGCTCCGCCTCGGTGTCCGAGACGCCCGGGAAGAAGAGAAAATTAAGCGAGATGAACAGGCCCGAGGCCCGGGCCCGGGCCAGGCTTCGGCCCACGTCGGCGAAGGAGTAGCCCTGGGGGCGGTAGTAGGCCTCGTACAGGGCGGCGTCGGCGCTCGACAGGCTCGCCCGGATGGAGGTGCCGCCGGCGGCGGCGAAGGCCTCCACGGCGTCGGGCAGGCTGGCGTTGGTGTTGATGTTGACCGTGCCCCGGCCGCCGTTTTTGCGGAAACGGGCCACGGCCTCGGCGATGACCCGGATCTCGGTCAGGGGCTCGCCCTCGCAGCCCTGGCCGAAGGAGAAGACCGGCCGGGCTTCGCGCCGGCCGTGTTCGGCCATGACCTCCACGATCTCCTGGGCCGTGGGCCGAAAGGCGATGCGGTTCTGGGTGGAGGGAAAGCCCGAGGACGGGTCCTGGAGCGACAGGCAGCCCACGCAGCGGGCGTTGCAGGCCCGTGAGGTGGGCAGCGGCGCTTCGAATCGCCCCAGGGCCAGGTTGCGCGCCGCCGGACAGCACGAGGTCAGGGCGCAGCCGGACAGGTGCTCGATGAGCCGGTTTTTGGGGTATTTCGTGCGCAGCGCCCGCGCGCCCTTGACGATGCGGTCTTTCGAGATGCCGGTGAAGACCTGCCGCCGGTCCTCGTCCACCCGGGCGGCGGCAACCACGAACCGGTCCCCGGAAAAGCCCACCGCGCCGTAGGCGAAAAGGGGCAGCACCGGCGCGCCGGGGTTGGCCGCGTAGGCGGCCGAGGCCGAGAGCGTGTGCCCGGGGCAGACGAAGGCGGCCACGGCCCGGTCCTCCAGGCGTTCGATCTCCCCGGACTCGGGGTCGAAGCCCAGGGCGTCGCGGCCGGGGAGCAAAAAGAGCTCGCTTTCCGGCGGCAGGGGGATGATCTCGTCCGGGCGCGGCGGCTCCAGCCGGTCGCCCCGGCGCACGAGCATCTCCAGTTCCGGGTGGTCGTAGATGTTGCCGTCGTCGTCGGCGAAGACGAGCTTGGGCGCGGGCTTGTGTTCGGCCATGGCACGGTCTCCGGCGGCGTCGGGAATACGCCGGTTCTTCTTGAAAAAGCCGGGAAGGGGCGGCCGCCCCGACCCTGTCTCCGCTGCCGGGAAACGCAGCGGCAGGACTTCTGTACGGGCCGGGGGCCGTCCGGGCAAGGAAAAGGCGCGAAACGCGGCTCAGCGCGGGTTCCTGACCCGCTGCTCCTCGAAGAGCTCGTGCAGCATGCCGGCCGTGTCGGCCACCAGGCGCTTGCAGGCGGACCAGTTCTCCTGGGGCCCCAGGCGTTCCAGCACCTCCCGGCACACGCTCGCGCCGAAGCGCTGCCGGAAGCGGTCGCGAAATTCCGCCGCCAGGCCCAGGGCGACCTTGGGGGACGCGTCGGCCGCGTCGCGGCCGTAGGCCAGGCCAAGGGCCATGACCGCGCCGGAAAGCGCGCCGCACAGTTCCTCCCGCGACCGGCCCACACCGCCGCCGAAGCAGGTGGCCAGCCGCATGGACGCGCCGTGGTCCGCGCCCACGCCCAGATGGGAAACGGCCAGCCCCAGCAGGGTCTCGGCGCAGTTGAAGCCGGCGGTCATCATGTCGAAGGCGGTCTGTTCGGCCTCCTGGCGCGTCATGGGAATCCTCCGTCGCGGGCGAAAAAGCGTCCGGCGGCCGGCCGGGCCGGACGCGGGCAACGATAAAAGGCGGGACCGCGCCAGCGGTCCCGCCTTGACAACTTCGGAGTCGCCGCGCGGATTAGCGCTTCGAGTACTGGAACCGGGCGCGGGCGCCGCGCTGGCCGTACTTCTTGCGTTCCTTCTCGCGGGAGTCGCGGGTGAGCAGGCCGGCTTTTTTGAGCACGCCGCGCAGCTCGGGGTCCAGGGTGCAAAGGGCCCGGGAGATGCCGTGGCGCACGGCCTCGGCCTGGCCGGTCATGCCGCCGCCGGCCACGTTGACCTTCACGTCCACCCGGCCGTCGAGCTTGGCCAGCACGAGGGCCTGGCGCACGATGGCGAGCAGGGTGGGGCGGGGGAAATATTCCTCGAAGGGACGGTCGTTGACCAGGATGCGGCCGTTGCCCTTGTACAGGCGGGTGCGGGCCACCGCGGACTTGCGGCGTCCGGTGCCGTAGTAGAATTCGTCGCTCATCGATAATCTCCGCGTGGCGGGTTACACGTCGAGGGTTTCGGGCTTCTGGGCCTCGTGGGGATGGGCCTCGCCGGCATAGACCTTGAGCTTTTTCAGCATGGCCCGGCCGAGGCGGTTTTTCGGCAGCATGCCGCGCACCGCCTTGCGGATGACTTCCTCGGGCTTTTTCGCCAGCATGTCGCGCAGGGAGGTTTCCTTGAGGCCGCCGATCCACCCGGAATGACGATAATATTTCTTCTGGTCCAGCTTGCGGCCGGTGGTGAGCACCTTGGCGGCGTTGACCACGACGATGAAGTCGCCGGTGTCCAGGTGGGGGCAGAACTCCGCCTTGTGCTTGCCGCGCAGCCGCACGGCCACGGCCGTGGCCAAGCGGCCCAGGATCTTGTCCGAGGCGTCCACCACGAACCAGTTGCGGGTAATATCTTTGGGCGTCGGGCTAAACGTTTTCATGACGGCTCCTCTAAGTTGCTCGAAAGACGAATCGTGTAAGCGGCGGGAGGGGGATTGTCAATACTTTTTTCCGCCGGCCTGGGCCGCGCGCCGCCGGGCCGCCGGGCCGCCGACGTGAAAGCCGGGGAAGCTATGCCCACAGGGCCGGGCCGCGTCAAGCCGCCGCCCTCGACGAGGTTGCCCTCGCCCGCCCGGCGGGCTAGGTTGCCGGGCAAGCCGATTCCCGGGAGCGTTCATGGTCAGCGTGCGCAAAAGCCTTCTGCAACTGCTCTTCGCCGGTTCCTTCATGAAGCGTTGGAACGACAAGCACCGTTCCATGGACCTCGTGGAGGTGGACAAGCAGGCCCACAAAATGATGGTGGCCTGGATGCTCTACGAGCGCAACAGCGCCCACCTGAGCCGGCCGGAAAAGCTGGCTCTGGGCCTGGAGATCGTCGAAGGGGGACTGTTCGAATACCTCTACCGGCTGGTCATCACCGACATCAAGCCGCCGGTCTTCTACAAGATCAAGGCCAATCCCGACCACTACCGCCAACTGACCGCCTGGGTCCTGGGGCAGCTCGAACCGCGCGTGCGCGAGCTCGGCGACGACCTCTGGGAACGCCTGCGCGCCTACCTGGCCGTGCCCGAATCCGACGCCCCGGCCCGGCGCATCCTGGACGCCGCCCACCTCTACGCCAGCGGCTGGGAGTATTCGCTTATAAAGCGCGACAACCCCTGGGACGACGAGCTGCTCGAGATCGAATCCTCCTTCACCGGCGGCCTGGCCCGGTTTTCCGACCTGTCCGGCGTGCCGGACCTGGCGGGCGGCCTTTTCGCCGGCAAGAAGACGGCCCTTGGCCACTTCGCCCGGCTCGTGGGCCAACTGCGCTTCCAGACCCGTTGGTCCCAGACCCCGCGCATCCCGGAAACCTCCGTGCTCGGCCACATGTTCCTGGTCGCCGCCTACGCCTACTTCTTCAGCCTGGCCGTGGACGCCTGCCCGGCCCGGCGGCTCAACGACTTCTTCGCCGGCCTGGTCCACGACATGCCGGAGCTGCTCACCCGGGACATCATCTCCCCGGTCAAGCAGTCCGTGGCGCCCCTTGGCGGCATGATCAAGGAATACGAGCAGGCGGAGCTGGAGCGGCGGGTCTTTTCCGTGCTGCGCACCGGCGGCTGCGCCGACCTGGCCGACCGGCTCGGCTACCTCCTCGGCATGGACGTGGGCTCGGAATTCCACGAGTCCGTGCGCGAGGGGGGCCACGTGCGACGGGTGGGCCCGAACGAACTCCATGACAGCTGCAACAGCGACGCCCTGGACCCCAAGGACGGCGAACTCCTCAAGGTCTGCGACAGCCTGGCCGCCTTCATCGAGGCCTACACGGCGCTTCGAAACGGCATCACCTCGGACCAGCTCCAGCAGGCGGTCTGGCGGCTGCGCAACAAGTACGCCGCCACCGTGCTCTTCGGCCGGGTGCACGTGGGGGCGCTTCTGGCGGACTTCGACTGATGGCGGGCAAAGGCAAGGTCCGCTGGGGGCTGCTTGCGGCCGTGGTCCTGCTCGCGGCCGCCGTCGGCGTCACCCGGCTGTGGCGGTGCGACGCCCCGTCCCTGTGGGAGGACGACTACCTCAACCTCGACCGGGCCACCATGCCCCTGGCCGACATGTTCGCCGTGCAGCAATGGCAGGGGCCGGCGGACACCATCTTCGACTTCCAGCCGCCGCTCATCTACGCCCTCCAGCACGTATGCCTGGCCGTGGACGAGAGCTCCCTGGCCGCGCGCGTTCCGAGCTTGGTCGCCGGCGTGCTGCTGCCGCTTTTCGTCTGGCTGCTGGGCCGACGGCTCTTCGGAGCGCCCGCCGCCTGGGCCGCCTGCCTGCTGTCCGTGTTTCTCGTCTTTCCCATCAACTACGCCCAGTCCATCAAGTTCTATGCGCTGTTCCTGACGCTCTCCACGGCCTCCATGTGGCTGCTGGTCCGGGCCCTGGCCCTGGGCGACCGTCTCTCCTGGGCCGGCTACGCCCTGGCCGCCGCGCTCATGGGCTACGCCGGCTACCAGGGCCTGCCCACCCTGGCCGTCCAGGGCGTCTATGCCCTGGGGACCATCCTCTGGTCCGGCCGTGGCCAGGGGGGGGCGGCGCTGCGCCGCCGGCTGCGGCCGGCGGTCCTGGCCTTTTGCGGCGTGGCCCTGGCCCTGGCGCCGTGGCTGCCGGCGGCCTTTTTCATCCAGGCCTTTTTGCGCGACCCGGCCGTCGATCCCTGGGCCGGTCTGGGACCGGGGTTCGTGGCCAAGATCCTGGCGGAGTTCATCGCGCCGGCCCCGGATCTGGCCAGGGGTTGGGTCGTGCTGTGGCTGGCGGCCTGCTGTCTGGGCGCGACGGCCGCCCTGCGCCAGCGGCGCTACGGGGCGCTGGGGCTCCTTTTCCTGTGGCTCGGCGTCATGGCAGTGGTGCTCGTGGGGTCGCGCAGCCACTTGCGCGGCATGCTGAGCACCCGGCACTTCGTGCTGGTCTTTCCGGTGCTCGTGCTCCTGGCCGGGCGGGGCGCGGCCGCCCTCGGCGCGGGAGCCGGGCGGCTCCTGGGGGACCGGCGCGTCGGAAAAGCCGGCGGTCCGGCCGTGGCCGGCCTGGCCTGCCTGGCCCTGGCCTGGCCGAGTCTGGCCGCCTATCCCGCCTACTATTCCCGGGCCATGAGCCTTGACCGCGAGTTCTTCCAGTGGCTGAACGAGACCGGCGGCGGCCGGGACGCTTTGGAGTTCCACGGCTACAAGCGCAACACCCGCCGTTTCGCCGCCCGCTGGTTCCTGCCGGGCCGGTTCGCCGAAGCCGGCAGCTTCGACGGGCCGGGCTACCGCCGCATCGTGCACGTCGACAGCATGTACACGAACGCCGCCGCGACGCGCCCGCGCCTGCCCGGGCTGGCGCTGAAGGACTTCGAGGCGCTTTTCACCACTACCCGGGTGAGCCTGGCCCCGGCGGCGAACCGCGCCCCCCTGGTCGTCGATCCCGGCCCGGACGGCGTCTACCGCTTCGCCGACGATTTCCGGGGGGAGCGCTTCTACGAGGAAGCCTATCGGGCCGGGAACATGAGCCTCGACGAGGAGCTCGGGCTCCTGCGGCCGGCGCGCTATTCCCTGCCGGCCGAGGCGACCTGGGCCTTCGAGGCCGCGCCGGGCCAGGAGGTGTCGGACATCCGCCTAAGCGTCGCCGCCGCCCTGTACAAGCAGCATTCGACCATGCCCGCCGATTCCACCCTGACCGTGGAAGCCAGCTTCGACGGCCGGGACTGGACGTCGCTCGGCGTCATCGGCCAGGAGGCCTTTCCCCTGGCGGACGGCCGGCCCGTGACGGCGCGGCGGGGCTTTTTCGAGGAGATCGACTTCTACCACGGCCGCTGCCGCGAGGCCCGGCTCGACTACGCCGTTCCCGGCAGGCTTCGGGGCGGGGAGCGGCTCTACGTGCGGGTGGCCTACGCGCCCGGACGGGTGGAGGGCTTCCTGAACCTGGCCGACATCGGGCTGACCGCGGCCGTCAGGCAGGAGCGCCCGGCCGCTCCCGGGGAAACGCCCCTGGCCCGCCAGGCGGCCCACCTGCTGGCCAATGTCCGGGCCGCGCCCTGGCGGGAGGCCGACGCCGCGCGGGACGCGGGCCTTTTCGCCTTCGCCACGCCTGGCCACGCCGCCCTGGCCGGCCTGGGGCTCCCGGTCGGCACGCCGGGCGATGGCGAGCGCTTCCTCGCCCGCCATCCCGGGCTCGCGCCGGCGAGCGTCCTGCACGACCGGGACGGCGGCCCGGCGCTCTTTCTTTACGACACGACCGAAACCGACGGCGGGGCGCGGCTGTCCGCCGCATCGCCCGAGCGACGGCTGCGCGGCTTGCCGGACTTCGGCGACGGCCCGGCCTCCCTGCGCCTGACCGGAAACATCGTCATGCCCACCCTGCGCCTGGGCGACCGGGAGCTTGCCGTGCCGGTCATCGCCCCGCGCGGCAGCGTCCTGACCCTGACTCCGGGCGGCGCGGGCCGGCTCTTCTTCGCCCCGGACTGGACCGACCCGGCGCGCTTCGCCCAGGCCATGAGCTACGCCGAGAACCTGGCTCCGTCCCGGCGGCTGCGCGGAGAACTCGTCTGCCAGGGAGAGGGGGCCTGCGCCTTCACCTACACCTTCGTCTCGGCCCTGCCGGTGCGCGAGGTGCGCCTCAAGGCCTTTCCGCAGGTCTACGCCAACCCCTGCCGCAAATGCCCGGAAAACGCGGCCCGGGTCTTGGCCTCCACGGACCAGGGCAAATCCTGGCGGCCCCTGGTCGCGGAAGCCGGGGGCGAGGAATGCTCCTGGACGCCGCCGGGGCGCTACGTGGTCAGGCGGCTGCGGTTCGACGAACCCGTAACGTCGCTGCTGCTGTCCTTCCGCCTGGAGCGCGGGGAGCAGGCCGGGTTCCTCTCGCCCTCGTGGAACGTGGACGGCATGTACGTGGAGGCCGACCTGGACGCCAGGGCGCTGCCGCCCCTGCGTCTGGCCGGGGGCGACCTGGACGTGTCCCTGGCCGAGCCCGGGGAAAACGACTTCACGCTGGCTCTGCGCCCGGGGCCGTGGCCCCTGTCCGAGCGCACGGCCGAAAAGTAGTTTCGATCCGAAAAGGAAAGCGGCACAGGCCCCACGGGCTCGACGCAAAAAGGCCCCGGCACGGGAGAACGTGCCGGGGCCTTTTCCTTCAGCGCGCGGCGAGGCGGCTAGAAGTCGTAGTTGTAGGTGGCGACGTAGGCCTCGATGCGCTTGTGGGACGCGTCGATGCGGGCGCGCAGGTCCTTTTTGTACTGTTCGAGGTCGATGGTGTGCTTGGCCACGCCCGTGTCCATGGCCGCCTTGGCCACGGCCGGGGCTTCCCATTCCAGCATGCGGAAGTCCAGCGCCTTGGGGATGACGTAGTCGATGCCGAACTTCACGTCCTTTTCCCCGTACATGTCCATGACCTCGACCGGCACCGGTTCCTTGGCCAGGGCGGCCAGGGACTTGGCCGCGGCCATCTTCATCGCCTCGTTGATCTTCTTCGAGCCCACGTCCAGGGCGCCGCGGAAGATGAACGGGAAGCCGGAGACGTTGTTGACCTGGTTGGGGAAGTCCGAGCGGCCGGTGCCCATGATGGCGTCGGGACGGGCTTCCTTGGCGTCGTGGTAGGGGATCTCCGGATCGGGGTTGGCCATGGCGAAGATGATCGGATTTTTCCCCATGGACTTGACCATGTCCTTGGACACCAGGCCCTTGGTGGAAAGCCCCAGGAACACGTCGGCTCCCTTGAACGCCTCGGCCATGTTCGCGTAGGCGTGCTTCTGGGCGAACTGGGCCTTGGTCGGGTGCAGGCCGGTGCGGGAGGCGTTGATGTGGCCCTTGGAGTCGAACATGGCGATGTTGGCCGGATCGACGCCGAGGGTCACGTAGAACTTGGAGCAGGCGATGGCCGCCGCGCCCGCGCCGGAGACCACGATTTTGAGGTCCTCGATCTTCTTGCCCGCGATCTCCACGGCGTTCAATATGCCCGCGCCGGAGATGATGGCCGTGCCGTGCTGGTCGTCGTGGAAGACCGGGATGTCCATCATTTCGATCAGGCGCTGTTCGATTTCGAAGCACTCCGGCGCCTTGATGTCTTCCAGGTTGATGGCCCCGAAGGTGGGTTCGAGCAGTTTGACCGTCTCGATGACCTTTTCCGGGTCCTTGGTGTCCAGGTTGATGTCGTAGACGTCGATGTCCGCGAAGATCTTGAACAGCACGCCCTTGCCTTCCATGACCGGCTTGCCGGCCATGGGGCCGATGTTGCCAAGGCCGAGCACGGCGGTGCCGTTGGAGACCACGGCGACCAGGTTGCCCCGGTTGGTGTATTTCCACACGTTTTCAGGATCAGCCTCAATTTCCTTGCAAGCCAGGGCGACGCCCGGGGAATAGGCCAGGGAGAGGTCCTTCTGGTTGCGGAAGGGCTTGATCGGCACGGACTCGAGTTTGCCGGTGCGCCAAGCGGAATGGTATTTGAGCGCTTCTTCCTTGGTGAAAAGAGCCATGTGTGGTCTCCTCAAATGGTTATGGTGCTCTAAGCGTCGGCGGAATCATCCGCCGCGTGGGCCGGTGGCAAATCGGCCGCGGTCGCACCAAGCAGGCGCTCGGCAATGGCTTTGGCCGCGCGGCGGCCTGCGCCCATGGCCGAGATGACCGTGGCCGCGCCGGTGACGATGTCGCCCCCGGCAAAGACGTTTCGGATCGAGGTTTCGCCGGTTTCCGGGTCCGCCGTGATGTAGCCGCGGCGGTACGTTTCCAGGCCCGGCGTGGTCTGGCTGATGAGCGGGTTGGCTCCGGTGCCCACGGCCACGATGGCCATGTCGGCGTCGAGGACGCAGGTGTCGCCCTGGCAGGCGACCGGCGCGCAGCGGCCCGAGGCGTCGGGATCGCCGAGCATCATCTTCTGCATGGCGATCTGTTTGAGCCTGCCGTTTTCGTCCCCGATGAATTCCAGCGGGGCGTTGAGGCACAGGATCTCCAGCCCTTCCTCCTTGGCGTGGTGCAGTTCCTCGCGCCGGCAGGGCATCTCGTGTTCGGTGCGGCGGTAGGCCAGGGAGACTTTTTCGGCCCCCAGGCGCATGGCCGTACGGGCCGAGTCCATGGCCACGTTGCCGCCGCCGAAGACCACGACGTGCTTGCCCGGGAAGGTGGGGGTGTCCGCGGCCGGGAACTTGTAGGCGCGGCCGAGGTTGACGCGCGTCAGGTACTCGTTGGCCGAGAACACGCCGATCAGGTTTTCGCCCGGGATGCCGAGGAAGCGCGGCAGACCCGCGCCGACGCCGATAAAGACGGCGTTGTAGCCCGACTCCAGGAGCTCGGGCACGGTGATGGTTTTGCCGCCGACCCAGTTGGTGCGAAACTCCACGCCCAGGGCCTTCATGGCCTGGACTTCCTGGCGCACCACGGCCTTGGGCAGCCGGAATTCCGGGATGCCGTAGACGAGCACGCCGCCGACCTCGTGCAGGGCCTCGAAGACCGTGACCGGGATGCCGCGGGCGGCGAGATAGCCGGCGCAGGTGAGGCTCGACGGTCCCGAACCGATGCAGGCGACTTTGAGGTCCTCGCGCAGCATGGCGCAGGCCGGCGCGCCGGTCACCGTTTCACAGGCCGATTTGGCCAGGTGCGTGTCGGCCACGAACCGTTCCAGCCGGCCGATGGCCACGGGCTCGCCTTTCTTGCCCAGGATGCACGAGCCTTCGCACTGATTTTCCTGGGGACAGACCCGGCCGCACACGGCGGGCAGGGAGTTGGTTTCGCGAATGACGCCGTAGGCGGCGTCGAGGTCGGCTTCCACGACCTTCTTGATGAAGCCCGGGATGTCGATTTCCACCGGGCAGCCTTTGCGGCAGCTCGGTTTCTTGCATTGCAGGCAACGCGCGGCCTCGCTCGCGGCCATCTCCGGCGTGTAGCCGAGGGCGACCTCTTCGAAGTTGCGCGCGCGGACCTTGGGGTCCTGCTCGGGCATGGGGGTGCGGGGCGTCTTGGGCTTCTTACTTGGAGCAGTGGCATTCATGGCTTTTCCTGAACTCCTCGTAAGAGATGCGTTCCTGGTCCTTAAACGCCGT
>JAEWCY010000283.1 GCA_023390395.1 Pseudomonadota bacterium | reverse complement strand
CCCCCCCCCCCCCCCCCCCCCCCCCCCCCCCCCCCCCCCCCCCCCCCCCCCCCCCCCCCCCCCCCCCCCCCCCCCCCCCCCCCCCCCCCCCCCCCCCCCCCCCCCCCCCCGCCGGAGGCATCTTCCTCTCCCTCTTCCTCCTCCTGCTCTCCCTCACCCTCGCCTCCACCGCCCTGGCCCTGGACGTGCCGCGCCTGACCGGGCGGGTGGTGGACGACGCCCGCCTGCTTTCGCCGGAGACGGTGAAGGCGCTCGACGCCAAACTGGCCGAGTTCGAGCGCACGGACTCCACGCAGGTGGTGGTGCTGACCATCCCGTCCCTGGCCGGCGAAACCCTGGAGGAGTATTCCGTCAAGGTGGCGCAGGCCTGGGGCATCGGGCAGAAAGGCAAGGACAACGGCGTGCTGCTGCTCGTGTCCAAGGGCGACCGCAAGGTGCGCATCGAGGTGGGCTACGGCCTGGAGGGCCGGCTTACGGACGCGCTGTCCGGGCGCATCATCGACTACGCCATCCTGCCGGCCTTCAAGGCCGGCCGCTTCGACGCCGGCGTGCAAAGCGGCGTGTCGGCCATCATGGAGGCCGTGCGCGGCGAGTACAAAGCCGAGCCCGGCCACGGCGGCACGCAAGCGCACAATGACGACAACGCCTTTTTCGGGCTGTTCATCCTGGCCGTCGTCCTGACGGCCGTGCTGTCGCGGCTGCCGGCACCGGCCCGGGCCGGCATCTTCGGCCTGGTGCTGCCCGGGGCGGGCGCGCTTTTCGGCATGGGCCTCGGCGTGCTGGCGCTTCTGTGCATCGCCGGCGTGGTGCTCGGGCTCATCGGGCCGGCGCTTTTCAGTTCCGGCCGGGGCGGCGGCGGCGGATTCTATTTCGGCGGAGGCGGCGGGTCCTCCGGTGGCGGCGGCGGATTTTCCGGCGGCGGCGGTTCCTTCGGCGGCGGCGGGTCGTCGGGAAGCTGGTAGGAGGCGGACATGAAGCGGCTTGCCCACAGGTTTTTGTCCCGCGACGGCCAGGCGAGAATCCTCGAGGCGGTGCGCGCCGCCGAGGCCAGGACCTCGGCCGAGATCGTGCCCATGGTGGTCGGGGCCAGCGACAGCTACCCCAAGGCGGAGCTGGCCTGCGCCATGGCCGTGGGCCTTTTGGGGGCGGTATTCCTCTGCCTTTTGGCCGGCACGCGCGACATGTGGCTTTTCCTGGCTTTTTTCGGCCTCTTTTCCCTGGCCGGCTTCCAGGCCGCCAGCCGGCTGCCGGCGCTCAAGCGTCCTTTCGTCTCGCCCGGGCGCGCCCGCCACGAGACCCTGCAGGCGGCCCAGGCCGCTTTTCACGTCCACGGGCTGGCCGACACCCGGGAGCGCAACGCCCTGCTCGTCTACGTCTCGGTCTTCGAGGGCCTGGTCTTCCTGCTTCCGGACACGGGGCTGGCCGCCGGGGTCGACGCCAGGAAGCTGGACGCCGTGGCCGCCTCCCTCTCCGAGGACATCCGCCGGGCCGACCCGGACAAGGCCTTGGCCCAGGCCGTCTCCCGCCTGGGCGACCTTCTGGCCCCGGCCTTCCCGCCCCGGGAAGGCGACGCCAACCAAGTCAAAGACCTGATCCTGTTCTAGCCTCCTCCCGGATGCGCTCTTTTCTTCACAGGCGCGGCGTTGCATTTCGCCGCGCCTGTGGCATAGTGCCGGCAATCGCCCGCCGTTTCCGGGGCGGGCACAGCCAAGGAGCACCACATGGATCAGTATCACGAGCCAGTCGCCGAGCTCTCGCCCCTGGACCGGGATTTCGTCCGGGCGCTGATGAGCCTCAAGGAAGAGATCGAGGCCATCAACTGGTACCATCAGCGCGTGGCCGCGGCCACGGACCCGCAGATCAAGGCCATCATGGCCCACAACCGCGACGAGGAGATGGAGCACGCCATCATGGGCCTGGAGTGGCTGCGCCGCACCATGCCCGGCTGGGACGCGGTCATGCGCACCTACCTTTTCACCACGGGCGACATCACCGCCCTGGAGGACGCGGCCACGGGCGAGGGCGGACAGGCCGCCCCGGAGAGGGCCCCGGCCGCGGGGGGGTCGCTCGGCATCGGCAGCCTCAAGGCCGGCCGCTAGTTTTCCGCCGTCATTCGTTCCACGGCGTCCGCGCAAGGACGCGGGCGCAAAGGAGACGCCATGGACATTCTCAAACGCGATCTCGCCCCCATCACCGCCGCCGCCTGGCAGGCCGTGGACAGCCGCGCCCGCCAGACGCTCACCACCATGCTCTCGGCCCGCCGGGTCGTGGACGTGGCCGGGCCGCTCGGCTGGGAATACGCCGCCGTGCCGCTGGGGCGCATCGAATACGCCAAGACCCAGTCCGTATCCGGCATCACCTACGGCCTGCACCAGGTCAAGCCGCTGGTCGAGGTCAAGGTGCCCTTCACCCTGGACATCGCCGAGATCGACAACGCCGCCCGGGGCGGCAAGGACATCGACCTGGCCTCCCTGGACGCCGCCGCGGAGAAGCTCGCCCGGTTCGAGGAGGAGGCCGTGTACCACGGCTTCGCCCCGGCCGGCATCAAGGGGCTCTCGGAAGTCTCCAGCCAGACGCGCATGACCCTGACCAAGGACCCCGAGGACATCGCCGAAAAAGTGTCCCTGGGGCTCACCGCCCTGCGCAAGACCTCGGTGGAGGGCCCCTACGCCCTGGTGGTCGGCCCCGAGACCTGGGTGGCCCTGTCCGGGCACGTGCGCGGCTACCCGCTGTCGCAGTACCTGGAGACCATGCTCGGCGGCGAGGTCATCGTCAGCCCGTTCCTGGAGGAGGCCTACCTGCTCTCCACGCGCGGCGGCGACCTGGAGATGACGCTCGGCGGCGACATCGCCATCGGCTACGCCTCCCACGACACCGAGAAGGTGGCGCTTTTCTTCCTGGAGTCCTTCACCTTCCAGGTGCTCGACCCCACCGTGGTCGTGCGCCTGGACTGGAAGGGCTAACAAGGGCCGGCCGTTTTCCGCCGCGCCCCGCCCGACCGGACCGGGGCGCGGCGGCGGCCGCCCGGCCGGGGGAACTTCCCCGGAAGCCCGCCCGTCGGCGGGCCGCACGTCCCGCTTCCCCGCGCCCTGTTCGCGCCAGATGTGTCCTTTTTCACCGGCAACAACCGTCGGCGGCGCTGCCGCCGTTGCGGCGGAACATCCCGTCGTCACAAAGGATATGTTCTGAAGCAGCACTCTTTCGGCCAACCGGCCGAAGGCAGAGAGGAAAGAGATGAGTCATTAATCATCATGCTGTCACGAAATTTTCAAGTTCGTGACTGTAACGACATAACCACTTACAGTAAAATAACTTTGCAAAAAATCGATATCACACGAAAAAAATAATTTGCGTGTGACTAAAAAATGTTCTATCTCTGTCCCATCGCAAGCATCGCAAGGCAGGCAGGCGTTTGGTCGCAGCCCGGCAACATACAACACCGCAAGGAGTCGCAGCCATGAAAGTCAGCGCCCGCAATCTCATCCCCGGCACCGTCAAGAAGGTCAACATCGGCATGGTCAACGCGGAAGTCGTCATCGAAGCCGCCCCCGGCGTCGAGATCGTCTCCGTCATCACCAAGGAATCCGCCGAGGGCATGGGCCTCAAGGCCGGCGCCAAGGTCAAGGCCATGGTCAAGGCCTCCAGCGTCATGATCGTCACCGACTAGCCAGACAAACGCCAGACACGGAGCAAGAACATGAAAGTCAGCGCCCGCAATCTCATCCCCGGCACCGTCAAGAAGGTCAACATCGGCATGGTCAACGCGGAAGTCGTCATCGAAGCCGCCCCCGGCGTCGAGATCGTCTCCGTCATCACCAAGGAGTCCGCCGAGCACATGGGCCTCAAGGCCGGTTCCAAGGTCAAGGCCATGGTCAAGGCCTCCAGCGTCATGGTGGTCACCGACTAGCTTTCGCCGCGCAAGCGACGCCAGGGCCGGCGGTTCCCCAGGGAACCGCCGGCCCTTGTCGTTGGGGCGGCGCAGGCAGGCGGACCGCCCGGCTCGGGCGTCCCTTGACTTTACGCCTCCCCTTTGCAAAGGGTGGGGACTTTTTCAGGGAGGCTTGGCATGCAGCTTTTCAACACCATGACCCGGTCCAAGGAGACCTTCGTCCCCCGCCGGCCGGGCAAGGTGGCCATGTACGTGTGCGGCATCACCGCCTATGACCTGTGCCATATCGGGCATGCCCGCTCGTCCGTGGTCTTCGACGTGCTGGTGCGCCACCTGCGCCGCAAGGGCCTGGACGTCACCTTCGTGCGCAACTTCACCGACGTGGACGACAAGATCATC
The DNA here is from genome assembly GCA_023390395.1 of Pseudomonadota bacterium. GTDB lineage: Bacteria > Desulfobacterota > Desulfovibrionia > Desulfovibrionales > Desulfovibrionaceae > Solidesulfovibrio. Next base: position 24,736 of record JAEWCY010000283.1, on the reverse strand, counting down.
AGAAAGGCCAACGCCGAAGGCGTCGCCTCCGACGTCATCGCCGAGCGCTACATCGCCGCCTTCTACGAGGACATGGACAAGCTCGGCATCCTGCGCGCCGACGCCGAGCCCAGGGCCACGCAGTACATCGGCGAGATGGCCGGGCTGGCCGAGCGGCTCATCGAAAACGGCCACGCCTACCGCACGCCCTCGGGCGACGTGTATTTCCGGGTGCGCTCCTTTCCCGGCTACGGCAAGCTTTCGGGGCGCGACGTGGAAGACATGCGAGCCGGCGCGCGCGTGGCCCCGGGCGAGGAAAAGGAAGACCCCCTGGACTTCGCCCTGTGGAAGTCGTCCAAGCCCGGCGAGCCCGTCTGGGACAGCCCCTTCGGCCCCGGCCGGCCCGGCTGGCACCTGGAATGCTCGGCCATGAGCGAAAAGCTCCTGGGCATGCCCATCGACATCCACGGCGGCGGCCAGGACCTCGTCTTCCCCCACCACGAAAACGAGATCGCCCAGAGCGAGGCGGCCATCGGCGGCGAGTTCTGCCGCTTCTGGGTCCACAACGGCTTCGTGCGCATCAACACCGAGAAGATGTCCAAGTCCCTGGGCAACTTCGTCACCATCCGCGACATCTACGCCCGCTACCTGCCCGAGGTGCTGCGCTTCTTCCTGGTCTCCTCCCATTACAGGAGCCCCCTGGACTACTCCGACCAGGCCCTGGACGAGGCGGAAAAAGGCTTGCGCCGCATCTACGCCGCCATGGCCCAGATGGAGCAGGCGCTCGCCCGGGCCAAATGGTCCGAGACCAAGCTCCCCCCGGACGTGGCCCAGGAGCTGGCCAAGCTGGAGGAAGGCTTCGGCGCGGCCATGGACGACGACCTCAACACCGCCCAGGCCCTGGGCCACGTGTTCGGCGCGGCGCGCCTGGCCGGCCGGCTCATGGAAGACAAGGCCATGGCCAAGAGCCGCGAGACGGCCGACATCCTGCGCCGCATCCTGGCCGACCTGGCCGACTGGGGGCAGGAGCTCGGCCTTTTCGGTCAGGGCAGCGAAGCCTTCCTGGAAGCGCTCAAGGCCAGCCGGGCCGCGCGCCTGGGCATCGACGCCGCCCGGGTGGAGGCGCTTGTGGCCGAGCGCCAGGACGCCCGCAAGAACAAGGATTTCGCCCGCTCCGACGCCATCCGCGACGCACTGGCCGACCTCGGCGTCACGGTCATGGACACCCCGGCCGGCCCCCGCTGGGACGTGGCGTAGAAGACCGGGCTCCGACCTTTCCGACCTGACGTAACAACCGGAGCTTTACCAGGGAGAAAACACCGTTGCCGACCCAACGCGCCGCACACGTCCGCGACCTCTTGTTGTTCGCGGCGTCCCTCTTCCTGGCTCTGGCGTTGTTTGAGGGCATGGCGCGTCTGCTTCCGTCCTCCGACGTGGCGGCGAAGCGGGGACTCGACCTGCAGCACTTCTCCGCGGACCGGGCAGCGCAACCCGATCCCCTGCTCGGGTATCGCCTGCGTCGCAACGTCTCGGTGGCGAACTTCCGGTTCAACAACCACGGGTTCGTCGGCCAGGATTTCGCCGTCCCCAAACCCGCCGGCGTCTTGCGCATCATCTGCCTCGGCGACTCCACGACCCTTGGGGCCGGGGCCGACGCGGACCGCTTCAGCTACCCCGCCCTGCTCGGCGAAATCTTCCGCCGTACGGAGCGCGACCCGGACCACCGCGTGGAAGTCCTCAACGGCGGCGTGTTCGGTTATCATAGCTGGCACACCCTCCTTCGCGTCAAAAAGGAGCTGCGCGACTACCAGCCCGACGTCTACGTCCTCATGGACGGCTTGAACGACGTCATGGCCGCCTGCCGCCAGATGTCCCCCAACGATCTCGAACGTCTGGGGGATTCCATGGATGCCATCCTGTTGACCCTGACGGCCCCGCAATCCCCAGGGATCACGGACTGGCTCAGCCGCAACCTTTCCAGGCTGGCTTCGTACCGGCTGGCCGGGGAGATCGGGCGAAAACTGCGCGGGACCCCTCCGGCTCCCGGCGGGGACGAATATACGCGGCGCATGGAGCAGTTCCGCTTCCGCGACAACCTCGAAGCGATCCTGCGCCAGGCGAAGACAGACGCCGTGGGCCTGCTGCTGGTGAATTACCCCTGGATTGCGGCCCAAGAACCGGATGTGGCCCAGGCCATGGGCATCGATGCCGACCTCGCCCACGTCTACGCCTTCGGGCGGGACTATGTCGCCGGAGTCAATCGGGCGATTTCCCGGAAGGAGGGCGTCCCCCTGATGGACCCCCAGTCTTTTTTCGACCAAGAAACCAAGGCCCGCGGCAATCCGCGCCTGCTTTTCTCCGATACGGTGCATTTCAGCCGCCGCGGCAATTTCGAGCTGGCCAAGCACGTCTACCGGGCGCTCATGACCGACCCGGCGGTGATTCGGGCCTGCGACCGCGACACGCCGGTTCCTGTCGCGCAATTGGACGCATTATTTCCCGATATCCTCGCCTGGCGACCGACGGACGGTTCGGGTTGGCCCACGGCCCGCGAACTGCCGCTCTCATATGCCATACTGGAGCAGCGCGCGATTTCCGCCGGGACTCCCGACGCCGAAGGCACGACCGCCCTTTCGCCAGAGGACGCCCACGCCGTCATCCGCTTGCGTTTGTCCGGCACGCCGCCGGACAAGGTCTTCTTCTTTCCGCGCGTCGGCGGCGACGGCAAAAGCAAGGTGCTCGTGCGCGTCGTGAAACCCGACGAAAACGCCCACCAGGCCTTTGTCCTGGAAAACCGCACGGGCGACGCGATCTGGTCGCCTGTCTCCGGGCGTTTCGAGCTGGCTTTGCCCAGCATTCCGGGCCTCACGATCGAGATCGAACTCTCCGGCCATGACGCCCAAGTCTGGGCCAGGGGAGACCATCTGCCTTTCGCCGCCCCAGATCCGGCCGCATCCGGCGGGACCAAGTCCGGTGCCGCATCGTAGCCGCCCATGTCCGCCAGCATCGTCTACATCCACCACGACTGCTTCATCCTGCGCACCGGCGGCAGGACGCTGCTTTTCGACTACCCGGCCCCGGCCTACCTGCCCTCCGAGGCCGCGCAGGCCGCTGCGGCGCGCATCGCCGGCGCGGACCTGACCGTCTTCGTCTCCCACAGCCACGACGACCATTTCGATCCGGACATCGTCCGGGCGACGGCCATGGCCGGGTCGCGCCGGTTCGTGGTCTCCGACGACGTGGCCGACCTGCACGGCGACCGGTTGCCGCCGGACGCGGTGGTCATGGAACCGGACGGGGTTTGGGAAGAGGACGGCCTGCGCGTCGCCGCCCTGGAGAGCAACGACATGGGCGTCGCCTACCGCATCGAGGTGGCGGGGCTCTCGGTCTATTTCGGCGGAGATCTGGCCCTTTGGGACTGGCCGGGGCAGACGCCGGCCGCCCGCCGGGCCGTGGGCATGTCCTGGCGGCGGGCGCTCAAGGCCCTGTCCGCCCGGTCGCTCGACGTGGCCTTCTCCAACATGGACCCGCGCCTGCCGAGCCTTTCCGGCGCGCCGCAGTTCGTGGAAAAGCTCGAGCCCGCCGTGTTCGCGCCCATGCACCTGGGCGGTCACACGGAATACCTCGCGCGCTTCGCCGACCGGCTGCGTCGCCCCGGCACGACCGTGTTCGCCTACGCCCGGCCCGGCGACGCGCTGGAAATTCCCTGAAGCTTCAGGTCCCGGACGTAAGCCCGCCCGTGAGCAGGGCCACGGGGAAATCCCGCAGCACTTCCCGCAGCGCCAGCCCGTCCCCGGAAAAACTCCGCCCGGTCATGGCGTCCGTAAGCGTCCCCACGCCGGCCGGGACCTCGGCCAGGCGCGCGTCCTCCCAGGCCTCGCCGCACACGAAGTCCCCCTGCCCGGCTCCGAAGGTGGCCAGGCATCGAGGCACGATCGCCAGGGCCGCCCTGCCCTCGAAGGTCCGCCAAAAGCCGAAGGCATGCCGGGCCAGGCTGCCGGTGAAACGCGCCGGCGCATAGCCCCCCCCGCTAAAGAGGTCGGGATCGGCCCGACGCGCGGCCAGGGCCCGCCACAGGGTGAAGAGCTTGATCCGGCCGTCCTCGGGCGTGGCGGCAAGCTCCCGGCAAAGCCCCGGCGCGTCGGCGGCGAAGGCCGCAGCCAGTCTCGCCAGGCTCTTTTCCCGGGTCGCGAAATCCACCGGCCGACGGTTGTCCGGATCGACGAAGGAAAAATCCCAGTCCTCCGTGCCCTGGTAGATGTCCGGCGTGCCCGGACAGGCGAACTTGAGCACGACCTGCCCCAGGCCGTAGGCGTATCCGATCCGGGTCAGCCGGCGGCACAGGGGCGCGAAGGCGGTCATGAAGGCGCTTTTGGGCCCATCGCGCAAAAGCTTCGCGGCGAAGTCCGTCAGGGCCTTTTCATAGGCCGTGTCCGGGCTCAGCCAGTTGGAACGCTCCTTGCCTTCGCGCACGGCCTTGAGCAGATAGGCGGACAGCCGCTCGCCGAATCCCGGCAGGTCCTCGGCCCGGGCCGGATAATGGGCCAGGAGGATCTGGTAGAGCATGTATTCGTCGTTTCGCTCCGGCGCGGCCTTGTCGCCCACGGGCGTCTTGCGCCGCCGTGCCGCCCGGTGCATGGCCCCCAGGGCGGTGCGCCAGTCGGCCGGCATCTCGGACAGGGCGGCCAGGCGCAGTCGGGCGTCCTCGCCGCGCTTGGCGTCGTGGGTGGCGGTGGCGCTCATGGCCCTCGGCCACTGCCCGGCCCGCTCGGCCATGGCCGCGTGGAAGGCCTCGGACGAGAGCCCGAAGGCTCCGGGCTCGGCCCCCACTTCGTTGAGGCAAAGCAGCCGTCCCAGCACGTAGAAGGCCGTGTCCTCCACGCCCTTGGCCATCAGCGGCCCGCTGACCTGCTGGAAGCGCATGGCGAACCGGGTCCACTGGTCCTTTCGCGCCTCGCCCAGGTTGGCGTCGTATTGCAGGAGCAGGAAGCGCTCCAGGAAGTCGAGCTCGTAGGCCAGGTCGGCGTTGTGGCGCTTGGCCCGGCGGATGGCCGTGCGCACGTAGCCGATGTCCGCCGGCCGGATGGCGTCGGGCGAGATGTAGGTCCGGTAGACCGGGAAGTGGGCCAGCACCTCGGACAGGGCCCGCTTGGTCGAGCGCAAGGTGATGTCGAAACCCTGACGGTCGAGGCTGGAGACGGCGTTTATGAGTCGGGCCAGGTTTTCCACGTCGCCGTACATGTGCGTCTCGATGATGCGGCGCTTTTTCCAGACGGCCACGTCCTCGGCACGCTGGTTGCGGCTGGTGAAGCCGGCGTAGATGCGCTCGAAGGCCTTTTCCTTGTTCGTGTCCACGAAGAGCCCGCACACGGCGTTGAGGAAATCGTAGCCCGTGGAGCCGGCCACGGGCCACAGCGCCGGCAGCGGCTCGCCGGCCACGCAGATCTTCTCGACCACGAGGTAGGCCTCGCCGATGGCCTCGCGCAGCCGGCGCAGGTAGCGGGCCGGATCGTAGAGCCCGTCGATGTGGTCCACGCGCAGGCCCGAGAAAAGCCCCTCCCGGACCAGTTCGAAGATCTTGCCGTGGGAGTGGCGGAAGACCGCCTCCTCCTCGACCCGCAGGGAGATGAGGTCGTTGATGGAAAAAAACCGGCGGTAGTTGATCTCCTCGCCGGCCACCTTCCAGTAGGACAGCCGGAAGTACTGCTCGGCCAGGATGCTTTCGAGAAGCGCCCGCCGGTCCTCGGGTTCGGTCTCGCCTTCGCCGTCCGCCGGGGCCGTGCCGTTGACCCTGGTCAGGTTGGCCTCGATGTGGGCGCGCACCGGCGCGCTTTTCCCGTAGAGTTCGAAGAGCATCTGCTTGACGAAGAAGATCTGGTCGTAGCGCTCGTCCTTGGCGTCGTCGGCAGGCAGGGACTTGATGGTGTAGAGCAGGCCCAGGAGCTTGATGTAATCCGGGGAGTCCCGGCCGATGGCCTCGCGCAGCCGGTCGAGGCCGAGCGTCAGCAGCCGGACGTAGGAGTCGATGCGCAGCGGAAAGCGCAGGTCGTAGTAGCGCACGAAGAAGCCGTCGGCGTCGAACCCGAGGGATATTTCCCCGGCCTCCAGCACGCTGCCGTAGAAATTGCCCAGAAACGGGGCCAGCATGCGGCCCTTGATGCTCTCGTAGGGATGGTCCCAGTCGATGTCGAAGAAATGGTAAAAACGCGAGGACGGGCCGTTTTCCAGCACGTCCACCAGCGTCCGGTTGTCTCCGGACACGGCCATGTGGTTGGGCACGATGTCCTGGATCCAGCCGATGCCCCGCTTGCGGGCGGCGGCGGCCAGGGCCCGGAAGCCCTCCTCGCCGCCGAGCTCGGGGTTGATTTCCTTGTGGTCGCACACGTCGTAGCCGTGGGACGAGCCGGGCCGGGCCCGGAAGATGGGCGAGGCGTAGAGGTGGGAGACGCCAAGCGCCGCCAGGTAGTCGAGAACGCCCTGGCAGCGCGCGAAATCGAAGTCCTGGCAGAACTGGATGCGGTAGGTGGCGACCGGCGCGTTCATTGGGGCAACCTCACCTTGAGCGCCTCGGCCAGTTCGGCGAAAAGCTCCAGCCAACGCCCGGCCTCGGCGTCGCCCCCGGCGGCGGCCTGGCGTTTCTCGGCGAAGCGTTCCCGGGACAGCTCGAAGACCACGTTCTGGGCCTTGAAGAGGTTGAGGCCCATGGGCAGGGCGCGCAGCTTCTCCAGCGACTCCTTGACGTTGGCCAAAAGCTCGAGGTTGCCGTGGTCCTCGCCGAAGTCCCGCGCCCGGCGGTTGACCCAGTCCGCGCCTTCCAGGCCCAGGCCCTCGTAATCCAGGGCAAGCCCGAAGCGCCGGGCGTCCTCGATGCGTCCCTCCAGGCGCTCGAGGTCGATGGCGTCCCCGGAGAGCTGCCGCCGGATGTCCGTTTCCACCACGAAGACGGCGGCGTCCTGGATGTGCCGGGGCACGGGCATGCCGATCCACTGGAGGAAATTGAGGATCGGGTAGTTGGTCTCGAAGATCTGGCGGTACATGGCCTCGGCGGCCTCGAATTCCGGGGCCAGGGCCTCGGCCACCACCTTGCGCTGCTCGTCGCGGAAGAGGTGGCGGATGGAGAAGGTGTGGGTCTCGAAATGGGCGTCCAGGACGCGGATGGTTTCGGCCAGGTCGCCGCGCTCGAAAGCCTGGCGGAGGTCGGACTCCATGACGCCGAGGCTGGCCGCATCGCGGAAAGGCCGCAGGCCGCAGGCGAGATTCTGTCCGCCGGCGTGAAACACGGCGAAGGCGGCGTCGAGGCGCTCGCCCGTGACCTCGGAGGCGATGTCCGCCCGGCCGGTGAGGAGCCTGGCCCGGCCGGCCGTCTCGCGCTTCTCGTCACGGCCGTGGGCGCGGTAGCAGCCATAGCGGTAATGCTCGTCCGGAGCCGTGAACAGCGAAGAGATGGCGTAGTGCGCGCCTACCCGCTCGATGTCCACGGCGGCCGGCTTGGCATAGCGTTCGTAGGCCTCCCGGCCGGAGGCCAGGACGTTGCTCGGGGCCTTTTCCAGGATGGCGGCGAAAGGCTCCTCCAGCTCTCCGCCGCCGAGCTCCCCGGCCAACTGGATGGCCCGGGCGGCGTACTGCAGGACCTGCACGGTCTCGATGCCGGAGATCTCGTCGAAAAACCAGCCGCAACTCGTGAAGACGAGCATGGCCTGGCGCGAGAGCTCCATGAGCTTCAGCGCCCGCACGCGCCGTTCCGCCGAGAGCCTCCCCTTGGCCTGGGCGGCCAGGAAGGCGTCCCGGCTGGCCTCGCTCCTGTCGTTGACCACGGCGATGTACGCGTCGCGGGCCTGCCAGGGATCCTTGAAGAGCTTCGCCCCTTCGGCTGCGACGATCGCGGCGCAGCGGTCCCGCAGCCAGTCCATGGCTTCGCGCAGCGGTTGCCGCCAGCGCTGATGCCAGCCGCCGTGCATGCCGGAATTGCAGCCGCAGTCCGACCGCCAGCGCTCCACGCCGTGGATGCAGCTCCAGGAGGAGTTCTCGAAAATTTCCGCCTCGTGCACGGGCGGATGGCGGCCGAGGTAGGCGGCGTAGTTGACGAGCTCCACCGTCGGGTCGGCCTCGATGAGGGACAGGCAGTACGTGAGCGCCATCTCGCCGAAGGCGTGGTGGTGGCCGTAGGTTTCGCCGTCGGTGGCCACGTGCACGAGCTGGGGCCAGTCGCGGTCGTCGTTGAAGGCGGCCATGAGCCGGTCGCGGTAGGCCTCGCCCCGGTCGAGGAGGTCGCCGAAGGCCATGTCCTGGGAGATGGGGCCGTCGTAGAAGAACACGGTGAAGTCGCGCCCGTCCGGCAGACGCACCAGATAGGGGGCGGTGGGGTCCACGCGCGACTCGGACACGTCCTGCCACTCCTCGTCTCCCAGACGGCGCGTGCGGGCGGCCTGGCGCGGGGCCAGGATGGTGAAGCGAATGCCGGCGTCGGCCAGAATGGCCAGGGTCTCCAGGTCCACGGCGGTCTCGGGCAGCCACATGCCCTCGGGATCACGGCCGAATCTGGCCCGGAAGTCGGCCACGCCCCAGGCGACCTGGGTGATCTTGTCGCGCCGGCTGGCCAGGGGCAGGATCAGGTGGCCGTAGGCCTGGGCCAGGGCCGAACCGTGGCCGTCGTAGCGCTCCATGGACAGCCTGTCCGCCTCCACGATGGCCTGGTGCAGCCGGGGATGACGGCGTTCGAGAAAGGACAGGAGCGTGGGGCCGAAGTTGAAGCTGATCTTGGAGTAGTTGTTGACGATGTCGATGATGCAGCCTTCGCCGTCCAGGATGCGCGAGCCGGAATTGGGACCGTAGCACTGGGCCGTGATGCGTTCGTTCCAATCATGGTACGGATGGGCCGAATCCTGGACCTCGACCTCCTCGAGCCAAGGGTTCTCCCGGGGCGGCTGGTAGAAATGCCCGTGGATGCAGACGTAACGGTTCATTCCGGTCGTTCCTCCCCGTGCTTGTAGACCACGGAGCGAAGGGGCGGCAGGGTCAGGGTCGCGGCCAGGCGCTCGGGCAGGACGGCCCCCTCGCCGCCGAAGCGTGCCTCGTCGCTGTCCAGAAGACGCGCGTACCCCTTGACCGGGGCGGACGCGCCGACGCTTGCGCGCGTGGCGCGCCGGCCGAGGTTGAACAGGCACAGGAAACGCCCGTCCTCGCCCCGACGCTCCATGGCCAGGGCCAAGGCCCCGTCCAGGGGCCAGACCCGGGTGCGCGGCCGATGCGTCTCCCGCAGGGCCGGGCTTGCGGCGCGAAGGCCGAGCAAGGCCTTGTACCAGGCGAGCATGGCGGCGTGGCCGGGCGCGGCGGGCTTGTCCCAGTCCGGCCGGCTTTCCTCGAAGGTGGCCGCGGCGAAGGGGTCCGGGACCTCGCCGCGCCAGCGGAAGCTGGCGAATTCCCGCTTGCGGCCCCGGCGCACGGCCGCAACCAACCCGGCGTCCAGGTGACTGATGAAGTAGAGAAACGGCCGCGTCTCGCCCCACTCCTCACCCATGAAAAGCAGCGGCGAGCCCGGGGACAAGAGCAGCAGCGCGGCGGCCAGGCGCGCGGCCGGCGGCCCGACCAGGGCGGCGAGGCGCTCGCCCTTGGCCCGGTTGCCGACCTGGTCGTGGTTCTGCAGGCAGTTGACGAAACGGTCGGCCGGCAGGTGGGCGGCGCAGCTGCCGCGCACATGGCCGAAAAAGGCGCTGGGCCGGCCGGCGTAGGCGAAGCCGTCGGCCATGGCCAGGGCGAGGTCGTCCCGGGAGCCGTAGTCCGCGTAATACCCCAGCCGCTCGCCGGTCAGAAGAGCGTGGACGGCATGGTGGAAGTCGTCGTTCCACAGGCCGTCAAGGCCCATGCCGCCGGCCGCCTTGTCCGTGACCACCGCCGGATCGTTGAGGTGCGTCTCGGCCACGAGAAAGGTCCGCCGACCGGCGCGGGCCTCCCAATCGGCCACGGCCCCGGCCAGCTCGGCCACGAAATGCACGGGACTCTGGTCGTGGATGGCGTGCACGGCGTCCAGGCGCAGGCCGTCGATGTGGTGGTCGCGCAGCCAGTACAGCGCGTTTTGGATGAAGAACTCCCGCACGGCCGCGCTGCCGGGGCCGTCGAAGTTTATGGCCTCGCCCCAGGGCGTGCGGTAGCGGTCGGTGAAGTACGGCCCGAAGTCGCGCAGGTAGTTCCCTTCGGGGCCGAGGTGGTTGTAGACCACGTCGAGGACCACGGCCAGGCCATGGGCGTGGCAGGCGTCCACCAGTCGGGCCAGGCCCGCCGGGCCGCCGTAGGCCAGGCTTACGGCGAAGGGAAAGACGCCGTCGTAGCCCCAGTTGCGTCCGCCCGGGAACTGGGCCACGGGCATGAGCTCCAGGCAGGTGACGCCGAGCGCGCGCAGGTGGGCCAGGCGCTCGACGACGGCGTCGAAGGTCCCTTGCGGGGTGAACGTGCCGACGTGGATTTCGTAATAGATTCGACGGTCCGGGGGCGGCGGCGCGAAGGCGGCGTCGGTCCAGGCGAAGGCGTCCGTGTCGACCAGGGCCGAGGGGCCGTGGACGTCGTCCGGCTGGAGGCGCGAGGCCGGATCGGCCCGGCGGGTCTCGCCGTCCAGCACGAACCAGTAGCGCGCGCCCTCGGTTAGGTCCGAAACCTCGGCCGTGAAATGGCCGCCGGGAAGCGGCTCCATGGGCACGGACCGGCCCGTGTCGTCGAGGAGCAGGTCAAGGCGTTGACGATTGGGAGCCCAGACGGTGAAGCACCAGGAAGAGGGGCCGGTTTTTCGCGGGCCGACCGGCAACGACCCGGGGAGAATTCGTTGCATACCATTTTGTATGCACCATTCTCCAGCCAGGGGCAACCCGCGAAGGCGGCATGCGTCGCGCCGGGATTACGATTTCGAGAAAAGCAGGCGCGCCAGCTCCGACAGGTCGCCCACCCTGGGCCCCAGCCGGCCGGGGTCGGGGCAGACCGCCGGGCCGTAGCCCAGGCGCTCGGCCTGCTTGAGCCGGGCCTCGTGGCCGGAGACGGGGCGGATGCGGCCGGAAAGGTCCACTTCGCCCCAGAAGACCGCGCCGGCGGGCAGGGGCCGGTCGTAGAACGAGGACAGCACGGCGGCGGCGATGCCGCAGTCCAGGCCCGGGTCCTGGATTTTGAGCCCGCCGCCGATCTTGGCGTAGATGTCGGCCTGGCCGAGGTTGAGGCGCAGACGCTTTTCCAGGACCGCGAGCAGAAGGTGCAGCCGGCCCACGTCGAGCCCGAGCGCCGCCCGGCGCGGCACGGAGAGAAACGACTTGGCGGCCAGGGCCTGGACCTCCACGGCGAAGGGCCGCCTTCCCTCCACGGCCATGACCACGGCCGAGCCGGACACGGCCGGGTCGCGGTCGCCCAGGAAAAAGGTCGAGGGATCGGGCACCTCGGCCAGGCCCTGCTCGCGCATCTCCATGACGAGCAGTTCGTCTGTGGGGCCGTAGCGGTTTTTCAGCACGCGCAGGATGCGAAAGAGATGGCGGCGCTCGCCCTCGAGGTAGAGCACCGTGTCCACCATGTGTTCGAGGAGCTTGGGCCCGGCGATCTGGCCGTCCTTGGTCACGTGGCCGACGAGCACGAGGCAGGCCTGGCCGCGTTTGGCCGCCTCCACGCACGAGGCGGCCACGGAGCGCACCTGGGACACGGATCCGGCCGCGCCCTCGATGCCGGCCACGTGCATGGTCTGGACGGAATCCACGATGACGAGGTCCGGGGCGGGGGACGCGCCGAGGACGTCCACGGCCGCGCCGGCGTCGGTGGTGGCGGCGGCGAGCAGGCCGTCGTGCAGGACGCCCAGGCGCTCGGCCCGGGCCTTGAGCTGGGGCAGGGACTCCTCGCCCGAGACGTAGACCACCCGGCGGCCGGCGGCGGCGGCCATGCCGGCCAATTGCAGCAGCAGCGTGGACTTGCCGATGCCCGGCTCGCCGCCGAGCAGCACCGCCCCGCCCGGGGTCAGCCCGCCGCCGAGCACCCGGTCCAGGCCCCCGATGCCCGTGGGAAAAGGTCGGAAATCCTCGCCAGGATGCTCGCCCAAAGGAATGGGCGCGTCCGAGGGCACGGCCGCACCGCCGGCCTTGCCGCCGCGACCGGCCACGCCCTCGACCAGGGTGTTCCAGGCGCCGCAACGCGGACACTGCCCCCGCCAGGACGGCGAAACGCCGCCGCAGTCCGAGCAGGTGAAGATGCGCTTGGCCTTGCCCGCCATGCTACTGCCGGGGCGGGTCCTTGGCGTCCACCACCTTGACCCCGAATTCCTTGACGGCCTCGGGCGGATCGAAAAAGACGACCATGAACGGGGTCTCGCCGCCCGGGGCGATGTTGGTGTTGTTGGTGAGCACGCCGACCTGGGAGGTCAGGGCGTTTTTGAGCTCGTCGCGGGTCATGACCTGGAGCTGGAAAAGCGAGACCGTGTTGCCGGCCAGGTCTTCCTGGCTGGCCAGGGAGCCGCCCTTCTCGTCGAAGAGCGAGGCCTCGATGCGGATCATTTCCTTGGGCGTCTTGAAGTTGTTGACGGCCTTGCCCTCGATGACGAAGAGCTGTCCGGCCTTTTCGTTGGAAACGTAGTACTGGCGGACGTTTTGCAGCATGATGTCCTTGACCTTGGCCGTCTCCTCGGGCTTTTTCGCGCCCGCGTCGGCGGCCGGGGCGGCCGGCTTGTCGGCGGGCTTGGCCGCGGCCTTGTCCGGGGAAGGCTTTTCCGGCGCGCCCGGGGCCGTGGCCGCCGGCGGCTGGGCGGCATCCTTGGCCGCCTTCCTGCCGGGCCACAGGTCGAGGAAATACACGGCCGCAGCGGCCACGACCACGACGAAAATCAGCGCGCCCATGATGACGGCGATCCGCCGGCGTCGTTCTTTTGACACCGAACTGCCGGGCAGCGAGAGGTTGGCCACGTCGTCGAGGCTGAATCCGGGCTTGACCGGGCCCGTGTCGCGGTCGTCGTCGGCTCCGCCCTTGTCCTCGTAGGTCTCGGAGTGAAACAGGTCCGGCGGCACGTCGTCGTCGGGCATGCTGGCCCGGGGCGCGGCCGGGACTTCCGGCGCGGCGGACCGCTCCTGGCGGCCGGGGGGCGCGGGGGCGAGGTCGTCCGGGAAGTCGAAGTCCGTGAGCCCGCCGGCGTCGGCGGCCCCGGGCGGATCGACGTGAAAGACATGGCGGCATTTGCCGCAACGCAGCTTGGCCCCGGAGGCGCCGATCTTGTCGTCAGGCAGGTTGAACTTGGATTGGCAATTCGGGCAGGCAACGATCATGGCGCTTTTCCCACTGTCGGTTACGGTTTTGGCCACCGCCCATGCAAATCAGGGGCCGTTTCTTACCGAACCAGTTCGTACACGCCGCGAAGACGCCGCAGCCGTTCCCCCACGTCCATGCCGTAGCCGACCAGAAAGACCGGCGGGGCCTCGAAGCCGACGAAGTCCACGGTCACGTCGACCTCGCGGCGGTAGGCCTTGTCCAGCAGGGCGCAGACCTTGAGGCTGGCCGGGGAACGCGCCTTGAGCATGGAAAGGAGATAGGCCAGGGAGCGGCCGGTGTCCACGATGTCCTCCACCACGAGGACGTGGCGGCCGGCGACGTCGGTTTCGAGGTCCATGAGGAAGCGCAGCGCGCCCGGAGCCGTGCCCGCGCCGTAGCTGGCCACGCGCACGAAATCGAGGTTGGGGCAAAAGGACAGCGCCCGCAGGAGGTCGGCCATAAGCGGCAGCGCGCCCTTGAGCACGCCGACCATGACCACGTCCCCGTCGCCGACGCCCAGGCCGGCGTAATGGGCCGACACCTCGCGGCCGAGCTCGGCCACCCGGGCGGCCACGACCGCCTCTGCGAACACCTCTCGCAACGTTTCCGACATGTCTCCCCGCACTCTCCGGTTCCGGCGTTTCGGCCAGGCGCCCTACATTTCCATGAGGAGCGCGTTCTCGTCGCACTCCGGAAATTTGGGGCAGTTGATGCAATCGGCCCAGACCTTCTGGGGCAGCTTCTCCTTCTCCACCGGGGCGAAGCCCAGGCGCTCGAAGAAATGCGGCCGGTAGGTCAGGGTGAAGACCTTGTAGATGCCGAGCGTCACCGCGTCGGACAGGCAGGCCTCGACCAGCTTGCCGCCCCAGCCCTGCTTCTGGATGTGCTCGTCCACGGCCAGGGAGCGTATCTCGGCGATGTCCTCCCAGGTGATGGACAGGGCGCAGCAGCCGAGGATGCCCGGCTCGTCGTGGCCGGCCAGGACGAAGAAGTCCCGCAGGTGGCTGTAGAGCTGGTTGAACGAGCGCGGCAGCAGGAACTCCTGGCGGGCGCAGTGCATGAGCAGCGCATGGATCTGCTTGACGTCCTGGATGCGCGCCTTGCGGATGAAAAGGCCGCTCATTGCGCCGGGACCTTGAGCAGCGTGTCGATCTCGCGGGCCAGCTGCTCGCCGGGCATGTACCCGGAGTGGTTCACGGCCTGCTGCCCCCCGACGTCGTAGATGAGCGTCTTGGGGATCATCTTGACGCCGAAGGTGGCCATCACGTCGGGATCGGCCAGGTGGACCGGGAAATTGAACGGCGTCTGCTTGACGAAGCGGAAGTACTCGCCCTGGTCCTGGTCCAGCGAGATGCCGATGAAGACGACCTTGTCGGCCGGATAGCGCTTGCGGGCCTCGATGAAGTCCGGAATCTCCATGAGGCAGGGCCGGCACCAGGAGGCGAAGAAGTCCACCACCACCACCTTGCCCTGGGCCGCCACGATGGCGTCGAGCACGGCCTGGCCGGTTATGGGGCCGGCGTCCTGGGCGGCGGCCCGCCCGGCCGGGCAGGCGAGAAGCGTCAACAATAGGACGAGGGTACGTAGGCGCAACGAAAAACCTCCGCGCTCGGTTGGCGACGGCCGCAGACACGGCCGTCAGGGCCGGTTTAATCCAAAGCGGCCGGCGCTAGCCAGCCTTTTTTAAGCATTGCCGCCGACAAGGGCCTTGGCCTGGCGCACGGCGTCCACGGCGTCCACGGCATGGGCGTCGGCCCCGATGGACCGGGCGAAGGCCTCGGTGACCACGGCCCCGCCCACCATGACCTTGGCCCGCAGGCCCCGCTCCCGCACCAGGCGCACCGTGTCCTCCATGCGCACCATGGTGGTGGTCATGAGCGCCGAAAGCCCGATGACGTCGGCGTCGCGGCCGGCGGCCTCGTCCACGATGCGCGCGGCCGGCACGTCCTTGCCGAGGTCGATGACCTCGAAGCCGTGGTTTTTGAGCATGAGGCACACGATGTTCTTGCCGATGTCGTGGATGTCGCCCTCCACCGTGGCCATGACGATGCGGGCCTTTTCCGCGCCGGCGGTCTCGGCCAGAAGCGGCTCCAGGCGCTCGAAGCCCGAGCGCATGGCCTCGGCCGCGACGAGGAGCTGGGGCAGGAAGAATTCCTTGCGCTCGTAGCGCTCGCCCACCTCCATGATGCCGGGGATGAGCTCCTCGCTCAGGATGGCGGCCGGGTCGCGGCCCTCGGCCAGGGCGGTCTCGATGAGCCCGGCCAGCTCGGCCTTGCGGCCGTGGATCACGGCCTGGCGCAGGGGGCTGCCCCCCTCGCCCGGGCGCGAGGCCCCGCCGGACGCGGGCGCGGCCCCGCCCGTGGGCGCGGCGGCCTTCCAGCCGGCGTAGCGTTCGATGAAGCGGCCGGCCTGGGCGTCGCGGCCGAGCAGCACCTCGCAGGCCCCGGAGGTCTCCATGAGGCGCGCGACGTTGGGGTTGGCGATGGCGGCGGACAGGCCGGCCCCCAGGCACATGGCGAAAAAGGCGGCGTTGACCAGTTCCCGCGCCGGCAGGCCGAAGGAGATGTTGGAAAGTCCGAGCACCGTGGGCAGGCCCCAGGCGTCGCGGCAGTGACGGATGACCTCCAGGCAGGCCAGGGCCGCCTCGGGCTTGGAGGAGACGGTCAGCGCCAGGGCGTCCACCAGGATGAGCCGGCGCGGGATGCCAAGCGACTCGGCCTGGGCCAGCAGCTCCTCGATGATCCCCAGGCGCTCGACGGCCGTGACCGGCAGCTTGCGGCCCTTGAGCGGCAGCAGGATGAACGGCGCGCCGTGGTCGCGGCAGATGGGGCCGAGCAGCTCCATACGGCCGGGCTCGCCGCTGATGGAGTTGACCAGGGGCGTGGCCGGCGAGGCCCACAGCCCGGCGGTCAGGGCCTCGGCGTTGTTGGAGTCGAGGCAAAGGGGCAGGCGCTGGCGCTTGGTGAGCTCCATGGCCAGGCCGGGCAGCACGGCCACCTCGTCCACCATGGGCGCGCCCACGTTGACGTCGAGGATGCCGGCCCCGGCCGCCACCTGCTCCTCGGCGAAGGCCAGGGCGCGGGTGAACTCCCCGGCGGCCAGTTCGGCGGCGAGCTCCGCCTTGCCCGTGGGGTTGATGCGCTCGCCGATGACCACGCAGGGATTTTTCCCGCCAAGGCCCACGGTCGTCGCCCGGGAGGCCACGGCCAGGACCGGGCGGTCCGGGGCGTCGCTTGGCCTCCAGGAGCGGCCGGAGAGCGCCCGGGTCAGGGCGGCGATGTGGGCCGGGGTGGTGCCGCAGCAGCCGGACAGGGCCTTGGCCCCGGCATCGGCGAAGCGGACGGTTTTTTCGGCGAATTCCTCGGGCCCCATGGGGAAGACGGTGCGGCCGTTTTCGAGCCTGGGCATGCCGGCGTTGGGCTTGACGAAAAAGGGCGTTTTCAGCCGGCGTGAGAAGGCCTCGACCACCTGGCGCATGTCGTCCGGGCCGGCCCCGCAGTTGACGCCGACCAGGTCCACGCCGAGGTTTTCCATGACGTCGGCGAAGACCTCGGGCGAGGAGCCGGTGAGGCTGGCCGCGCCCTCGAAGGTCATGCACACGGCCACGGGGAGCGTGCAGACCCGGCGGCAGGCCAGGACCAGGGCCTTGGCCTCGGCCACGTCGAAGTGCGTCTCGCCGACGATGAGGTCGCAGCCGCCCTCGGCCAGGCCGGCGATCTGCTCGGCGAAGGCGTCAACCAACTCGGACAGCGCCACCTTGCCCAGCGGCGCGACGAACTGGCCGGTGGGGCCGACGGAGCCGGCGACGTAGGCGGCGTCCCCGGCGGCCCGGCGGGCCAGGCGCGCCATCTCGCGGTTGAGCGCCTTGACGTCCGTGCCGGCCGGCAGCTTGAAGCGCGTGCCGCCGAAGGTGTTGGAGGTGACCACGCGCGAACCGGCCTCGATGTATTCCCGGTGGGTGGCGACGATGGCCTCGGGACGCTCCAGGCCGAAAAGCTCCGGGGACTGGCCGGCGGCCAGGCCGCGGCCCTGGAGCAGGGTGCCCATGGCCCCGTCGAAGACGAGGATGCCCGAATCGCCAAGCGCCTGTCTGAAATCGCCCACGCATGCTCCTTGTGTGCCGCCGGCCGCCGGGAGGGCGCGCCGAAACGCGGCTCGTCTACTGAAAATCATTGAAAAGGACAAACCAAAACTTTACACCGGAAGGTAGACGTGCGAGACGGCGCTTCCGGGCGGTGGCGCTCCGATTCGCCCAAACCACCCAAGCGGCCAGACCACGCCTCATAACCCGGTCATTATCCGATGGAACAGCGAGACGATCAAGACTTTTCCCCGAGCGACGCGGACCTGGACCAACACGATCCCGAGGAGTTCGAGCCCTCCGAGACCGACGACGCCATGGACGTCGACCCCCCGGAGACCGACGACGCCATCGACGTCGAGCCCGTCGGGACCGCCGACGACTTCCGGCTGCCGGCCCCGCGCCCGGCCTCCGGCGGTTCGCTGACCACGCGCGATCCCTTGCAGCTCTATCTGCGGGAAATCTCGAAATTCCCCATGCTCGCCCCGGAGGAGGAACAGGAGCTGGCCCGGCGCGTGCGCGACGCCGGCGACCAGAAGGCCGCCTTCCGCCTCATTTCCTCCCACCTGCGCCTGGTGGTCAAGATCGCCATGGACTTTCAGCGGCGCTGGATGCAAAACGTGCTCGACCTCATCCAGGAAGGCAACGTGGGCCTCATGCGCGCCGTGACCAAGTTCGACCCCGACAAGGGCATCAAGTTCTCCTACTACGCCGCCTACTGGATCAAGGCCTACATCCTCAAGTACATCATGGACAACTGGCGCATGGTCAAGATCGGAACCACGCAAGCCCAGCGCAAGTTGTTCTACAACCTCAACAAGGAGCGCCACCGGCTCCAGTCCCTGGGCTTCGACCCCAGCGCCTCCCAGCTCTCCGAGGCCCTCAACGTGACCGAGTCGGACATCGTGGAGATGGACCAGCGCCTAAGCGGCAACGACCTGTCCCTGGACGTGACGCTCGGCGACGATTCCTCGTCCACCCGCCTGGACTTCCTGCCGGCGCTGACGCCCGGCATCGAGGAGATCCTGGCCGGGGACGAGATCTCGCACCAGCTCGAAAAGCACATCCAGACCATCCGGCCCACGCTCAACGAGAAGGAACTCGACCTCCTGGACAGCCGCATCCTGTCCGATTCGCCGGTGACGCTGCGGGAGATCGGGGCCAAATACGGCATCACCCGGGAGCGGGTGCGCCAGATCGAGGCCAGGCTGCTCGAAAAGCTCAAGGAACATCTTTCCAGGCGCATCGAGGACTTTTCCTCGGATTGGATTCATAAGGAAGAATAGCGGCGATCGCCGCGGCGGGACGCTTCCGGCCAGGGCCGGAGGGGGTCGCGCCGCGCGCCGCACCGGATGCCGGCCATGCCCGAACCGACCAAACGCGCCGCTCCCGCGCGCCTGCCCCTGCTGCTCGTCCTGGCGCTTCTGCCTTGCCTGCTGTCCAATTCCTGCGCCTCCAGCCGCCCGGCCAGGCTGGCTTACGCCGGAAAGTCCCTCAGTCCCGAAGCCGAGGGGGCCTACCAGTTCCTCATCTACCAGGACTACCTGCGCCAGGGGAACAAGGACGAAGCGGCCAAGGCCCTGGCCGTCCTCGCCCGGGCCCATCCCTCGCCGGAGCTGGCCGTGGAACTGGCCAACCTCCAATGGGGCCAGAACGACCGGGAAGCGGCCACCAAGACCCTGGAGGACGCGGCCAAGACTTTTCCCGATTCCCGGCAGCTGACCCTCTATCTGGCCAGCGCCTACCAGATGCGCCGCATGCCCGAGGCGGCCGAGGGTGCGCTCACGCGCTTCGTGGCCGGCCATCCGGGCGACGCCGCCGCCTTGCGCGAGCTGGCGTCGCTGCTCGACGAGTCCGGAAAACACCAGGAAGCCCTCGATACGCTCGGGCGCATCCCCGAGTCCGAACGCGACGCCACCACCCTTTTCCTCATGGCCAAGGCCAAGGCGGGGCTCAAGAGAAACGACGAGGCCATCGCCCTGCTGCGCCGGACCGTGGCCGCGGACAGCGCGCTCATGGCCGCCTGGTCCGACCTGGCCACGCTGCTCGAGGACAAGGGCGACCTGGCCGGGGCCGAGGACTGCTACCGCCGCATGCTGGCCCTGGGCGAGGAGGCTCCGGAGGTCCGGGCCCGGCTCGCGCGGGTGCTCATCAAGGAAAAAAAGGTCGCCCAGGCCGTGAAGTTCCTGGGCGAGGGGCCGCCGGACAAGGCGCGCATGCTCGACGCCATCTCGGCGCTCATCGAGGCGGGCTACCCCAAACAGGCCCGGCAGGTCCTGGACATGCTGTCCGCGGCCATTCCCGAAAGCCCGGACCTGCCCTTCTACCGGGCGGTCATCGCCTACGAGGGCGAGAAGAAGCCCAAGGAGGCCCTGGCCATCCTGGCCAAGGTGAAGCCCGAGAACCCCAATTACGACAAGGCCCTGGGTTTTCGCGTCCAGATCGCCTCGGAGATCGGCGACCTGGCCCAGGCGCAAGCCCTGGTGGACGAGGCCAGGCGGCGCTTTCCCGACAAGAAGGAATTCCTGACCATGGAGGCCGCGCTGCTCGACAAGCGTGGCGAGACCGACAAGGCCGCCGCCGTGCTGGAAAAGGCCGTGGCCGCCGCGCCCGACGACACGGACCTGCTCTACCGCTACGGCGTGGCCCTGGAAAAGCTCAAGCGCCGGACCGAGGCCAAGGCCGTGATGGAAAGGATCATCGCCAAGGACCCGGTCCATCCCGACGCCCTCAACTACCTCGGCTACTCCATGGCCGAGGAGGGCCGCGACCTGGACAAGGCCCTGGACATGATCCGCACCGCCCTGACCAAGGAGCCGGACAACCCCTTCTTCCTCGATTCCCTGGCCTGGACGCTGCACAGGCTCGGCCGCAACGACGAGGCCCTGGCCGCCATGGAACGGGCCATCGGCCAGGGCGTGCGCGACCCCATCATCTGGGAGCACTACGGCGACATCGCCGCCGCCGCCGGCCGCAAGGCCCTGGCCCAGAAAGCCTACCGCACCGCCCTGGAGCTCGGCCCGGAAAACCCCGGGGACGTGAAGAAAAAACTCGGAGCCCTCTAAAATGCGCCGCCTGCCCGCCCTTTGCCGCGCCGCCGCCGTGCTGGCCCTGGTTGCCGCCCTGGCCGGCTGCGCCGCCAAACAGCCCGGTCCGCCGACCGCCGACGAGGCCAAGGCCGTGTACGCGGCCTTTCTCGCCCGCGACCGCCAAAACGCCGCCCCGGCCTACTCCCTCGCCGGGTCCATGAGCTTTTCCCGGGGCAACCGCTCGGGCCGGCTCAACTATCGCCTCTTCGGCAACGCCGGCGGGGCCACGAGGCTGGACCTGACCACGCCCGTGGGCGGGGCCTACGCCTCGCTTTTCGAGGACAACCGGGGCTTTTACGCCTTCGTTCCGGACAGAAACGCCGTCTACCGCCACAGCGACTCCCGCCAGGGCGCGGCCAAGCTCGGCATGCCGCTGCCCTTCACCTTGAGCGAAATGGCGGCCGTGACCTCGGGCCGCTTCGAGGCCCTGGCCCCGGTCCGCTACGCCTCGGCGAAAAAGACCGCCGAGGGCTACGAATACGCCTTTTCCGGCAGCGCCCGGCTGTCGTCCCTGACCCTTGACTTCGCCGGCAATCCGCGCCATCTGGTCGGAGTTGGGATAGAGCCCTGGCGCATCGACTTCGCCGACGACGAAGCCGCGCCCGGCTTGGCCGCGCCCGTGGCCCGCAGGCTCACGCTGACCACGCCCGGCGGCGCGACCCTCGTCGTTCGCGTCAAGACCGTGCAGCCGCGCCCGTCGCCCTACCCGGCCGCCGACCTGGAGCTGCCCGTGCCCCCCACCGCCGCGGAACACGCCCTGGACGGGGCCGGGGACGAGCCGTCCCTGCCGGAACTGTAGCCCGTCCCGCGCGGCCCGGAGCCGCGCGTCCATCGCCAAACCCGGAGGCTCCCTTTCCCATGCCAAAGACCATATTCCTCGGCTCGGACCATGCCGGACTGACGCTCAAGGCCGCCCTTTGCGCCCATCTCGCCGCCGCCGGACACGACGTGGTCGACCTCGGCCCCACCGAGGCCAAGAGCGTCGACTACCCCGATTTCGCCAAGCTCGTGTGCGGGAAAGTCCTGGACACGCCGGACAGCGCCGGCATCCTGGTCTGCGGCACGGGCATCGGCATGTCCATGGCCGCCAACCGCGTCCCGGGCATCCGGGCCGCCCTTTGCGTCAACGAATACCTGGCCCGCATGACGCGCCTGCACAACGACGCCAACGTGCTGTGCCTGGGCGAGCGCGTCATCGGCACGGGGCTTGCCGTCTCCATCGCCGACGTGTTCCTGGAAACGGCCTTCGAAGGCGGCCGCCACCAGCGCCGCGTGGACCTCATCGAGTCGTGCGGACTGGCCGCGCCGCTTTAACCCCAACCCCGCATCGAGGGACATCATGCAAGCCACCGCCGCCGCCTCCGCACTCGACGCCAAGGCCGTCAGCGTCATCAAGGGCCTCGTCATGGACGCCACCTTCAAGGCCAAGTCCGGCCACCCGGGCGGCGCCATGTCCTCGGCCGACATGGCCTACATTCTCTTCAAGGACTACCTGCGCTTCGACCCGGCCGACACGGCCTGGTTCGGCCGCGACCGGTTCGTGCTCTCGGCCGGCCACGAGTCCATGCTCCAGTACGCCCTGCTCTTCCTGCGCGGCGTGCTGACCATGGACGACCTCGAGCAGTTCCGCCAATTCCGCAGCCGCACCCCGGGGCACCCGGAAAACTACGAGACCCCGGGCGTCGAGTGCACCACCGGCCCCCTGGGCCAGGGTTTTTCCATGTCCGTGGGCATGGCCGTGGCCGAGGAGATGCTGCGGGCGCGCCTGGGCGACGACGTGGCCGGGCACTATACCTACGTCATGTCCTCGGACGGCGACGTCCAGGCCCCGGTGTTCCTGGGCTCGGCCGCCCTGGCCGGCCTGTGGGGCCTGGGCCGGCTCATCGTCCTTTTCGACAAGAACAAGGTCCAGCTGGCCAGCGCCACCAGCGTGTGCGACGCCACGGACCACGCCAAGCTCTTCACGAGCCTCGGCTGGCACGTCGTGGAGATCGACGGCAACGACCACGCCGCCATCCGCGCCGCCCTGGACGCCGCCCGGGCCGAGACCGCCAAGCCCTCCATCATCATCGGCAACACCGTCATCGCCAAGGGCGCGGCCACCATGGAAGGCAACCACGAGGCCCACGGCGCGCCGTTCAAGGAAGGCGAGATCAAGGCGACCAAAAAGCTCCTGGGCCTGCCCGAGGACGAGGCCTTTTACGCCCCGGACGACGTCCTGGCCCATTTCCGGGCCCGGTTCCCGCAGCTTTCCGCCGCCCGCGCCGCCTGGGACAAGGCCCTGGACGGCAAGCTCGCCGGCGACGCCGCCTTCGAGGCCCTGTGGCGCGAGGCGACCCGGCCGCGCGGCGAGCGCTCCCTGTCCTGGCCGGTGTTCGAGCCGGCCAAGGCCGTGGCCACGCGCTCGGCCTGGGGCGCGGCCCTAAACGGCCTCATCGACCAACTGCCGCTTTTCGTCGGCGGCTCGGCCGACCTCGACCCATCCAACATGACCGAGAAGTTCCGCGACATCACGGGCATCTTCGGCAAGGCCAACCGCCTGGGCCGGTCCCTGTGCTTCGGCGTGCGCGAATTCCCCATGACGGCCATCGTCAACGGCATCGCCCTGCACGGCGGGCTTACGCCCTTCAGCGCCACCTTCCTCATCTTCTCGGACTACGCCCGAAACGCCCTGCGCATGGCCGCCCTCCAACAGACGCCGGCCCTGCACGTCTACACCCACGACTCCTTCTACGTGGGCGAGGACGGCCCGACCCACGAGCCCATCGAGCAGACGAGCTCGCTGCGGCTCATTCCCAACATGCTGGTCATGCGCCCGGCCGACGCCAACGAGACCTCGGCCTGCGTGGACACGGCGCTGAAGCAAACCTCGCGCCCCACCTGCCTGCTGCTCACCCGCCAGAACCTGCCCATCCTTGACCCGACCGTATATCCCGGCCTCAAGGAAGGCGTTTCCCGCGGCGGCTACGTGCTGGACGAGGCCCCGGGCGGCAAGCCCGACATGCTGCTCCTGGCCTCGGGCTCGGAAGTGTCCCTGGCCCAGGCCGCGGCCAAGCTCCTGCCCGAGATCGCCATCCGCGTGGTCAGCATGCCCTGCCTGGAACTCTTCAACGAGCAGCCCGAGAGCTACAAGAAGGCCGTGCTGCCGCCGGAAGTTCCCTTCCGCTACGCCGTGGAGGCCGGCCGGCCCGAGCTGTGGTGCCAGTACACCGGCCGCCTCGACCGCGTGCACGGCATCTCCCACTTCGGGGCCTCGGCCCCGGCCGGCAAGCTGGCCGAGGCCTACGGCTTCACCCCCGAAGCCCTGGCCGCCAAGATCAAGGCCGCGTATAGCGGGAAATAAGAGAAAAGCAGAGCAGAGAAGAGAAGAGAATGCCTCCGGCGGCCAGGAGGGGCCAGTGGCCCCTCCTGGACCACCCCGCAAAGGGGGGAGGGGACGGTCACCAGGAATCCGGACCGCCTCGCGAACCTCGTCCGAGCGACAAAAACGTCTCTGAACGGCCTCGAAAGCTTCGACTTTCGAGGCCGTTTCCTATATCCCCCTTGGAAAGTTTTTTGGGAGGGAGGTGCGCGGGGAGGGAACCTTTTTTTCCAAAAAAAGGTTCCCTCCCCGCATTCCTCCCCCCTCTTCCCACAAAGGAGCCTCCATGGAAGCGCCGGACAGAAATCTCGGCTTGGATCTGGTACGGGTCACGGAAGCGGCGGCGCTCAGTTCCTCGCGCTGGCTCGGGCGCGGCGACAAGAACGCCGGCGATCAGGCCGCCGTGGACGCCATGCGCCTTTCCTTCAACACCCTGCCCATCGAGGGCATGATCATCATCGGCGAAGGCGAGAAGGACGAGGCCCCCATGCTCTACAACGGCGAGCGCGTGGGCAGCGGCCAGGGGCACGCCGTGGACGTGGCCGTGGACCCGGTGGAGGGCACGAACCTCCTCGCCTACGGCCGGCCCAACGCCATCTCCGTGGTCGGCATCGCCCCACGCGGCTCCATGTTCAACCCCGGGCCGAGCTATTACATGCAAAAGCTGGTGGTGCCGGCCGAGGCCAGGGACGTGGCCGACCTCGACGCGCCCGTGGGCGAAAATCTCAAGAAAATCGCCAAAGCCCTTGGCAAGGACGTGGACGACCTGGTGGTCTTCGTCCTGGACAAGCCGCGCCACAAGGGGCTCATTGCCGACATCCGGGCCGTTGGGGCGCGCATCCAGCTGCACACCGACGGCGACGTGGCCGGCTCGCTCATGGCCGTGGACCCCGACAACGTGGTGGACGTCATGCTCGGCACCGGCGGCACGCCCGAGGGCGTGCTCTCGGCCTGCGCCATCCGGGCGCTCGG
>JAEWCY010000259.1 GCA_023390395.1 Pseudomonadota bacterium | reverse complement strand
CCGCGAAAGGCGTAGATGGACTGGGCGTCGTCGCCCACGGCCATGACGTTGCCCGTGCCCGGGGCCAAGAGCCGGGTGAGCCTGGCCTGGACGCGGTTGGTGTCCTGGTACTCGTCCACCATGACGTAGCGGTGGCGCTCGCGCAAAAACTCCGCCAGGTCCGGGTGCTCGACCAGCGTGCGTTCGAGGGTGAAGAGCAGGTCGTCGTAGTCGAGGAGATGGTGCTCGGCCTTGAACGCCGCGTAGCCCTCGCCCAGGCGCTGTATGTCGCCGGCGTGGGGCAGCAGGTGGAAGGCCTCGCGGGAGATGACGTCGGCCACGTCCATCTCCTTGTTGCGGGCCTTGGACAGCATGCCCAGGATGGCGCTTTTGCGGGGAAAGGAGCGGTCGCCCTTGCCGAGGCCCAGGCTGTCCTTGACCTGCCCCAGGATGTCCTCGCAGTCGGCGGCGTCGAGCACGGTGAAGCCGTCGGGATAGCCGGCGGCGGCGTGGAAGCGCCGAAGCGTCGCGAAGGCGAAGGCGTGGAAGGTGCCGCCCGAGACGCCGGACACGCCGTCCGGCCCCATGGCCAGGAGCAGGCCGGCCCGGGTCAGCATCTCCTGGGCGGCCTTGCGGGTGAAGGTCAAAAGGAGGATGGCGGCCGGGTCCACGCCGCTCGAGACGAGCCTGGCCAGGCGGTAGACGATGGTTCGGGTCTTGCCGGAGCCGGCTCCGGCGATGACGAGGACGGGGCCTTCGGTCGTCATGACCGCCTGGAGCTGGGCGGGGTTCAGGTCGCGCTCGAAATCCATGCCGGCTCGTTTTGTTCGGGAAGGTCGAAATAGGCCGCGATCTCGCGCCCGGCCCCGGTGGTGGTGGCGGGGCTCGCGGCGTCGGTGTCGCAGTAGAGGGCGTCGTGGGGGCTGTGGCAGCCGGCCCGGCCGTGGCGGCCGAAGATGGCCTCGCGGTTGAACTTGGCCGTGAGGCTCATGCCGGGCCGGCCCACGCACACGAGGTGCGGGGCGCGCCGCAGCTGCGGGCCGTCGTAGATTTCCCCGGCCAGGTGCACCGCCTCCATGACCGGCTCGCCTTCGTAGGTGAGCCCGAGGAGTTCTCCGCGCAGCTCCAGGGCGAGCTTTTCGGCCACGTGCTCGTGGAAGACGCCGCGCGCGAAGCGCTCCTTGACGTTGATGTAGATGCGCCCCGGGTCCAGGCCGAAGGCGGCGGTCTGGTGGGGGGCGATGCGGGCGTCCCATTCGTTTCGCGCGCCCGGCTGCGTCAGGAGCAGGCCCTTCTGGGCCAGCCAGGCGTTGATGTCCACCTCGGTTTCGAGTTCCACGAAGCCATGGTCGGCCAGGGCGATGAGGCGCTTGGGCCCGTCCAGGCCGTCGTAGCGGTCGAGGACGAGGCCGATGCAGCGGTCCCAGTCGGCGAGCAGGTCCAGGGCCGGGCCGTGCAGCGCGTGCTCGGGCCGGGCCACGGCCGGGAAGAAGAAGTGGAAGAGCCGGTCGGTCTCGGTCAGAACCAGCATGAAGAGGTCGAAGTCGCCGCCGGCCCAGAGCATTTCCATGGCGGCCCGGCGCGAGGCCAGGGTCTGGCGCAGGCCCCTGGCCAGGGCGTCGAAATCCGCCGCGCCCCGGCTGGTGTCGGCTTCGATGCGGTAGCCGGCCAGGCGCAGGTTCTGGGCGAACTGCGGCGGAAAGGCGGCCCGGTCGAGGTCGGTCTCGGGAAAGCCGGCCACGATGGCCCCGGACAGGGGCTTGACCGGCGCGGCGCAGGGCAGGTTGACGATCTTGGCGACGAGGCCGGCCTTGGTCAGGCGGTCCATGAGGGTGGGCACGCGGATGGCCGAGGCGTCGATGGGGCCGAGGGTGTAGGTGGCCGGGTCGATGCCCACGAAGCCGAAGACGCCGTGCCGGCCGGGGTTGGTCGCGGTGACCACCGAGGTCCAGTTGACGGGCGAGAGTTCGGGCAGCTCGGCCTCGATGCTGCAGGCGTTTTGCGTCAGCAGGCGTTCGAGGTTGGGGAGCCGGCCGGTGGCGGCCAGGGCGCGCGCCAGGGCGAGCGGCAATCCGTCGAGGCCGAGGACGACGAGGCGTTTGCGAGGATGCGGCATGGGCGGGCTTCTAGCAGAAACGCCCCCGGAAGGCTACGCGGATTGACGCGCCGGGGGCCGTTGGGGCAATAGAGGCGCTTGCGTGCCCGAGTGGTGGAATTGGTAGACGCCAGGGACTTAAAATCCCTTGCTCCGGAAGGGGCGTGCCGGTTCGACTCCGGCCTCGGGCACCATTTCGATAAATGAGCATGACAGGCCCGAGATAGGCTTTTCACCCCTGCTGCCCCCTCAAAAATGGAGGTGGCCCATGTCCCGGTCGTCGCGCAGTCGGCCGTCTATTTCCTCCTGGTCGCGTGTCGCCGCAAGCGCCGCCGCGTTGCTGGGCATGCTCGCGCTGGTCGCGTCGCTTTCCGCGCCGGCAAGGGCCGCCCCGCCCGCCGCCGAGGCGGCCAGGCCGGTGGGGCAGGTCGCCTGGGCGTTCGACAAGGTGGGGCTCAAGTCCGTGCTCTATCCTTCGCTGATGTTGAACATCGCCAAGATGAAGCTCGACATGCAGCATGAGGACGACGAGCTGGGGGACCGCAACGGCCTTTTCGGCGTCAAGGTGACCGCGCCGCGCGCCGGGGCCAAGGCCGTCGTGGAGATGACCGCCTCCTCCCCCCTGGTCAACCCCGGCCGGGCGGAAGCGACGCTTCCCCGCAAGGGCAAGGCCTACCACATCTATCCGTTCCTCACCTTCACCGAGCCCATCACGTTCGTGCGCCAGCCCGTCGTGATCACCATGACCGCCAGGTTGTGGCTGGACGGCGTCCCTCAGGGCGAGCGCGCCGCCCAGGTCACCATCGCCTCGGTCAACGACTGCGTGCACAGCTTTGAGGACGACGACGAATACTACGACACGGACTGGCTCTATGCCGCCTACGTCAACGAGAACCATCCCGTGGTGCAGCAGATCCTGCGGGAAGCCCTGGCCACCAGGGAAGTTTCGTCGTTTCCCGGCTACCAGACGGACGCCAGGGGCGTGCGCAAGCAGGTGAAGGCCATCTGGGAAGCCCTGCGCCGGCGCGGCATCCACTATTCGAGCATCAAAACGCCCTCGGTCAAACCAGAGGACGTCGGCGTGCAGCACGTGCGCTTCATCAGCGAGGCGCTGGCGGGCCGCCGGGCCAACTGCGTGGAGGGCAGCTGCCTGCTCGCCTCGGTGTTCTACAAGATCGGCCTGGAGACGGCGTTGGTCTCGCTGCCCGAGCACATGCTGGTCAGCGTCTCCCTCGACCCCGGCGACAAGCAGCGGCTGTACCTGGAAACCACCATGCTCGACGATTCCACCTTCGAGGAGGCCCTGGAATCCGGCGAGGAGCAGGTGGCCGAGGCGTACGAGAAGGCGCGCAAGGCCGCGGCCCGCAAAAAGGCCGGCAAGGACGACGACGACGAGGACGAAGCGCCGCAGTTCATCTCCATACGCCAGATGCGCCAGGCCGGGGTCGTGTCGCTGCCGGACCGCGAGGCGTCGCGCCAGCAGTTCTTCCAGATCAAATAGACGCGGATGCGGCGCGCCTCCATCAGGCGCACGGCCGAAGCACGAAGGCCTGTCCGCTGCCAGGGCCGGCTGCGCCCGTGCGGCCGGGCGGCGGGCTTCGCTTTTTTCGTCTAGGGTTGCGTCCTTGAAGAAATACGAAGTATTTTTTCAGAAAAACATAATAATTGAAGTATGTTGTCCAACAAATGCGTATGCGCGCATTTCGCGGACGCGCCGCTAGCCCTTGAAGAACAGGCGCAGCCCCGGCGTGCGCCGGCCGAGGAAGTGCAGGGCCAGGCAGGCGGCGAAGGCCAGGGGGGTGTGGACGAAGACGCGCATGGGCAGGGTGGTCGGGCCGATGAGGCGCGAGACCAGGGACAGGGCCAGGACGTGGTAGATGTAGACGGAAAACGTCGCGCCGGAGAGGCGGCGTAGCGCCTCCGGAAAGGGAACGCGCTCCTGTTGGCGCGCCCATTGGAAGGCGCAGGCGCTGTAGAGCACGAGAAACGGCGAAGGGCCTTCGTAGAAGCGCAGGTCCAGGGCCCCCCGTGCGGCCGTGGCCGCCGCGGTCAGGGCCGCCGTGATCGCGACTCCGGCCACGGCCCCGGAGGCGAGCAGTTCCCAGGGCAGGCGGCGCGCCTGCCGGAACAGGGCGTGGCCGGCCACGAAGTAGCCCGTGTGGCGCATGAAAAGCATGTTGTCCACGGGCAGGTTCCAGCCGACGGCGTGCAGCCAGGGCTCGGCGAAGCAGAAAAGCAGCCACAGGCAAAGAAAAAGCCACAGGTTGCGCGGCGCGGCCACCATGGGGCGCAGCAGCGGCGCGACCAGCGCCAGGCCGAGAAACGTCCACATGAACCAGAGGTGAAACCCGAGGCTCAGCCGGACGTTGTAGAGCACGCCGGAAAGGAGCGGACTGGCGTCGCCCTGGCTTACGGCCAGCAGCTTGTAGGCGACGAGGCCGCCGAGCAGGGCCATGCCGTAGCGCCTGGCGATCTCTGCATAGTAGCCTTTCAGGGAAACGACGTCCCGGCGCAGCAAAAACGCGCCGCTGATCATGAAGAAGACGGGCACGGCCTCGCGCGTGGCGGCGCTCAGGACGTTGGCCGCGAGCCATGACGCCGAGCCGTCGTAGTGCTCCACCCTGTAGACGAGGGCGTGCAGCAGGACCACGGAAAAGCAACAGACGACCTTGAGGAGATCTATGCCGTGGTGTCTGGTCGCTGCATGGGACATGGCGGGGAGGGCGCGTGTTTTTTCGGGGAGCGGCGGTGTGCGTTCCATGGGCCCCCCGCCCGGGCCGCGTCGCCGCGGCCGTACGGCGCGCCGTATCCGGCCGTGCACTAGTCCATCGCGGCCTTGCGGTCAAACTGCCGCGCCGGCGCGCCGCGAAAAAGCCCCGCCACCGGCGAGCGGGGGCGGGGCCTTGATGGCGTGCGTGTCCGTCCTGGGGGCGCGTCCGCGAAACAGGCGCGGGGCGTCTCCGAAGGGCGACCTTTCCCCGGAACGACGCCGTTGGGTCGTTCTGGGACGAGCGCTAGGGCATTTCGTTCAGGGACTCGTAGACGTTGCCCACGAGTTTTTCCGAGGGGGTGAGGGTCTTGGCCCCGGGCGTCCATTTGGCCGGGCAGGCCTCGCTTGGGTGCTCGCGCAGGTGGACGTTGGCCTGGCACTTGCGCACCAGTTCGTCGGCGTTGCGGCCGACGTTGTAGAAGTTGACCTCCTTGGAGACCAGCACGCCGTCGGGGTTGATGATGAACGTGCCGCGAAGGGCCAGCCCCGTCTCCTCGTCGTACACGCCGAAATAGCGGGAGATCTGGCCGGTGGGGTCGGCGGCCATCTTGAAGCGCACGTTCTCCAGCAGCTTCTCGCTGTTGCGCCAGGCCAGGTGGGCGAACTCGGTGTCCGTGGACACGGAGAAGACCTCGAAGCCCATCTTGGCCAGTTCCTCGTGCTTGGTGGCCAGGTCGGCCAGTTCGGTGGGGCACACGAAGGTGAAGTCGGCCGGGTAGAAGACCAGGATGATCCACTTGCCGGCCTTCTTGATCTCTTCGGTGGACATCTCGCCGAAGAAGCCCTCGGCGGGGTCGTAGACCTTCATGGTGAAGTCGACGGTTTCCTGGCCGACGGCGGCCTCGGTCACCTCGACGCAGCATTCCTCGTCGTATTCATGGTCGTGATCGTGCATGGGGTGAGACCTCGTGGTTAAGGTTGCCGGGGAAAACCCGGTTGGGCCATGGTGCCAGTGTATGGACCGCCCGGGGACAAAAGGCAAGGCGCGTCGTCCGCCTTTTCCCGTGGCGGCCGTCCTCCCGGCCGGTTGGGGCCGGGGAAAACCCTGTTGCGTCGCGGGGCCGCTGCCGCGCCGCCGTATGGACAAGCCACGCCGGACCCGCTAGCCTTGTCACACGCCGTATCCCGGGCTCGCCCGGAGGGAGGAGACATGCTCAAGTCGGACCTTGTTCGCCTGGCGACCGTGGCCGCCGCCTTCGCCGTTTGCCTCTGGTCGCCGCCCGCGGCGGCCCAGCAGGTCGATCCCTTCGGCGATTGCTGCGTCGCCCGCGTGGTCATGAACGGCTACAACGCCTGGACCGTCACCTGCGGCTCGTGCGCCGCCAATCCGGGCCAATATCCCCTGACCCAGCCGGACCCGGCCAAGCTCGTCTACGTCGGCCCCGGCGGCGTGTCCGCGGACAGCCCCTACGACGCCGCCCAGGCCGTCTGCCAGTGTCCGTCCCAGGACGTCCGGCGGGAGCGGGAAAAACGCATGCGCACCTACGAAGGCAACTAGCCTTGCGGGCAATGCTTGACCCAATATGATCTTTTTTGTCCCGTATGGCAATAAGAATGATTCCTGTTCTCGAAAATGTCGCCTTTCCTTGCCGACCGACGGCAAGGCGCGCCAAGGAGTGGATATGATTGGCAAGATGCGTGGTCTCGCCATGGCGCTCACCCTGATCGCCGTCCTGGCCGTGCTTTGCAACTGCGCCGGCCGCGACCGCGCCGACGCCCCCGTCGATCCGGCCACGGTCCATACGGTGCGGGGTGCCCTGGTCAACCTGCTCGAATGTCCGAGCGAGTCCTGCTCGGTGGTGGAAGACCTCCATGCCGGGGACAAGGTGGCCGTGCTCACGCCTGAAATACAGGGCTGGTACGAGGTGCGCGACCTGGCCACGGGCCGTCGCGGCTACGTCCTGGCCCGCTTCGTCGGCCGTTAGCTTCGCGCCTTCCGCCTGCCTTCCCCTTTCCTGAGAGCCGCTTCGCGGCGATTGTCCCGCATTTCCCGGCGCTGCGAGTCGGTTCTCCGGACTTGCGTTGCGCCGGCCGTCGCGGCGAGCGGCGGGCGTTGCCGGCAGCAAGTCTGCGGTCCATGGTTCCATTCCGTGACGCTTTCGACCGGCCGCGGATTGTGAAAAAAAAAATTTTCTCCTCGGAAATTTTTGAAAATCGCGATTCTCCGGGCCATCAAAGCTAGGCATAGTTCTGGTTTTCACGTATAATGTTGTCAA
Source organism: Pseudomonadota bacterium (assembly GCA_023390395.1). Taxonomy (GTDB): domain Bacteria; phylum Desulfobacterota; class Desulfovibrionia; order Desulfovibrionales; family Desulfovibrionaceae; genus Solidesulfovibrio. Next base: position 4,945 of record JAEWCY010000259.1, on the reverse strand, counting down.
TCTGTAACCGTTCACCTCAAGTGTTTTTTTTCACAAAACATTCCCGACTGTCGCGCCGGGAATTCGGAGGTGCCCATGCGACTGACGCTGACCGGCAAGATCATCGCCTTGCTCCTTTTCACCGTCGGCCTCCTTACCCTGGCCATCTCCCTCACTGTCCATCTGTACCTCTCGGAAGGCCTCAACCGCATGAATCAACAGGAGATCAACAGCAAGGCCGATGCCGTGGACTACATGCTCAAGGAGAGCAGCCAGGAGGTCAAGGGCGTCACCTTTCTCCTGGCCTCCCGCCCGGACGTGGCCGCGGCCATCGTGGCCCGCGACCAGGCCAAGCTGACCGAGATCGCCAAGCAGGCCCAGCAGGAACTCAAGATCGAATTCGTGACCATCGCCGACGCCGAAGGCGTGGTCGTGGCCCGCGGGCATTCCGACAAGGTCGGCGACTCCGTGAAAAACCAGATCAACGTGCAAAAGGCTCTTAAGGGCCAGATATCCATCGGCATGGAAGAGGGCACCGCCGTCAAGTTCTCCCTGCGCGCCGGCGCGCCTGTGTACGCGGGCGGCAAGATCGTCGGCAGCGTGACCGCCGGCATCAACCTCTCCTCCAGCAACGCCTTCGTGGACGAGATCAAGAAGGTGCTCGACGTGGAATGCACCATCTTCTACGGCGACACCCGCGTGGCCACCACCATCGAGCGCGACGGCAAGCGCGCCGTGGGCACGCGCATGGACAACGCCCAGGTCCTGGAAACCGTGCTGCAAAAGGGCTCGCGTTTCCTCAACATCAACAAGATCATCGGCCGCGACTACAATACCGCCTACTGGCCCATGACCGGGGCCGACGGCAAGATCGCGGGCATGCTCTTCATCGGCCGCGATAGGGCGGCCATCGCCGCCACCGAGCGCACCATCCTCTACTCCGCCCTGGCCGCCTCCAGCGTGGTGGCCCTGGTGGTGCTGGTGGTGGGCTTTTTCACCGCCCGGGGCATGACCTCGCCCCTGCGGCGCATCATCGACGTGGCCCGCAAGGTCTCGCGCGGCGACCTCGACGCCCGCCCCGAGGGCAAGTTCTCCGGCGAGATGGCCGAGCTGGCCGGGGCCCTGGAAAAGATGGTCGTCGGGCTCAAGACCAAGATCGCCGAGGCCGAGGCCATGAGCCAGGAAGCCGGCGAGGAGGCCAAGTGCGCCCAGGTCGCCCGCGAGGAGGCCGAAAAGGCCCGGGGCATGGCCGAGGCGGCCAAGCGCGAGGGCATGCTCGAGGCGGCCGAGAACCTCGGGCTCGTGGTGGAAAGCATCATCGCCGCCTCAGGGCAGTTGGAAAACCAGGTCGAGCACGTGCGCGACGGGGCCGACCACCAGCGCGACCGCCTGCGTGAAGTGGTCGAGGCCATCGCCCAGATGACCTCCACCGTCCTCGACGTGGCCAAAAACGCCTCCCGCGCCGCCCAGTCCGCCGAGGACACCAAGGCCAAGGCCTCGTCCGGCGCGGGCGTGGTCGAGGAGTCCATGCGTTCCATCGACCGGGTCAACGCCGTGTCCACCACCCTCAAGGAGGCCATGCGGGCTCTCGGCGACCAGACCCAGGCCATCGGCCGGGTCATGTCCGTGATTTCCGACATCGCCGACCAGACCAACCTGCTGGCCTTAAACGCCGCCATCGAGGCGGCCCGGGCCGGCGAGGCCGGGCGCGGCTTCGCCGTGGTGGCCGACGAGGTCAGGAAGCTGGCCGAAAAGACCATGACCGCCACCAAGGAAGTGGGCCAGGCCGTGGTCAGCATCCAGCAATCCGTGGCCGGCAACATCCACAACGTGGACCAGGCCGCCTCGGCCGTGTCCGAAGCCACTTCCCTGGCCGGCAAGTCCGGCGACGTGCTGCGCGAAATATTGGCCCTGGCCGAGGCCAGCGCCCGCGAGGTGGCCGGCATCGCCGCCGCCGCCGAGCAGCAGTCCGCCGCGGCCGAGGAGATCAACCGGGCCATGAACGAGGTCAGCGACGTGGTCGAGACCACGAGCTCCGGCATGCACGAATCCGCCCAGGCCGTGCACGCCCTGGCCGACCTCTCCGGCGACATGGACCAGATCATCGCCAAGCTGCGAAACGCCTAGCGGCGCGCCCCGGCCGACAGGCGAAGTCTCCCGAAATCAGGGGCCGACGGCATAAGCCGCCGGCCCTTTCCTTTCGTTGCGGCCGGCTGCCCCGGCCTGTCGCAGGCGTTGAACGGGTGCTTAAACAGATGCGTTGTTATTTGCGCACCTGGCAGGGTATTTTTTCGCAGCGGTTTCTCATCCCACCATATTCTCAAATTATTTCAGTATATATTGTGGGTTGTCGCCTGCCCGCATCCTGGCATGGTCCGTGCTTTTGTTCACGAAACACGGGCGCGCCGCCGTTCGCGGGCGGCGCATCCGCCCCTGCGACGATCCGCCGCTCGGGAAGCGAGGAGGGAACATGCGACAGCTCACGCGACCACACACCGTCTTCGGCATCCTGGCCCTGCTGGCCCTGGCCGTGCTGTGCGGCCTGCCGGCCGCGCTGCCGGCGGCCGAACAGGAACCCGACAAGGCCCCCGGGCGAAAGCTCGCCCGTAGCGCCGTCTCCGCCCCCGGGGCGCGCTGGACCACGGCCGACCACGCCGCCTACGAGGCGCTCAAAAAGGACTTCGCCAAGCCCGAGGAGGTCACGGCCGCCTGCCTGTCCTGCCACGCCAAGGCCGCCGATCAGATCCACCACTCCATCCACTGGACCTGGATCTGCCCCACCTGCGGCGACGGCAAGTCCATGGGCAAATACGGCAAGACCATCAACAATTTTTGCATTGCCGTGCCCTCCAACGAGCCGCGCTGCACCTCCTGCCACATCGGCTACGGCTGGAAGGACAAGAACTTCGATTTCTCTTCCAACGACCGCATCGACTGCCTGGTGTGCCACGACACCACCCACACCTATAAGAAGTTCCCCACCAAGGCCGGCTACCCGGCCACGGAGCCGACACTGTTCCCCGAGGACGGCGTCACCAACCTGCCCCCGGACTACAAGGCCATCGTGGCCAAGGTCGGCCGGCCCGACCGCCTCAACTGCGGGGCCTGCCACTTCTACGGCGGCGGCGGCGACGGCGTGAAGCACGGCGACCTCGACAGCTCCATGGGCCTGCCGAAAAAGTCCCTGGACGTGCACATGGACGTCGAAGGCCTCAACTTCACCTGTCAGCGCTGCCACACCACCAAGGAACACCAGATCGCCGGCCGCCTCTACACCTCGCCGGCCGCGCCCGAACGCATCAGCCTCACCGAGGCGGACCTGGCCTCCAAGATCGCCTGCGAATCCTGCCACGGCCAGAAGCCCCACAAAAAGGACGCCAAGGCCAACGACCACACCGACAAGGTCGCCTGCCAGTCCTGCCACATCCCGGAATTCGCCCGGGTGCTGCCCACCAAGATGTCCTGGGACTGGTCCGCCGCCGGCAAGATGAACGCCGAGGGCAAGCCCTTCAAGAAGGAAGGCCCCTACGGCAAGCCGGTCTACGATTCGAAGAAGGGCGACTTCACCTGGGAAAAGAACGTCGTGCCGGCCTACTACTGGTTCAACGGAGCCATGAGCAACATGCTCGTCACCGACGCCCTGCACCCGACCCGGATCGTCTCCGTCAACAAGCCCGCCGGCTCGCCCGACGATCCCCACGCCCGCATCATGCCCTTCAAGCGCCACACCGGGAAACAACCCTTCGACCCGGTCAGCGCCACCCTGGTCATCCCCCACCTGTTCGGGCCCAAGGACCAGGACGCCTACTGGACCGGCTTCGACTGGAAGGCCGCCGTCGCCGCCGGCATGAAGTACGTGGACCTGCCCTTTTCCGGCGAGGTCGGCTTCGTGGAAACGGAATACTTCTTCCCCATCACCCACATGGTCGCACCCAAGGACAGGGTCGTGCCCTGCCGGCAGTGCCACGCCGTGGAAGGGCGGCTCAAGGGTCTGCCCGGCGTCTACATCCCCGGACGCGACGTCCACGCCGCCGTCACCGCCGCGGGCTGGCTGGGCGTGGCCGCGGCCGTCGTGGCCGTCGGCGTCCACGGCCTGATGCGCTTTCTTTCCCGCAAGAGGAGGAACGGACAATGAACGGTCGACAAAACGGAAAAACGGCCATGTTCTATCTCTACACCCGCTACGAACGCTTCTGGCACTGGCTCCAGGCCGCGCTCATCGTCTGCCTGCTCGTTACGGGCTTCGAAGTCCACGGCTCGTTCATCCTGCTCGGCTTCAAGCGGGCCGTGACCGTCCATGCCTTCGTCGGCGTGGCCTGGCTCGTCGCCTTCGTCTTCTTCGTCTTCTGGGTGGCCACCACCGGCGAATGGAAACAGTACGTGCCCACCACCAAAAAGATGTTCGAAGTCATGCGCTTCTACGCCTACGGCATCTTCATGGGCTGGCCCCATCCCTGCCCCAAGACGCCCCAAGCCAAGCACAACCCGCTCCAACGCCTGACCTACCTGGCCCTGGCCGCCATCTTGCTGCCCTTCATGATGGCCACGGGACTCCTCTATTACCTCTACAACGACTGGCCCGCCCTGGGACTGGGAGGCCTCGGCCTCTCCAGCGTGGCCCTGGCCCACCTCGTGGGCGCGTTCGCCATCCTCGCCTTCCTCGTGGTGCACGTCTACATGACCACCACCGGGCATACCCCCTTCGCCCACGTGCGCGCCATGATCACGGGCTGGGAAGAGGAAAAGGCGGATGCGCCGGCCCCGGCGGACTGGGAGAAGCGGACGGTGTGAGGAACGGGGAGAGAAAAGGCATGCCTCCGGCGGCCGGGAGGGGGTGACCCCCTCCCGGACCCTCCCCGACGGGAGCGAGCGGGAAGACGGTCGGGAACGGTAGGCGGCGTTGCGGTGGACCATGTGGTCGCGGAATTCCGGGCAACCCGCAGGCCGCAAAGCCGGCCAGCACGTT
>JAEWCY010000185.1 GCA_023390395.1 Pseudomonadota bacterium | reverse complement strand
GGCTTTCCCGGGTAGAGCGTCTTTTATCTTATCCCATTGCTCGTCAGTAATTGCATGTCGAAGTTCCATTGCATTCCTCCTGTCGAGAGGAATAGCATAGGTCAGAACAAATGTCGACACATCCTAGACCGCTACATCCGCCATGGCCCGCCGTCCAGGTCTTTGAGGACATCCCGGGAGAAATAGCCCTTGTCCGCGACCAGTTCCGCAGGATCGTCCGGGCATGGCGGTGTGGAAGTGACCCGTCGCAAACTTTCTTGAGCGGCTTTCAGCGTCTTTTGCAGAGTCGAAGTGTCCCCCTTGTCCGCTTCATGCACCTCGACCGCCACGACCGCGCCGGTGTCCAGGTCCACCGCGTGCTCCGGCTTGTACGCCAGATGCGTTCGGCCATCCTTCATCTTGGCGATCTTCACCTCGGGATCGACCTGCGACTGCCAGTCCTTGTTCGAAAGAGTCTTGCCGACGCGCTTGCGGTCCATGCGAGCCAGATCCTCATCCGTCGGAGAGTCGATGCCACTCTCCTTAGCCATACGCAGGAGCATCTTGCGGTAGCTCTCACCCGTGTCCCGGCGCACGATGGTTTTGAGCGCCGCGTTGGCCTCCATGGTCGAAGCGTCCACGCCAATGCGGCCTCCAAGGACCAAGCCATCCTTGCTGAGCACCTTGAGAACCCAGGTGAAAACCTCTTGGTGGGTCGCCAGCGGCAGACGGGACCGTGTCCGGCTGAGCGAGGAATGATCCGGCACAGACTCCTTGGGCGAAAGCTGGAGAAAATCCCGGAGGGAAAGCGAATCGGCGCAGCGCCACTCAATGCCGCGCTCGCTGTCGATGCCCTCGAAATACCCCACGAGGTGCATCCGAAAATACCGGCCAGGCGGAATAGAGGGACGCCCCTTGTCGGAATAGAAGGGCTTGCACAGCTTCTCGGCGAAACCATCGAAGCAGGCTTTCCGGAGAATCTGCTGGAGACGATCGTAAAAAGCGTGCCCACGAGACCGAGGGATCTCATCCCAGGCCAGATACATCGTCCCCTGCTGATCACCCTGACGGCCAAGCCCCATCAGACCACCTCCGGAACCGCGATGGCTGGATTCTCGGTCACTTGGCGGAGTTTTTCAACACGCTGCTAGGCTACCTCTTATTTTACCAATTGGCATACGGCTAAAATAAGAAGAGTCAGCGGATAACCCTGTTGGGGAGATCGGCTTCAGCCGGCTCACCTTCTTCCGTCGGCTCAAACAGGCTTAAATCCACGCTCGATGGGCCGGCTGGAACGCTGGCAATAACTGAATTCGGCTTTTCGTTCTTTCGTGCTTGCGTTCTTTTTTTCTTCGTGCAATAGTGTTTTCGTGCTTGAACGAAAGCACCACCCCGGAGGCAGACATGACCGAATACAACATTATGGTCAGCACGAACGGCGAAACGGCAAAGTTAGGCTATGCCGGGTATAAGTCCCTGGCAGCTGCCAAACGTATGGCCAAGAGCGTAGCGCCTTGGCAACCAAACCGCGATCCGCACCTTGAGGCGTGGGTGGAGGACGACGAGGGCAAGAGGGTGTCAAAGGTCTACTCGACCGAAGCTGGAACCAGACCTTAAGGGGGACGAAATCATGAAAACCATAGTTCTTGCTAGCCAGAAAGGTGGCGCGGGAAAGACCACCCTGGCCGCACACCTGGCCGTGATGGCGGAGCGGGCTGGAGACGGCCCATGCGTCCTGATCGACACAGACCCGCAGGCAAGCCTTGCGGCTTGGTGGAATGGGCGCGAAGAGACCGCGCCTGCCTTCGCACCCACAGCCCTGAAAGAACTTTCGGGCAAGTTGGAGGCATTGGCCAAGGCCAAGTTCAGGTTTGCAATCATTGATACCCCCCCGGCCATCACCGAGGCGATACGAGCGGTGGTCTCCTTGGCGGATTTCGTCTTGATCCCGACCAGGCCGAGCCCCCACGATCTCCGCGCCGTGGGAAGCACTGTCGAACTGGCTTCTGGCTCGGGCCGCCAGTTCGCTTTTGCGCTGACCCAGGCCAAAGCGAACTCGCGCCTAACTGTCCAGGCCCTGGCCGCCTTGTCCGAGCATGGCGTGGTGGCACCTTCAATCATCCATGACCGGGTGGACTTCGCCTCATCCATGATCGACGGACGGACGGTCATGGAAATCGATCAACGGGGACGTTCAGCTTCGGAGATTGGTGAATTATGGACTTTCGTGAAAGCACGAATTAATGGAAACAAGAAAACACGATAGCAAGGGAATGACGCAATGAGCACGAAGAAACAGACCGCTGCTTTGTCCCCCGGGTTAGTTGCCGTCAAAGGTCAGGCCATGGTCGACCCCGACGCGCCTGCAAGGCACCTTGAGAATGAGTCTGCTGGGCCATCTTCCAAGGCCTCGTCTTCTCCATTAAACTTCAAAGTGGATGAAGCGTTTCGCCGACGCTTCCGCCTACGCGCGGCCGGGGCAGATTTGAAGCTCAACGAGTTGTTACGCCAAGCCTTGGACGCGTGGGAAGAAAAATATTTACCACGATAAAACGAAAATCAGAAAAGAACCCGAGAATGCACACGTCACATAAGAACAATGAAGAAGACTTGGATGCGCTTTGGCGCTCCATCGGACGACTGGATGTCAACCCCGGAGCCGAAGCGGCGAAGGAGCATTTGACGTCTGGCAGGCCAGTCTATGGGCACGAGGATGGCCTGGCAACGGATGAAGTGCTCAAGGAATATCCAGACGGGCGGAAGGAAGTAGTGCGGTTCGAGCGAGGCACGCGCAAGGAAATCTTCGTGAGAGGTTGGGAGTGATCCCTCGGCCGCATAGGTATGGGATTATAGAGGTGGTCCAGGCTCGCTAGACCACCTCATCACTACAGCAGAGAACGGTAGAAACGCTACCTAGCCATTCGACCTCCGTTCCCACAGCTTCATATCTTTCATTTTGGCGCGGCGCTCCCGAACTAAAGACTTGCAGACCAGGGCCTGTGTCTTTTTATAGCCGTGCTTGGTTCGGTATTCTTCAGCGCTGAGGTTGTGGGAAGCTAAGTGCTTCTTGGTGATTACCTTGAAGGATTTACCGCATTCCAAACAAATGATGGATGCTTCCTTGACGGCTTTTTTTGGATCAAGGACAGGACCGCCGGCAGCTTCGTTGTCCTGACACTGGTCATTGCCGGCCATGGCCATAATGCCGGCCGCGACAGATTTGACCATGGACAGAATTTCGTCCTCGGACATAGCTCGGGCTCCAGCTTGAGCTTTCACAATATCCAGAGCCGCTACCACAGCTTCACTTTTATCCACGACATCCCCCTGACGGCCACACTTTATACTCACACGTCCCCCTTCTCACTTCACATCACTTATGATCGTTATTGCACGGCACGAATCAGATATCGTACCTTGGTATGGACAGGGGCAGTTTCAGAGCCACCTGTGTAAGAGCCAGTTTGGTTGGCCACATACGCCGTACCCGTTAATGCTCCACTGTACAAAGACCCAGAAAGCCCACCACTATTGAGAGAGCCGGAGATACTTCCTCCAGAAGTTGAGCCGGAAGACCAGCCCATATGCTCCACTTGAGTTTGTCCAAAGTTAGGCGCACCATCTGCCCAGGTAAGCACCGTGTCCGATCCGTTCGCAGCTTGATAAGAATAACTCTGCGACGAAGCCGAACCAGATATACTTGTTGAATTTAGATTTCCGGAAAGACCAGTTGAGTTAAGATTCCCACTCACTGGAGCATTTTGCCCTGGAATATAAATCGTATGACTCCGAATTGAATCCGACACTTTTGTGCCAACTTGGCTAGCCGTCGTGGTGCCGCGCAAGAATTGATCGTTATAATTCGGGACAGTCGCGCCAATGATCGCCCGAAGGCGGTCATACTGACTGCCCGAAGGCACGGCCTGGCCGTTGCACTCAAGCCATCGCCCTGCATCTGGCGGAAATGAGGTTGACGGCCATTGAATCACGGCCCCTACGGGATAGGTCCCCTGGCTGGTTACCGTGATTGGGATGGGGTTAAAGCTGGCTCCATCAGCGGCCATGCTGTACTGGCCGTGGCCCACAGAGAGGACCAGGGCCAGTAAGAAGATGATGCGCAGGATAACGGTCACGCTAGTTGCCTCCTTTCTTCTTGGCGTCAAAAGCTGGCTGGCCTCCGGCATCCGGAAAGGACTCTTTGCATTTCGGAAATCCCGAACATCCCCAGAAATCGTAACCTCCGGCCCCCTCCTTCATGCGGTGGATCAAGGGCTTTTTGCATTTCGTACACTGGAAGCTGCTCACAGGGGCCTTTTGACGGGTTTCCAGGCGTTCTCCAGGCTTGCCGCCGGCATTGGCGAATGTCGCTGAGCAATCCGGATAACCCGAGCATCCCCAGAAATCGTAGCCACGTTCATTCTTGCCCGCTGGCTTGGTGATCCGGCGCAAAGGCTTGCCGCAGGCCGCACAAGCATGGGAAGTGAGAGACACGAAGCCTCTAAGCTCGCCTTCAAGGCTCGTGTGAAATTTGCGCATGACCTCGACATAGGAAACTTTTCCCTCCGCTAGGGCATCAAGGCTTTCTTCCATGCCCTGGGTATAGGAATAGTCCAGAAAGCCGAAGTGACCGCGAAGCGCATCCACCACGACCTCGCCGGCATCCGTTGGCACCAGGTTACGTTTTTCCAGGCGCACGTACTCCCTGGCCATGATGTTCTCTAGGATGGCAGCATAGGTGGACGGCCGCCCGATACCCCGCTCCTCCAGGGCCTTGACCAGGGACGCTTCGGTATACCGTGCCGGTGGTTTGGTTTTATGCACCGTAACTAGGCCGGCTCCCACCGCCAGTTGACTGCCTGCCTGGAGGCGCGGCACATGGTTCTCTTTTTCCTGCTCATCGCCCTCGGCATCGTCTTGTTTCATGACGATCTTCCAGCCGGGTCTGCTCAGGGTTCGGCCTTTGGCCTCAAAAACTGGCCCTCGATCCGAAATGACATTACCCGCTAGCTGCACGGTCCGGACGTCAAAAACAGCGTCATCGAGCTGGCTGGCCAGGGTGCGCCGGCGGATCAGCGCGTAGAGGGCCAGCTCGCCATCGGTTTCTCCGGCCTCTTCGATCTCGATGTGGGTAGGACGGATGGCCTCGTGGGCCTCCTGCGCACCTTCCTTGCACTTCCAGCGCCGGGTTTTGGCCACCACCGGCCAGTCCCGGCTGCGGCAATACTCCTGGATGGCTGCCACGGCCTCATCGCTGAGGTTGGGCGAATCCGTCCGCATGTAGGTGATATGGCCGGCCTCATAGAGCCGTTGCGCGAGGCCCATGGTCTCCTTCGGGGAAATCTTCAGGGCCGCTGAAGCCGACTGCTGGAGCGTCGACGTGGTGAACGGAGCTGGCGGCGCGGACCGGCTCTCCGTCTCCTCGCAGCTCAGGACAGTCACTTTGCGGGTCTCAGTGGCCACCCTCGTGGCCAGCTCCTTATCCAGCAAGTAGCTTCGACCTGGTTCCAGCCAATCCTTCACCAACCAAGTGGCCACCCAGCCGGGGGTGATGTTTTCGACCCGGTCAAAAATGAGATCGACCCCGTAATGCGTCGTGACCGTGAAAGCTCGGATTTCGCGTTCACGATCCACGACCAAGCGCAGGGCCGGGCTCTGAACGCGCCCCGCCGACTTTTTGCCGCCCACGGCGCGCGAAAGGGGGCCGGAGACCTTGTAGCCCACCAGCCGATCCAAAACACGCCGACCTTCCTGGGCAGCCACAAGATGCATGTCCAGGCCACGCGGGCTGGCCAGAGCCTTTTTGACCGCCTGTTCGGTAATTTCGGCGTAGGTGATGCGCTGAGGGTCTTTGAGCCGCAAGGCGTCGGCCAGATGCCACGCGATTGCTTCCCCCTCCCGGTCGGGGTCCGTGGCCAGATAAACTGCCTGAGCATCTTGAACAGCCTTGGCCAGCTTGGCGATGACGCCTTTCCCCCGTTCGGTGGGCAGGTAGCGCGGGCGGTAGGACGTCTCGTTGACGCCAATGTCATCCCTGGGCAGATCGCGCACGTGGCCGACGCTAGCCATGACCTGCCATCCCTCACCCAGGAAACCCTGTATTTTTTTGATCTTACCAGGAGATTCAACAATCAAAAGCTTCATGTACGACCTCACTTTTCGTTGCTGGCCACATCTCGACGTTTGACGACCATTGGCGATGCTGCCGGCGACATCATCTGTCGCGGACTCGCAGAGGAAGACGACATCATCGCAGGAGCTTTGCTGCCGAGTCTGGCCAGGACAGCGGCGGCGTAGGCCCGCCCGCGTTCAGGATTACGTTCCAAGGGGGTGTGATAGGTGGCCACAGCCTCCCAGGTCAGGCCATAGCGTTTGATAGCCTGAGCCAGTATCCAGACGCCCACCTGGACGTTGCCGCGAGGCTCAAACACCAGCTCCAGGGGCAGGCGGAAACGCCGGAGCCACTGCGCATTAATTTGCATGAGACCGATGTCGAAGGAGAGCCCGGCGGCAAGCGCGGCCCGGGCCACAGCCAAGGCCTCTTCCTTCGACGCTTGAAGGACCGGCCGGCCGGCAATGTTCATGGCCCATGGCCGGCCGCCGCTTTCATGGCCAGCGATGGCCAGGGCCAACGGCTTCGGCACGCCGTAGCGTTCGCAAGGACCATCGAAGAGGTTGACCAGGTCAACGGTGGATTGCGCTCGGGCAGGGGAGCCCGCAGCAAGGAGCACGACCAGGGCCATGCCGGCGCAGACCTGGCGGATCGTGATCATCGGGCCATCTCACAGCTCAGTTCACGGCCAAGATGCTGGTCGTGGCCCCGAGAAAGCCCTCGGGCTTTGGACACTTGCGCGGCCACTTCCTTGAGCCCCCGAGAAAGATGGAGATCGTTGAAGTCCTTTAAACCAACGGCCATTTCCTCTTTGTTGAAGACAGGGACGACGACATTACCACCAATGCCCTGGGCGGCCTGCTTGGCCTTCTCGACCCCGACGTTGCTGTTGGGGTTTCGATAGTCGTTATCCGCGCAGATCGTGATTTTGGCAGCGGGATACTTTTCACGCAGCGCCTGGGCCACCGGTTCCAGATTGCCGGCGTCAAACGCGACGGCCACAGGCTTTTCCGTGGCCATATGCACGCTGGCACCGGTGGCATAGCCTTCGGTCAACAGGATTTCCCCTTGATCAAGCTTCCGTTCAGGATCGATCAAGTGGAAGCAGCCTTTTTTCTGCCCCCCAGGCTGGAATCGCTTGCTGCCGTCCGGATGGATTTCCTGGACATTGCGCAGCTCCCCGTCCGCATTGCAGAGGGGGACGAGTAATAACTCGCCTGCCCGTTCGTCCGTCCGGGATTCTTTGATTCCAAGCGGGAGGACCCCCTTTTTCTGGAGATACGGGTGCTCGGCGGAGGCGAGAGAGCGTTCGGCAAAGGCTTGGCTGCACTGCTGGGCTACTCGGTCCTGCTCATGGAGCCGTTCACGCTCCCGGCGCTGTCCGCGTTCAGCCGCTTCCAGTTTGAGAGCCGCCTTCTGTTCATCGGTCAGGGTATGGCCATGAGCTTTCCACGTGGTTTTTTCGCCGGTCACGTAGTTCTGGTACCAGCCGGCGGGATGGCCATCGAGGAAACCTTGGTAAGCACCATCCAGAGCGTTCGGTCGACCGGCGATTGGGACCCGGTGAATCTTCCCATCCATGATGGGCGCGCCCTTAAGCTCCAGGCCGGCTGCGCGCAAGGCTTGGGCAAACTCTTCTTTGGGGTCCATGGTCTGGACCTGACTCGGCTCTTTGGACGGCAGCCAGGTGCCGAGCTGGGTCATGTCCGCACCCTCGGGCGCGTACCAAAGTTTGACTTTGGCATCCCACTTGGCCCCAGCCGCTTTCGCCCTGTCTTTTTCGCGGAATGGCACGGCCAGAAAGGTTTGTTCCTTGGCTGGAGCGGGGGGCGCTTTTTCCACGCCCTCGTCACGCAGATAGGCGGCAAATGCGTCGTCGCTAAGCCCCAAATAGTCCTGGAGAGACTTGCCGGTCTCATTTTCATGCCAAAAATGAACCCGGGCATCGAGGTCCTCATTCTTCTCGGCCGGGGAGCTGGCGACGGTTTTGTCTTGGGCCATTACCTCCTGAGACAGTTCCTGCTTCTGTTCCATATTGAGAACGTGCTGCTTGATTTTCTCCGCATCGCGGCAGGCGCGGACGATTTCATAGGGGTCCTTTTCGAGCACCGAAACCCACGAATCCACGTAGGCCAGATGCTGCCCAGGATCATGGCCGATGCCCAAATCCTGGCCGAGCATCCAAGAGGCGATTTCCGCCCGCAGTTCCTCGCGGGCATAGGGCTCGGAACCGAAGGGACCGAACTCCCGGTCCATCCGGGAAGGGTGGCCGGTCCAATGGCCAAGTTCGTGGAGCGCTGTGACGTAGTAGCCATCGGCCGAGGGGAAGTGGTCTTTGGGAGGCAGGCAGATTTCGTCCGAGCGCAGGCTGTAGAATGCTCGGTTGCGCTGATTGTGTTTGATGGTCGCGCCCGAGTTTTCGAGGATCGTCTCCGCCTTTTGATTCGGGTCCCAAGCCAGGCTGACCGTGGATGGGTCCAAAGGCGGGATGTTCCCCTCCAACTGGCTGACGTGGAAAACCGAAGAGAATCGGACAATCGGCCGGCTCAGCTCCACCTTTTCCATGACCTGGTTGCCCTCGCCGTCCAGCTTCGGCTTCCCGTCATCGTCCCGGGCCGGTTCCTCCTTGGAGAATTGCCAATAGACGATGGGTTGAGCCTTTTCGCCTTTCCGGACTCGGCAATCCAAAGAGTTTGCCTGCCGTAGCGTCATCCAGCGCGGGTCCTCATACCCTTTTCGGGACAGCATCACCCGATTGATGCCGCTGTAGACAGTGCCGGAGACGGGATTCAGCGGCGCGTGCAGATCCCCGGGCTGCCAGGGCTTTTGCCAAGGAGCCGTGCCCTTTTTGAGGTCCTCGATGAGCTGTGCGGCAAATTCTTCGTGGAAGGGTTTGCGGTCTTTATGCGCCATGCCTGCGTTCCTCCCCTGCATGCTCCTCATCCAGGTCATCGAGGCTGACGGCTTTTTCTTCGAACGCCCCCAGGAAGTCCGCCACCTCGGGATCGGCCGGGATGCCAAGGGTGGGATTTTCTGAGGCCTGGACGTCCACCGCCCGAGCCGCCGCTTTGAGAGTTTCTCGTTCCATTCATTTTTCTCCTGTGTCGAAGAGTTGAACCGGCTTCACCAGTTGAAGCGAGGCGAGGGGGACCAAGCCAAAGTATCGGCCGTCAAAACCGCCTGGATGCCCAGAGGACAGGATCAGGGCCATGCCCGGGGGAATCCGGCCAGAGCGGAGTGCGATTGGGGGCAGCGGCCTGCCGGAGCTGTCTTGCGAATGCGCCTGGCTCTCCGGCTGGAGCTGGCTGTTTATTCGGATGCCGTCTGGAGCCAGGTCCAGCTTGTCACCTGGGAGCCCGGCTACAACCTTGAGCAATGGTTGCAGCCCACTTGGGCATGACCCGGGCCGCAGGTAACCCCGCTCCAGGGCCAACGACGTGAAGGCGGCGTCTTCCAGGCAGACGCTGACGTGGGTGCCGTGCTCGATCTCCGCAGCCTGGCCAGGAACAAGCTGATATATCCCCCGGGGCATCGAGGCGGTGGCGTTGAACCGAAATCCGCCCTCGAAACAAAGGGCTCCCGCGCACCCCATGACGCACACGAGAAAGACGACGCTGGGCCTCATGCTTGCACCCCCTGCGCTTTTTTGAGGTAGGCTGCGTAGCCACTTTGCTTCTCAAGGGTGGTTGTGGCCTTAGGATTGGCTTTGGGGTTGGCGCTGGTGGTCGCACCGAGGGAGTCGGATTGGACTGGAGCCGGGATTTTGACCCGTTCGGAAAATGCCGGGTCTCGAAAATACAGGATTTGATGGCCGTAGATTGGAGACTGGCCGGCAACGAAAATGAGCATGTCGCCGGGCTTTTGGGCTTTCTCGCCCGTTTTCGTGAGGCCTGGAAGGCGCATACATTCGTCGGGCGTCAGAAGCGGCCGAGCGGTCTCGGAGATGCTGACCGAGGCGTTTTTCAAGTGCCCACTGCGAGAGCCTGACAAGGAGGTCCTTTCGGTCACGACCGTCGTCTTGCCTGTCATTTCCGAGAGTTCTTTGGCCGTCTCCAGGGTATTCGGCGCGTAGGCGATCCGGACATGACAGTTGCCCTTGATGCCATTTTCCTTGCCGTAGGTCTCATTGAGTTGCTCGATGTTTTGAATAACGAGCAGATAGTTGATGCCGTATCCAGCGGCATAGGCGATGGATTTGTTAATGACTTCCATCTTGCCGATGGAAGTGAACTCATCCATGAGCATGAGCAAACGGCGAGGCGGCTTCTTTTGCTCGCCGTTCTCGAAATCCATGCGTTCGCAAATGCGGCTGATGATGATGTTGAGGATCAGCCGGAGCAGTGGCCGCACTCGGTTCACATCCGTGGGGCTCACAACGAGATAAAGACTCACCGGCTTTTCATGGTGAAGAAGATCGCGCACCCGAAAGTCCGAGCGGGCCGTGTTCATGGCCACCACGGGATCGCGGTAAAGCGCCAGGTTGGAAACGGCCGTACCCACGACGCCCGAGCACTCGTTGGCGCTCTTGTTGAGCATCTCCCGGGCCGAGGAGGCGATAAACGTATGAATGTCCTGGCCGCCTATAGCTCCAGAGGGAAAGCACTTCGCGACCAGGGCCGCATGATCGGTTTTGAGCATCTCCTCAAAGAGCTCCTCAATCGTGCGGTCTTTGTCGGCAAGCATGTTGCCCAGATCGCTAAGGGTGGCCGTCCTTTTTGCCTTGTGGCGCACCGTCACCAAGCAATGGAGCAGCGCGCCGGCAATGAAGGCAAAACCCGCTTTGGCCCAATAATCCTGGAGCCCCTTGCCCTCGGGGTCCACGATCATGGTGGCGATGTTTTGCACGTCCGGGATAGCCTTGAGCGTATCCAGCCGCACCTCATCCAGGGGGTTGAAGCAGGTGCCGAGCCTGTCATCGCCAAGGCTGGCATCTGACGGATCGAAGCGCAGGACCTTGTGCCCCTGGGACCGCCGCCACCCCGCAGTCAGCGCCCAGTTCTCACCTTTGATGTCCAAGTTGACCGTTGAATCGGGGTAGGAAAGCAACGTCGGCAGGATGACGCCCACGCCTTTGCCGGACCTGGTTGGCGCATAGAGGAGCACATGCTCGGGGCCATCATGGCGCAGATAGCGTTGCGTCTGCGCGCGACGACCCCGGAGCCATTGCCTTACGGCCTGCCACCCATGGAATTTCTTGAGCCAACCGCCGACATAGATGCCTTGACCGCCACAAAGACCCATCTCCTTGATCTCATCCTCCGAGGCCCAGTGGGCGGAGCCATGAATATCGGACGTGTCTTTGGGTTTGCGCATGGACAACAGAGCAAATCCCAGGAAGAGCAATTGGGGGACGATAAAAAGCATCTGCCCATGGAATTCGGCTCGGCGCACGGCCTCGTATTCGTCGCTCCACTGGTGCCACGAAAGGATCTTCCAGGGAGCGTACCAGACCATGCCGAAGGCCGAGCCCCAGGGGGGACCCAGAGACTGATGGTTGCCGAAGAAGGCCGCTACCCGCTGGGTTGCCAAAGACAAGCTGACCACGGCCAAGAGCACCATGAAAAGGAGGTACCCCCATCGCAAAAGCTTACGGCGCGTCTTGATGCCGCCCAGGCCGTGCTGAATGATCTCACTGCTCACGATACGGCTCCTTGAAGACCAGGTCCTTGGTCACGATGACGTTGAACCGGTAGCCAGGCCGGATTTCCAGCGTCGGCTTGATGTTCATGTTTTTTTCGAGAAGCTTGGAGGTGGTCTGGCCGAACTGCGTGGCCAGGGCCGAGGCCATTTCCTGCTGGAGCGTCGGAGTCGAGGAACTGTTTGTGGAATTGGAGCTATTGGATGTCGGGGTCATGCTGTCCACGGCCCAGGAGGTGGTCCCTGTGATGAGCGACATGAGAAGCGCACCGCCAAAAGTCCGGAAATAGTGGTTGTTCACCTCATCATTGAAACCCGAATAGCCGGCACTGTCCGTGCCGGGCATGGATTCCAGGGTGATGGCCGAACCATCGGGGAAAATGATGCGGTTCCAGGCCACGAGCACGCGGGACTGGCCATAGATGATCCGGGAGTCATAGACACCATAGAGACGAGCGCCTTGCGGAATGAGCAGGAAGTGGCCGTTGGCCGTATCGAAGACATTCTGGCTGACCTGGGCGATGATTTGGCCAGGAAGATCGGAGTTGATGCCGCCGATCATCAACGCCGGGATCACGGCACCGGTTTTGACCTCAAACCGCTGTCCCGCCATCCGGGTGTTGGGGGAAATCCACTGTTTATCGGTCTTCTTCGCCCGATCAAAAAAGGCCTCCTTGTCCTTGTCCGCCGCCGGGTTGTAGTCCCCCTCCCGGGGCGCTCCCACGAGCCGCTCAAGCCGGTCAAGATGGTCAGCCGGGTCTTTTTCTGGCTTCAGCGGATTGTTCTCACCTTGGAGCCCGATCTTCGCCGTTTCGTCCTTGACCTTGCGAATGACAAGCGGCGAAGAAAGCGCGGTCATGGCGGCTTGATGCCGTTGTCTGCGCAATTCTTCCAATTCGCGTTTATATTCCGGCGGTTCGTTGCTGGTCACCACCTGCACGATGGGCTTGGGCGGTGTTGTCGGCACTGGCGACGGTGGAGGCGTCGCCATGCCCATGCCGCCGGCATCGCTGACCAAGGGTTTATCGTCTCGGACTGTAATCGGTGGTTTTGTTTTCTCCTCCTGTTTCTTTTTGCTGGAGAACTCCACTGAGTACACCAGGACGCCGAGCAGTATGGCCCCGCCAAAAATTGCGGCATAAAACGGCCACTTCCGCATTCTTTGGGTCTCGATATATTCATTGGGATCATTGAGCATGATCAACTTCCTTTGGCGCAGGTTGTACAGACCATGATGCGGCCGTATTCCGATGCGGGATTGACCCAACCCAAGGTGTCATCAGTGGTCAGCAGCCGAAGATGCACCTGCCACTGCGTATCGCTGGCGCTGGTCGCCCATGTCTGAAACGACGTGAGGGGGGGAGCCGCAGCCCCGGCGGCGGCGATGGTCGGGGTCACGAAGATTTGCGGAATGGTGTCGGTGCCGGGCGGGCAGGACGGCTTGTCGATGAGATCCCCGTCTTTGGCCAGGGTGGCGTATTTAAAAAGCGTGCTGTTTCCGGTGTCGGCCAGGATTTCCATGTTGCCGTTCCGGCAGATGTAAAGACCCTGGGCCGTGTCCAGAAACACCCGACCTTCCACGGATGCATCGCAGGTTTCGCTGCCTAAGGTTCGGGCTGTGAACTGGACCTCGTAGAGGTTTCGGATCGCATGATCCGTCATATCCAGTTCCGTCTGCATCTGATTGAGTTCCGGGTGGCCCGGGACGGCCACCCGGTAGAGGAAATCCTGGCCGAGGCTTGAGCTGTCGAACGTACTGAGTGCCCCAAGATGGCCAGGCCCTGGGGATGTGATCCCGACGCTGGCCAGGTTGAGTGTCCACCCGCCAAAGGCACCGCGCAGTGAACTGGACGGCTGGTCCAGAATATCCCCTGTGGGGATAAAGCCGCCGGCTCCTCCTGCCATCGCGGCCGCCGAGGGAACGACCGAGGTGGCAAACCGAACATCCTTGGAATCCTGCCCGCGCCCGCCCGTGGTCAGAACCACGGCCTGAAGGGTATTGGCTGACGGCTGCCGAAAGGTAATTTGATAGGTCTGACCCCAGACGTTATGGCCCAGAAAGCCGGTGTCCAGAAAACCTTCCGTGACCAGCGGGTCGGTCCCTATGGTCGGCCCACTGGAGGCCGAGGTCTGCGTCAACAGGTCCGTCTGGTGCTTGCGGACATAGGCGGCAGCGGCCTTGGTCACCGCAACGAGCTGGTCGGCGGCCTGCCGTTTTTCGAGTTCGTTTGCGCCCAGCGCCCACAGGTTCAAGAGAACCGGGAGCATGATAAAAAGGACCAGCAGAGCGCCGATGGTTTCAATGAGTTTCATGCGATTACTCCACGCTGACCACGCTCACGATGTTGCCCTCGGAAACGAAAGCAGGGACCGGGGTGACACCGCCGTAACTGGGGACAAGGCGACCAGCCGCCGCGCGGCCGATGGCGTAGCTTCCCCAGTACAAGTCACGGACGACCGCTATTTCCTCGGGCGAAGCTTCCCCCCATACGTAGAGGCAGCCCGCCTCAATCCGGGCGTGCCAAGGACGCAGCATGACCCAGCCCGTGGGCAGGCCCAGGGAGGCCGTTGCAATATCCCCTGGCGTTTTGTGGTCCTTAAACACATACCGATGCACTTCATTGCGGAAGACCGCGTAGTTGTGGGCTATCGCCTCTGCTCGCTGCACGTCCTGGGAATCCATGCTCCCAAAACGCAGCATGGCCAGGAGTCCCAGAAGGATCATGAGAACAGCCAACGCTTTCATATAGCCTTGAGTCCGTGATCCGCGATCCGGTTCCGCAATTCGCGCATGTCGTCATGCAAAGAAGTGAATTGTCGCTCTCGCAATTTCGCCCTGATGCCTTTCACGCGCATGGCGCTTTCGTCATTTTGGGAGGTCGAGAAGGGCAACAGGAGGTATTGCGAGATTTTCTGCCACTTGGAGTCACCTTCGAGGTCCTGGAGGATGATCGCCAAGAGGGAATTCGCCAGGTTCTCGCAGGCGTTGGCACCGTCGAATTCCTGAGCCCAGTTGATGAGGCGATCCAAGGCGGCAATGACATCGAGGCCGTGGATCGTGGCCACCACAAGCTGCTGCTTGGAGCCCAAAGCCACGCGCAGAGCTTCCAAGGCGGCATATTTCGTCAGAATTTCTCCGATAAAGATGACATTTGGCGATGCGTAGCGGTGCGCCCGTTTTATCTGTTCCGGGAGTTCATGCTCTCCTTGAATTTCCGTTTGAAAACAGTAGCCGTGCTCTCCCCAGTTTCCCCCGAGGGGGAGTTCGGCGGGATTCTCGAACGTGACGCCATGGCCGCCGTGGCGGCTGAGACGACCAGCAACTAGGGCGCTGGCTGTCGTCGTTTTGCCGGAGGCCTGCGCGCCGGCCACCAGAACAAGCCCCTGACGCTGTTCTTCTAAAAGCAGCCATTCGCAAAGGTATGGCGGCAAACCCAATCGCGTCAGATCGGGGACTCGCTCAGCCAAACGGCGCAAGAACCAGGTTCGCCCCGCGTCCACGTCTTGGATGTCAGCCACCCGGTAATGGACGCCGTGGTGGAAGAATCGGATCGTTCCAGATTCCGTACGAAGTCCCGTTGCGGGATCAATTTGGCGCTTAGCCAACACGGCGTCAGCCAAACGATTGGGCAAATCCTTGACTTCGTCCTCGCAATCTTTCGGCAAGGGTACGAGTTGCTGTCCTGCTTGGGGGCAGCCTTTGAGACGAGCAGTCCCATCCGGCAAGATGATAAGGTCCGAATACGTCAACTGCGAAAGCGGCATGGCTATCTCGCGGTAAAGAGAATGGTGTTGTTTTCTTCGCAGTAGGAAACGATATCCGAAACCACTGTGCTCGAAAGGCGATCCACGGCATGGCCGTTCACATCCACCCCAAGCCAGGCATCCGTCTGAAACTTGGCCAGCTTGGTGCACTCTTCCTGGGGAATGGTGGTGAGTTCGATGGAAAAAGCCGCATCAGCCGTCACCGGGACCAGTGTGATGTCGCCGCCGAAGGCGTTTTTGAGGGATTCGCCCTTGATAAACGACTTGGGCACCACTCCGGCTTTGAGGGCCAGGCTGTTGTCCAAGCCGCTGTAGTCGGCGGCTCCGGAAAACATATGTTGTATCTGCATGCGCAGGGTGACGAGGTTTTGTTCGGTCTCCCCGAGCTTGGACGAGGAGAACGCCGCGTTGAGCCCCAAGGCGGCCCCGGCCAGGATGATGAGCCCCACGAGAATGGCTCCAAGAGTTTCAAGAAGCGTCATGTTAATATCCTCCGGTCGGTAAGAGTTGAGACTGTAAAGAACCTATCGCCATTGCCAGAACGGAGACCAAAGCCGTAATCATGACGATGCCCATTAAGTTCATGAGCCTAGATTGCCGCTTTACCAGCTCCACACCATCGTGCATCCATTCGGTTGCCAGTTCGTGCATGCGACGATGGAAACTCGGCAAGACTGCATAGACGCGAAGATCATCAATCAGTTCCTGGTCGGGAAAGTCCATGCCGCAATCATACATAGACTCCCCCAAATTCTTGCCGGAACCATTTTCAATGGAGATGGCGAGGATGCGCTCTCGCAGATAAGGGCTGATGTTATCGGAATTGATCATGCTCTCCATGATATGTGAGAGCTGGATGCCGGATCGCATCATGGTCGAAAGGGTGTAGAGCCAGACAGAGCCCACGGTCAGGCGGTAGATCGACCAGGGGGGCAGGTTTTCGACATAGAGCCGAAGCCGTCCGGTCCAAACGGGCAGGGTCAAAAGCGCCGCTGCGATGATTCCGAGAAGCACCAGCAGCGTGACGGCCCCAGCCGAAGAGGCCACAAACGAGGTCATTTTGTAGAAAGTGGCCGCCGCACCATGCCATTTGGCCGGGTCCGACAGCATGGCGAATTTGGGCATCACCATGATGGAAACGACGCCCAGAAGCAGCATACAGACACCGAAGAGAAAGACCGGATAAGCCAGCGCACTCACCACGGCCCCCACGATCTTCTGGCGAGCGGCTAAGAGGCCAGCCGCCAGTTCCAACCCCTCAGGCAAACGCCCCGAGCGCTGGCCGCTGGAAATGAGCATGACTTCTTCCGGCGTGGCGAAATCAGACAGACTCGTACCCAGATTGTGGCCCAGGCCCAGGTATTCCAGCACCCTGGAGTAAACCAATGCCGTGGGGGACCGGCGCATCGTTGCCCGGAGCTGCATCTGCCGCAGGCTCTGATCCAGGCTCATGCCGTGCCGGGCCTGGGCCGCAAGCTTTTTCCAGGTCCGTTGGCGGAGCGTGCTGCCGAAGGCCAGCCGCGCCAACACTTCTGCCAGATAACCTCGCATCAGCGTCCCCCGCTCACGAAAATCTGGTTAAAGTTGAGGGGGACGCCGAGGCGCTCTTCCGCGAGATAAGGATCGACTATGCCCTCTTTAATGAGTTCCACGGCATGATCGACGTAGCTGCGGCCTCCCTTTTCCTTGACCCAGTATTCATGGGCGCGGGGAATATTGCCTTCACGCAAATACCCGAGCATTTCCTGATCTGTGGCCACGATTTCGGCCGCAACCGTCTGTCCTATCAAGCCACGCATCCGGCACTTGTCACAGCCATCGCCCCGGACATAGACGGATTCACGGTCATCCAGGACACGCCGCAAGCGGCCGGCTACATCCTCGGGCAAATACTGCTGCCGCTGCTCGGGATTGAGGTTCATCAGCCGAATTTTGCAGTCCGGGCACAGCATGGGCAGGAGCCGTTGGTATTCGAGTCCAGCCAAGACATTATGGTCGCAAATCTGCTCAAGGGGATTGCGGTAATGGGTAGCCAAGATGCTGACCAAACGGGCAATGATGCCCATGGCGTTATTCGCGTGGATCGTAGCGAAGACGCCATGACCAGTGAGCGCCGCGTCAATAGCCGCCACAGCCGCTTCGGCATACCTAATCTCACCGATCATGAGCACGTCAGGATCACTCCTCATGGCTCCCGCGATGGCGTCACAATACGCGCTAGACCGATTGTCCCGGTCGTTGCTGGAGATGAGAACTTGGCGCACCCCCTTGAGGGGATACTCGGGTGGGTCCTCGATCGAGAAATAGGCTTTCTCGGGATTGCGCTCTGTCATGGACTCCATGACGTGCTTGAGGAAGGTCGATTTTCCGTGCCCTGTAGGTCCCGAGATGATCGTCAGCCCGGTGCGCCTAGTTAGAAACTGGGCGGTATCGCATTGGGAAGATGTGAAGCCGAGCGCCGTCATACGCTCTTGCAGGGAACCCTTGGCGGAAGTCGCATCATAGAGAAGCCGCAGGGACATGGAGGTTCCCACTCCGGATTCCGCCTGGGCGCATTCGATGGGTTCGGAATGCACACGCACGGAATGGACGCTCGGCGGCAGGTAGTTGCGCTGGGCGATCCGCCCGTCCTGCCGTTCGGTCGGGGAAAAGCAGGAGTCGGCCGACTGGGAGAGCTTTTGATAAATGCAGGCGATCAACCGCTTGCCCAGTTCGGCATTGAGCTGGGTATGATCCGTCAGCATACCCAGGCAACGGAATCGGATGATGGTATAGAGACCGAAATCCATAAGATGGATGTCGGACGCTCCGGTTTCGTAGGCGTCTTTAATGAGGTCGATGGCATACTGTTGGACCTCATTTTCCGCATGTCCCGTCCTGGACGCTTGTGCCTGATAGGTGTTGTCAAATTCTTCCGGCTTATGGAATTCATAGGTCAGAATTCCGCGACGCCGCAGGCTTCCATAGAAATCAACGATTTGAAGGTTATTTTTGAGTTCTGCCGAGATATGGAGGACGCCGTTAACGAGGGCCACACGCCCTCGCAAAGCCTCTGGGATGTCGTCAATAACGCTAATTGCTTCCATAATTGGCCTATTCTAAAGCCAGTGCAGTTAATGCATTGCCGCGCCGCACCAACACACCGTTGCGGCTGACGGAGGCGATGACGCCGCCGCCGAACTTATCCCCGGGACGGACTGTCACCAGACTGCCGGCGCTGGAACGGATCGTGGCGCTGGCATGACCATCCACGCCTTGGATTGAGACGACAACCGGAGCCGCCTCTTTCGGTTTGGCCACCACGGGCTTGGGAAGCTCCGGCAACAGCATCTGGGGTTGCGGCGCGGGAGCGGCCTGTTTCGGCAACAGCTTTTCCTTTTCCTGGGCAATGGCCACCTGTAGCCGGACTTCTTCCAGGTTACCTCGCAAGGAGGTCATTTTCCCCAAGTTTCCGGCCTTCGGGACCGTGTCCGCATCGACCGTAAAAGGCGGGACTTCGGAGGCCTGGGCCTCCTTTGGAGCTGAAGCCGGCGCAGAACCGTTGTGCTTCGCAGGAGCTGGGGCCGAAACCGAGGCCACATCTTTGGTTTGCGATTTCGGCGGGACTTTAGGCGCGGGCGGAAGCTTTGCCTCTTGCCATCCCCAAAGGACCCAGGCCCCGGCGAGCACCAGCACGAGGGCCGCCGTCCCGCACCCGAGTATCCACAGGACTCTTTTGCGATTACTTTGCTGCGACATAAACAGCCCCTTTGATGACCCAAACGTTTTTGTCGAGAGTGATCGTCTCCAGCATGATTCCAGGAATCTTCCAAAAGATTTCAGGCAACGCCGCATCATTGAGAATTGCGGCGGGGACATCGCTTAGTTCCCACTGACCTCGCGCCCAAGGTGCGGTTACTTCAACATTTTCAACTTTTTTCTTCTCTGGGGAATTGTAGACAAGGCGCAAGCGAGACCCCATGAGCTGCGTTCCCTGATACAAAAGCCGCGTGCATTCCTCGCGGGAAAGGAGCGGTTCGGCAGAACGCTGCACGCGAGGCCCCGGGACCGGGATGCGGGAAATAGCCTTTTGCGGGGTCTCAATCCGAGCTGAAAAGGGCAAATGCACATAATCCGCCCCGGGTTTGTGTCCCCAGGTGACGACCACGGCCCCCCCGTCAAAGACAGCACGATCCAAGACCCACCCTGAGGCGGCAATGGGAAGAGTAAAAAGGGCCTTCACGCCGCGTGAAACGCTTTCTTGAAGCTCCGGAGCCGTAGTCCAGGGCTGGGGGAAATAACGTTCCGGATGTTCCATCAGCTCTTTTCTGCGCTGCTCCTTGTTGACCATGGCGACCCGGGCCGCTTCCACGGCTCGCTTGCCCGCTTGGTGGGCCAAGAAGATCTTGACCCCATAGCCGCAAAACAGCAGCACAGCCGCCAACCCTCCCAGGACAGCCAGCATCCGCCGCTGCTCCGGGACGGGCTGTAGAGGTTGCAGATAGCCATTGCGGCCTCGCAGGCGGCTGAAAGGGCCAGCACTGATTAGGGGGGTGAGCCAATGCAGACTTTCGTCCACGGTTTCGCAGGTGACGATTTCCTCGAAACCGCTGTCGAGGAGGCCTTGCAGGGACTTGATCCACTCCTCGGCTTCGGCGCGGGTCGGGAAGACCTGGTCCCCCATGCCCACAATCAAGGACTGAGATATGGCGAACACCCACCAGAATTCGCCGTTCTCATCCGCAAGGCAAAAAAGGCCCAGAAACGAAGGCGAGGTCACGCGTACCGCCGCCGCCAAGGCGCGAACTCCAAGCCAGTCGCGGACAGCGCCGCCGCTGGCGGCAAATCCGTACTGACGTTGACGGTACGCCACCATGTCCAGGGAGTGATCCAACTTCCCAGCCGCCCGCCGCAGGTCGGGAGCGGTCTGCTTGGCGTTGCCCATGAACCATTGGAGACCAACCGCCAAGCGGCGTTTATTGATGACAACGCGGCGCATGGTTACACTTCCGCCGATTCCACTTCGATGGTGATGACCAACAATGTCCGGCCATAGTTTCCGCTATGAGACGTCTTGGTTATTCCTATGGCGTTGCTGGTGTCGGTGGATTCTTTTTCAAATCCGCAGAGGACGAGTGTTTGCCCCATCTTCATGGATGATCGTTGGGACAGGGCTCGTGTAGATGTCTGTGGCAACTCGACAGTCACATCGGAAGTCGTCAGCTCTTTCATCTCGTCAAGAGATGAAATATTTATGTTGTATTGCAATATGACGCGTCGTTGATCCAGGATGTGCGGAATGACTGTCATCGCAAATCCCGTAGTCACCTCGCCTGGGGTAATTTCCGTGGTCTGGCTATAATCGGACGTGGATTTGCCTACTCCAGCCAAGTAGGCATGACGTTCGATGGCCAGGACTGGCACGGGCTGGTTGCTCATCACCAAACCACCTGCAGAAGTGACTTGTGTTGCTTTTCCCCACTGGCGCAAAGCCTTGAGCACAGCCGAAGAGTCCTTGAGCCTCCCGGAAACTATGGTCGCCGTGGCCGTGTTGATGGTCCCGACACCGCTTATGCTGCCCGCTGAAAGGGCCACGTCAGAGACGTCGGCATTTTGGAAAAGCGTCTGGATGTTGAATCCAATCTCGGCGTCATCCGTCACTTTAAGCGACCAGACCCGGACCGTCAGAGCCACTTGTCTGGAAATGCGGGAATTGAGTTCGTCCACGTAGGTGCCCACCCGCCGAACGCTCTCCGGGGTGTCGCGGACGGTGATCGTGCCGGCGGCTTGGTTGACAACAACCACCCCCTTGGGAGTGAGCAAGGCCTTCACCGCCTTTTCCGTGTCCGCCCACACGTCGAAAGTCAGGGTGGTGCCCGATGTCTGCGATGTTTGTGAGCTGGTGTCCTCGCGGGAGACCGGTTGGCTCACCAGTGAGCTGCTTATGCCGGTGGACGCGTTTTCCTTGGATTTGTTCGTGAGCTTGTTTTCGTAGCTCACCTTGCCGGGTGCTCCCAGAATGGTGAAGGTGCGCACCAGCAAGTGGGCAAAGGTGACGCTGTTATTTTTCTCGTCGAAATCCCAACCGTACCCTGATAGTGCGGCCACATGGTCAAGCAGACCGCGCAACGTGCCCTCATAGGAAACGCTCAGGACCTTGCCATCGCCAAGGCCGAGTCCGGATAGAGCGAGACCGTTGCGGCCTCCTCCGCCTCCCCGCAACAAAGCTTCCAGGTCCATATTCACACCCTGTTCGCCAACCGGCGTGGAAGGAGCGGCAACCTGGGGAGCGGCTGGGGCATGCCCAGCCTCGGGCTGCACTGCTTTCTTCGCGTCCTCATCCGCAGCGACCTGAACCGGTAGCGACGACAGCTCGCTTATGGCCGACGCAATGCTGGCCAGGGTGCCCTTGCGCCGCAGCATCACCGGCTTGCTTAAGATCGGATTGGTTGAGGAACGGAGAGGAGAAATTTTCGCGCCCAGATAAGGGGTCTCCACCACTTCCACGGTGCGCGACCGGCTTTGCTCGCGGAACTTTTCCCCTTGGCGTTCGATGGGGTCCATTTGCGGGTTCATTTTGGCGCAGCCGCTGGCGATGAACGCCAGAACGAACAGCGCCATAATGATTGTTGCCTTTGGCGTCATAATTCCTCCTCATTGTCGCCATGCCGCCTGACCTCGTTGATTTCCGCCCCTCCCCCCGGTACGGAGGGATTCCCAACGACCAAACTGTCACCCTCAACCAGAAGGAAAGGCGAAATGGATGAACAACAGTTAAACAACATCTTTAATGTTAATGTGGACATGCTAATATTTGGCAGCTTCAATGACATTGTTGCCACGACAGACATCAACTTGCATCGCGTGGCACCGCCTGCGCTTCATGGAACGAGCCCTGATTCTTCGTCTGCTGAAACAATCATATTCATAGCTGCAAACCATAGATTCAAGATCACGTATCAAGTTCAATGCTCCTTTTAAAATTGAGATATCTTCTTTATCTCGTTCCAGTGCTTCCATCCCACGAAGCAGGCACCCCAAGTAGTCTTTAAGAAGATCGGCCTCTTCCTTATTAAATGGCCCAGTATCATCTTGCCCATAAACGGGAATATCTACTCCGTATTCACGGTAATCCTTAAAGTCTGAGGTCATCCTAATCCTCCGCAACTTCGAGGACATTGTTGCCCCGGTAGAGCGTTACCCGCAGGGCATGGCCACTACGGTGCAGGCCCGCGAAAAGCTGTTTAATGGCTGTCTCGAAATCCCCTTCGAAGTCGGCCCGGGCCTCTAAGTCGAAGTCATGCTGAGCTTTCCAGATCAGCTGATAATGAGCGCGCATGGCCCAGTGTCCGAGCTGGGAATGGAGGCTCCCAGGGGAGACGTTCCAACTGGGCGCGGGAGGAGTCGGCGGCGATGGTGGTGGGCTCGCTGGCGTTTGCGCCGCAGGCGCTGCCAATACCGGACCTGAGGCCTGCGGTTCCGTGACTTGAGTCGTTGTGCGATCAGGGACGGATGGTGCTGGGGGCGAAAGAGGGGCCGGTCCAGGGAGTGGAGTCGGCTGCTGAGGCGTCACAGCCGCCGCAGCAGGCAAGGAATCCGCAGGGACTTTGAAGGAGGTCTTTGCAGGGGTGGAAGCAGCCTCTGGCTGCTTGATCGCAACCGCCGGCAGAATCGTCGCCGGCCTCGGCGTGTCCGTCGTCGTCTGGCTCGGCGTGAACTTTGTCCGGCGAACTTCAGAAGAGGAATCGGCCCGGGCCGCCTCCGGCAACGGCATGATCCCGGCCCAAGACTCATGGGGCTCATGGAGCAGCACACGCCGTCCGGCGGGAATGATCGCGTCTGGAGCCACGTTGTTAAGGCGGCAGAACTTCTCCACGGAAATCCGGTTGCGCTTGGCGATCTTGGCCGCTGAGCTTGTGACACGCACTGAAATGCCGTTGCGCTCGCGAGAAGCCGCTCCCTTACGTTCCAGCTTGGATGGCATTACCGGTGTCGGCCGAGGAGTTGTCGCAACCGCAGGGGGCAGATCGATTAACGGATGGGACTCTGGAGCCGAAGCCGAGTTCGAAAGAGCGCTTTCGGGGAGAGAATTTCCTCCCTTGGTCTGCCGGGGTTCGCCAGTCAAAGCGTGCAAAGTCCCGAAGGCAACGCCATCAGAAGTCTGGACCCGCAAATAGCAGGTGGGAGGCGTCTCTTCTCGGATGACATCCAGGGTGTACGCGACACGCACGCCGGAAGCCCCTGGGGCGGCAATGGGAAAACCCTGCCCCCGTAAGGCGGTTTCCAGGTCTTGGCCGAAGGTGGATTCCGTTTTGACCAACGAGATGGTCGTTCGGGCCGGCGGATAGCGGTGGGCCATCTCCTCAGCGGCCGAGGCTGCCAGGGCCTGGGCATCACCGGGGTAATCGACGCTCACGCCATCGTAAGCCGTCATGCCGTCGGTATCGGCGCGAGAACCGCGCATGGCAGCACAGCCGGGAAGCACGAGGAGAATCAGGACAATAAGAAGAAGGAAAGTGCCTCGCATCGCCAACCTCACTTCGCCTTGCGGATGGTGATGCGCTGCTGTTTGCTGCCCACTCCGGAAATGAGCTTCGCCTCGGGAAATACCCCGTCCACCAGCAGAGTCAGGTTCTTCATTCGGAAGTTGGCCAGGGTGTCCTGACCGCCGTTGCGGACAAGGACCACCGGAGCGTCACCGGATTGGACGCCTGGTGGCAGCTTGATGAACATCTGGCGGCCGTCGTCGAACACTTGCAGCGGTTTCCATGGGGCATCGCCGCTGATGTCGTAGCCAAAGTTCAATTGACTCAAGTCCTTGGTCTGTCCATCAACCTCAGCCGTTTTGAATTCCTTTTCCTTGGCGTTCTGGGCCTCCTTTTCGCGAAGTCGGGCGGTGCTGTCGCCGGGGTAGAGAAAGGCTACCTGCGGGGTATGCCCTGTTTGCTGGCTTTTTAAAGTGAGGTGATAGGCGCGACGATCCGTGGTGATCACCGCGCTGGTGGAGAGTCCTGCGTCCACGGGCTTGATGAGGATGTGCGCCGTGTTGCCGGATTTGGCGATCTCCAGCATCCAGCGAGCTGAGTCGCCAACGATCACTTCATTGACGGACTCACCCGGCTGGAGTTCCACATCACAAATCTGGAGCGGTGCGCCGATCACCGTGGGCGAGGATGCGCCAAAGGTGTACATGACCTTCCCATTAGCCTGTATCGGAGCCGGGGCCGCACCTTCCCAGTCCTTGGCCAATTGGACGGCCTTCCGGTCCCTAGGGCTCAGAGGGATATTGGGACTGACATACTCCAAAGGAGGCAAGGAAATATTTGGTTTCGAACTCTTCTCGCCTTTTGTGCCCATCCCCTCCATTTTGTAGTCTTCAGGAATCCATCCCTTGGGTTTTTCCTCAGCGCTGGCCTGCGAGCCGAGGAGCACGGTGAAAATCAGCACCGTGTACATCATTTTTCTCATTGCAGCATCCTACTTCCTGGAGGTTGAAGGGGCAGGCTCCATGACTGTGGAGCTGGACATGGCCGTCACGTAGACGCCGCCAGGGTTACGAATAATTTGGGCATCAGACGAAGGCGGCTGTATTTGTATAGTCAAGGTCGCTTGGTATGTTTCACTCGCAATTTGTACACCAGAATGATTTCGTGTTATTTCATCCCATTCAACGCGCCATGAATCCGTACTCACTTGAGAAGGAACGCTTTTGATATAGACTTGAACCAACTTATCCTTGGCACGCTCATAAGGATTGTTTGTTTCGTACCATTGCCGCATTTGTCCTTTCGCAGCTCCAGTAGCTACGAAAGAGAGGCGTTCAAGCATTCTTTTTTGCAAATCGAGATCAGCGGTCACGCTGCGCCAGTTGATGACAAAGTCGGATAGCGTTGCCTGGATCACTCGTGTCGGGGTGACCGATGCGTCCGAGGCACGTTCCACGGCCGCGATTCGGCCCAACTTGTCGACCTCGACGATGTAGGGGACCACTTTGTGTTGGCTGGCCTGGATGACATTGCCGGCGACGGCCACGGCCGCGACAACAAGGCAACCGAAAGCAGTCATGCGCCATTGGCGAGCCCGCTGGATGTAGCTACCGTAGCGCTCAAGCCACTCTTCGCGCCCGGAAACATAAGGTTCTCCAGCACTGACGCCCCTACTGGGGGCATCGCTTCTGGATTTCGGTTTATGCTGCATTCGGCTATTCTCCCTTGCGGTTTTTCGTGTTTTCTTGCTTTCACTCTTTCATCTGAAAGCCATCTCGTCTTGCAAAATATTGATGGTTTTTACTTGACATTAAACCATCCTTTGTTTACATTTGGCTTATGAACACGGTCGAAATCACCCCAAAGGCCTTCAAGCAAATGCGGAACTTCCCCAAGTCCGACCGAGCCGCCATCCTGAAAGCCTTCAAGGAACTCGCGCACTGGCCGAACTGCCGTAACGTGAAGCACCTCACGCAGCTTGACGGCTACCGGCTGAGAATCGGCGATTACCGGGCCTTTTTCACCGTGGACGGCAACTACATCGAGATTACGGAGGTCAAGCGACGCAATGAGCACACCTACTAAGCACCAGGTGATCGAGCACGGCGGACAACCCCTGTTCGTCATTGTGCCGTACGAGGAGTACCAGGAGCTGACTGGCCAGAAGGAAAAGCGCGCCAACATCCCCGTGGAAGTCGCGGAGATCGCGCTGATGGAGGAGAAGAGCCTGGTCCGGGCATGGCGTGAACACCTGGGCATGACGCAAGAACAGATGGCGGCCAAAATTGGCGTCACGCGGGCATCCTTTGCCCAAATGGAGGCCTTTGGCGCTAAACCCCGCCGGGCCACCCTGGCCAAGATCGCGGCGGCCTTGGGGGTCAAGGTGGAGCAACTTGAGGACTGACGCAGGCTCATGCGTCGTCTCCCTCATTATTGGAGCTGCCGGTGTCGGGGCCAACACTGGCAGCAGTCCTCTTTGCGTCTTCATCTCTGCTGACAAATTGCCGGCCAATACTTTCAACGTGAAGCATCAACCTATGATACCTTTGAAAAGAGATTTTTGTTTTAGTTAATTGACTCATAAATGATCTCTTAAAATGCACGCCACAATACAGTGACTCGAAACCTGACAACGTGACATACTTTTCAATTACTTCAATCGCTATTATGGCCAATTCCTCTTGAGCCTTTTTTTCAAGAAATGAATGCAAACGGCATGTTAACTTTCCTGGCAATTTTGTTCGCGTACAACCAAGATAGTTCTCTGTTCTTTTTGCACAGCAAAAAGAACATGACACCAAATGACCACGGTCTATTTCATACAGGTGATAGTTTTCAGCTTTTATCATCATTCTTCCCCTTTATCTTTACTGGGGTCACTGCTCATCTTGTTCATCTTCATTTCCTTGAGTCGCCTGCCTGCGTTGGCGTTCATGGAAGTGAAGTGCCCCGCGCGCCTCCGGTCGAAACGGGCGTCCATATGCGACCCCCAGAGAGCATCTTTGAACGCGCCAGCTTTACCGAATGCGCCCGAGGCTCCCGACATGCCGGCGGTTTGCGCAGCTTTTTTCACCGCCTGGCTCGCTCCCCACGTACCAGCAGCTCCGCCAATGGCTCCGCCCACAGCGGCAGCCGCGCCGCCGGCTAATGCCGCTCCAGCTTGGCTTAGGGCTGACCCGCTACTCACGTTGGAACCATTAATGACACCGGCAATGGCGTCGGGTAGGCTTTTCACCAAAGCAAACAGCACAACTGATACGCCAATAATGACAATAATATCCTCAAACTTTGCTTCAGCTACGGACATATCTTGAATGAATTGCATACCGATCCCAAGGACCAACTGCATAACAAAAAGCTTAAACGCCACCGAAAGAACATATCGCATGACATTTATTGCGTATTCTTTAAGGAAGCTCGCTCCACCTAGACCAAGCAAAATCATGGCTGCATTCATTACAATTGCGGCCTCGCACTTTATCAGAACTATTTGAGCGGTCATAAGAGCAAAGGCGATCATTACAACTAGGGCAGCAATTATAAAACCGAGGGACTTGATGGGGTCCATAATTTTAATTTTTTCATAGATTGTAGTTGCTATTTTACACCCTACCTCAAGGGGCTTATCCACCTGGATATTACTTGGCCCGAGTTCTCCTGCTATACTTCTCAAACCAGTAATTATATTCCCCGCCCATTCTTGATAGTAATTAATTACAGCAAATATAAACCCGCAAAACACTAGAGTCATAACAAACTGACCAAGAACTTCTCCGAGTTGGTGCCTGTTAAGAACAGCCTTGACACCAAACATTGCTATTGTTAATGTTGCACAGAGCTTGAATACGCCAATAGCGTACTTCTGTAATGCATTACCCCAGGCGTTAGACTTCTCAACAAATGCAGACGTTATCTTCCCTACCGTGTCAGGAGACACTCCAGACTGGGCTAATGCGTCAGACGCAAAGGCAACAAGCAAACAAAAAATCGTCAGGGAGGCTATTTGAATGAAACGCGTACTCATGGTAATCCTTGTCATCATGTTGGCACTCGGTTCTGTCGCCCTCTATGGCTGTGAATCTGAACAAACCAAACTCGACAAAGAACGCACTCAACTCGAAATCGAGAAACTTAAACGCGAAGCTGATGAACAGGCCGCTCGCAAGAAAGCCGAAGAAGAATTCTCCAAGACTGACAAGCTTAAAAACTTTAAAGCGAGCACTCCTTTTTAATAATCAGTGGTGGAGTTGAAACTCTTTATTTTATCAGTCGACAACGAGCCTTTCCAGGCCTCCTCTTCTATCTGTTGATTCTTCTCGTCCTTCATGGTTTTCTGGACGCTGGCCTGAACAGAAATAGAGAGAAGAGAACGAAGCTTTTGCGCTTCCTGGAGTTGCATCGACGCAAGTTGATTTCCGGCCTCAAGCGCCTTCATTTGTCCGTCTGGCGTCGTCAAAAGGTCATTGAGCTGGCTCTCCAGTTCAGTGGCCTTTTGTTCGAGGTCCTGGATTTGCATTCCCGACTCTTGAAAAGCCGCCTGCTGCGAGCGATCCACTTCATCGGACCACTTTTTGCGCATCTCATCGAAAGTGCCGGCAGCCGATTCCATCGTCTCCCTGGTGGACTTGGCCAGGTCCCGAATGGTGCCTGTGCCAGCATACGTGCTGCTAAAAATCTGGCTCAGCGCAGAGGCGTCACCTCTTTGCAGGTTCAATGATTGCGACAGCGACGACAGTTTTTGAAATGTCCCAAGTATCTTCGTCCTGATTTTATCTGGGAGACTAACTGTGTTTTTGACCATGTTTTCCAACTGATCTATATTCTTTTGCACAAGCTCAATTTGTTGCTCAGTTTGCTTGATCGCCTCTGTGACTTGCTTGTATACTTGTTGCAGTTTTTCAAGATTGGTCACTCGCTCAAGCGACTGTGTAAAAGTATCGCTACAATTTGTGCAATGCACAACATACTGAGCGTTTGACGAACTTGAAAAAACGAACACCGTCAAAAAAGAACAGATAAACGAGCTGGATAAAGACGAAATTTTCACAATAGGCTCCTTATGCGGCACGTCTTTGGCTTTGCTCTGCAACCCATACCTGAGGCCAATCGGCGCCGTATTCTCTCTTGAGCTCTTTTATTCTTGAGATGTTTTCCTTGTCGCTAATACCTACAAAAGCGAGTTCTGCTTTTTGCAAGGCTAATTGTATTAGTCTTCTTCCGTATGGCGTAACAACGTAGTAATCACGCTTTGGCGTAGCCGAAGCGATGATTTCTATCTGCTTGTTGTTCAGACCCATCTGCTGGTACAATTCAGACTGCACTTCCTGGCGTGCCGTGATGTTCGGCAAAAAGACCTTTGTCTGGCAGGATTCCACCAACACATCCAGTATCCCGGAGTTTTTGGCGTCGGAAAGACTTTGCGTGGCCATCACCACGGCGCAATTGGCCTTTCGTAAGACCTTGAGCCATTCGCGGATTTTGGCGCGGAAGACGGGATGCCCGAGCATGAGCCAGGCCTCATCCAGGACCAACAGGACTGGCTGCCCGGTGAGGGCTTTCTCAATCCGGTGGAAGAGGTAGAGCAGCACAGGGATCAGGTTCTTGTCGCCCAGATTCATGAGATCCTCGATCTCGAAAACCATGAAGGGCGAAAGGCCAAGCTGATCGGTCTCGGCATCGAGCAGGTAGCCCATGGCTCCGGCCCGGGTGTAGTGCTGGAGCCCCTCCTTCAGGCGTTGATCCTGGAGCAGGTTCACGAAATCGGTGAGGCTGCGCATCTCGACCGGGCTGGTGCACAGCAGGCTCATGGCCTTGTGGATTTCATTGCGATCCCGAGGAGTGACCGGGGTTCCCTGGAGCTCCAGGAGAGTGCCCACCCACTCTTCGGCCCAGGCCAGTTCGGCGGGATCGTCTATGCGCTGCAATGGGGCAAACGACAGCGCGTCACTGCCGCCGACATCGTAGTGGGTGCCTCCCACGGCTTCGCAGAGGGCGAACATAGACATGCCCTTATCAAAGGCGAAAACCTGGGCCTGGTCATACCGGCGGAACTGTGCCGCGATCAGCGCGAGAAGCGTTGATTTGCCTGCGCCGATGGGACCGAAGATCAGCGTGTGCCCGACGTCTCTCACGTGCAGGTTGAACCAAAACGGGGTGGAACCGTCGGTCGTGCACACCATGAGGGCCGGAGACTCAGCCGGATAAAACGGACAGGGGCAATTCCGTTCGCCCGCCCAGATGCTGGAGAGGGGAAGCAGATCAGCCAGGTTGAGGGTGTTAATGAGGGGCCTACGGAGATTGGCGAACCAGTTGCCGGGGTGCGTTCCCAGCCAGGCGTCCAAGGCGTTGATGGTTTCGATCCGGCAGCCAAAGCCAAGCGTCAGGATCGCCCGACGGAGTTCGCGAGCCCAGTCCTGTAGGGTGACCTGGTCCTCATGGAGCAGCACAATGCAGGCGCTCAAAAAGCCGGCCCCGACATAACCACCCTGGACCTCCATGAGCGCATCGCCAGCGTCATTGACCATATTTGACGCGTCCATGTTCGGGCGCGCATTGGGCAAGTTGAAGTATTTGTCGATGAACCGAAAAACGTTTTGCTCCCACCCCTTCCTGTACGATGTGATCTCTTTTTGAGCGTCCAACTGATCCAGGCAGATGAACCGGGAAGAAAACCGATACTGGAGCTGCAAGCCGTCCAGGACCGAAAGCATGGCCGGCCAGCTCTCCTGGGGCAGGCCGTCAATACTGATGACCGCGATGTGCTGGTCGCCGATCCGGGGCGTCAAACCGCCGATCAGCTCCTCACTGCCCAGAAGAGCGTCCAGGTACATGGGCGTATCCGGAATCTGGACGGGCTGCTCGATGCCCGTCAGGCACAGCTGGAGATGAGACAGCAGCTCGCTGTAGAGCGCCGAGGAGCCGCTTTCGTCCGCCTCGGCATAGTCCGCGAGCCGTTTAAGGTGCAGGACCGCCGAAAGGGCATCCTCGAACTCCAGCAGCGTGTTTTGAAAAAGCTCCAGGCTGCGTTCCAAAGCGGTGGAGCTGCCGCCGCCGGTCTTGGCGGCGGCAGTCATCTTTTCAGCGCCGAAGTTCGGCTTGAAGCTCAGGATGACGACGGTCTTTGTTCGATAGCAGACGCCGCCGCTGAAAAAATCACGGCGCTCGTCATCAATGAGCTGCGAGACGGGGTCGGGAAAGTGGCTGTCCTCTGGCCGGGAGTAGGCATGATGGATGCTGCGCACCGCATCCACATGCAGCATCCAGCCGGAGCCCAGGAGTTTCACCGCGTTGTTGAACTGCGCGGAAACGAAGGCCAGCTCGTCGGCGGTACTGGACGCTGTGTCCTGTCCATGCGCGACAAATCCCGCCAGAAACGTCCCGTCTTTGCAAAGCACGATGCCCGGGGCAATGAGGGCCGCATAGGGCAGCAGGTCCGAGACGCCACGTGCGCGGGAGCGGAACTTGCGCAGATTGAGCATCAGTTTCTCCTCCAAATGCTGGCTTTGGCAGGGTAGTAGAGCTGTTGTTTGATATGGCGCATCCAGACCTTGCTCATGATCGGGTCAGCCTTGGCCATCCTCCTGGCGACAAGAAGCCCCCCTCCATAAAACAGCACCGCCGCAAGTCCTGAAATCCAGGTCATGCCACCTACGCCGACAAGCATGGCAAACAGGCAGATGCATAGTGCGATTTCCCGTTCAGCACCCATCACGAGATTGTGTCGGTGCAAAGACTGATGGATAGGGAGCGTTCTCATGTTAGATTATCGCGCCGCTGAAGGAGAAAACGGATTCAACGATGTTCGTTGCGAAGGCTATGAAAGAAATGCCGAAAACAACGGACAGAAGAAGCTTAAAGCCGCCGGAGATGTCCTCCTTGTTGAAAATGTAAACCGCGCCACAGATAGCCATGGCGGTAATGGAAATCCACTTTCCGGCGGAACCGGTGATCGTTTGCACCACTTTTTCCAGAGGCGACGAGAATTCGGAAATGCCGCCGGAAGCCAGGGCATCCGAACAGGTCATCAAAACAAAAGCCGCAGCCAAAACGAAACAAACATCCTTCTTACGCATCGCAATCTCCTTTGATATATTCTTGATACCACTTACCTCGATCCAAGCTCATATTGCTCTTGAAGACGTATTCAAGATTATATGTATGGCTTGAAGAGTCATAACCATGAACGAAAGCGACTTCTGAGATTTGCCGACCCTCGGGAGTCTTGCGAATGAAGACGATCACGTTGATGGCTCGGCTGATCAGCCGGTGCATCGGAGCGGTCAGGCGTTCGGCGACCAGGTCTTCCAGGCGGCCGAGGGCGTCTAAGGCGCTGTCGGCGTGCAGCGTGGCGATGCCGCCAGGGTGGCCGGTGTTCCAGGCTTTGAGGAGATCGAGCGCAGCGCCGTCGCGGACCTCGCCAACGAGGATTCGGTCTGGCCGGTAGCGCATGGTGATCTTGGTCAGGCGCTGCATGTCCATGGTGTCACAGGTCCGGAACATCACCCGGTTTGGGCTGGACACCTGGAGTTCGCAGGTATCCTCCATGGCAACAATTCGGTCATCAGGGCACAGGCGAGAGAGCGCCTCGATCATGGCATTGACGAGAGTAGTTTTCCCGGAGCCAGTCCCGCCAACCACAAGGATGTTGCACTTGCGCAGGATCGCCTGATGTAAAAAAGGCAGGAGGCTCGGAGGGAGGATGCCCTTTTCGACATAGTTTTCGAGGGTGAAAATCGTGCTGGGCTTTTTGCGGATCGTAAACGATGGCCCGGGGACGATCGGGAAGTCGGTCCCTTCAAAGCGGCTTCCGTCGATAGGAAACTCGCCCTCTACCACGGGCTGCTCCCGGGTGATGGTTGTCCCGAGGGAGGAGGCGACAAGGGAGACAACCTGGCGACCCTGTTCGGGCGAGAGGTTGCCCACGTGGCGCATCGGCTCTCCAAAGCGTTCCAGCCACAGGAGCCCGCACGGGTTAAGCATGATCTCCAGGACGTCGGGAGCCTGGAGAGCGCCCAGAACCATGCTGCCCAGGGCTTGCTCCAGGCTGCGGATCAGGCGGGGATCGCTCATTGCAGAGTACCCTTTCGCGGCAGAGACTTGGTTTGGCCTTTGAGTTTTCGATGCATCCAGCTATTCTCCCTTTGGATTTCAGGTGGGCATGGCGAAATATGAACCTGAGAGCTTAAGCTGTCGGGCTCTTTCACGTATCCAGAGGCTAAATCTGGCCAAATTTGTGACCGAGCGGAGGAGTTGTATGGAAAAAGCTCGATACGGAAGTATTCATGGCGATCTTGTTGACGTAGAAGAGTTTCTCCGTCGCGCCTCTCCCGAATACAAAAAGAAGGGAATTCTTCCTTATTGTGATGCTTGTCATGAGCCTGTTGACGTATATGGAGCACATACGTCGAACCCTGAAACAGTACGGCGTTTTGACCACCGCAATCTTTCACCGGATGCTGATCCGCTAGATGACTGCATTCTAGCCAATCGGAACCAACGCTTTCGAGGATTATCTCCTGATAGTTTCGATGATGTGCAGGGTCATAAGATTCGTGAACATTTTTTTGAGCCAGACTTCTTGGCGCGATCCTACAGATTCTGTCTAAATCTTTGCAGAAATGGAAATTTACCAACGAATAAATTCCGTTCGATGCTTCTTCGTGCTGAACAAAAGCGTATTTGGGCCTATGCTGGTATTCAATTCTGGTCCATTCCATACATTCTTTTGACATTGGAAAATTTTTCGACAACGCCAAGAAACAGTAAGCATCAATATGATTTTCATTTCTTTTTTCAAAAACCAAACGGAACGAATATTTCTGCATTGTGGAAAAACCCGCAAAATTGCAAACTTTGCAAAGTCTTTTCAAGCAATGGGAAGATTGTGCAAGCAAGTGATAACCCATGTCTTGTTTCTCGTGATGTGTTTAAAGAAAAGTCTGAGGACACGTCATGGATTACTGCTGACCTTCTGTTCCGTTTGATTCCCTGTGCCTGGAAAGAAGATCTTGATCGTCTACGTCATCTTGTTCAAAATCATCAAATTTGAACCCACAAGCTTCAAGAACTCGAAATTCCATAGGTGACTCATCGAAATCCGATCTTTTTTCTATGCTAAAATTGACTATCATGTGTTCTAAAGCGACGACGGCAGATTCAAGCGTGTCTGCCTCTGCGTACGCATCATTTTCATTCTGCACAGTGCACACTTGGGAATCACGACATTCTCTTGTGCGATAGTGAAACAGCTTGAATAGTGCATCGTGATCGCCGGCATTGATAAAATTTTTAGTACTTATGAGAAGAGCGACATATTTATTGGCATTTTGAGGATGCTGAAGGATATGTCCGTAGAAGAACGAAAAAAAGTCATAGTCGAGACACAGTGCAGCAAGAATCTCAGGCCCTCCAGATGGGCCTTTCTGGACGCCGAAAACGCGCTTTTGACCAAGCAAGCCCACAGTGCAACCCGGAGCACGCTCAAGCGCCTTCTCAATGATCTGAATCGACTTGTGCAAATCCATTACTGCCTCATATCTTTTAGTTGCAACAATATAGCTTCTTCGACCACATCAGCCAACGCAAGTAGCTCAACATAAAGTCTTCTCCGCATTACTCCGTAGTGCCATATTGACCACCAAAGCTTCCGATAATTACCATCATGCTCTGGAGAACGTATTGCAAATGCCAACTTATATTCACCGTCAAAACGGCCTTCAACGTTCCATCCAGTTGACTTCCATGATTCCATGTGCATGGAAGCTTCTCTAAGTCGCTTCTCGATAGCCGCAGCAATTTCCACAGGAGCTAAAAAATACACATACGGACTTCCTGTGCAAAAATTCCCCTGGCATGAGGCGATGGTACTTATGACGCCTGTGGCATTCATCTTGCCTACGAGTGGTGCAATTTTAGGATCGATCTCGCTGTACGGTCGTTTTGTGCGAAACTTGTTGAGCAAAAACACCAAGCTGCCTTGGAAGATGAGTCTGAAGCCATAGATGGAGCCATAGACGACAATGGCCAGCTTGAGTGCCAGGAAGAATATGACGAGGTTCAACGCAAGCTCCCCAAGACGAACACCGCCACATTGAGCAGCGCCGAGATGGCCGTGATCGCCGCCAGCCACTTCATGTTCCCCTGGCACACATTCACCGCCGCCAAATGCTTGCGGCAGGCCTCCTGAATGACGCCGACTCCAGAAGCGGCCTCCGCTGCCACCCGAGCCACTTCCAGGTATTCATGCGCTTGATCCACGAGGAAGGTGGTCAGGGCCTCGTTGTGACGGTCGAGCAGCTTGTCGTATTCGCCTAAAAAAGCGTTGTTGATGGTCACCAGCATGAGCATGGGGTCGTCATCGCTCATGGTGGTTTTGTGCGCCTGGATCAGCAAGGTCCGCACCTGGTCGAAGCTCAGGCCGATGCCCTCCGGCATTGCCTGGCCCGGGGCCTCATCGTGGGCTTCTGATTCGGGAGCCATTACGCCGCCACCCCCAGGAGGAGGTTTGCCCGGTCCATGATGGCCACCACGTCATCCCAGTATTTGCTGAGCCGACGCCGGACCATGATGGGCTGCGAGGAATTAATGGCTGCGTCGAAGGACAGACGCCGGGCCAAGTGGTC
The DNA here is from genome assembly GCA_023390395.1 of Pseudomonadota bacterium. Taxonomy (GTDB): domain Bacteria; phylum Desulfobacterota; class Desulfovibrionia; order Desulfovibrionales; family Desulfovibrionaceae; genus Solidesulfovibrio. The sequence goes on along the minus strand of JAEWCY010000185.1, from coordinate 13,071 downwards.
GGAGAGGTCTTTGCCGAAGGTCGCCGTATTTCGATGAGGCAGCTCGATCACCGAATGGAAGCTGTTGCCGTACTCCTTGAACACTTTGAAGTCGTAGAAGGTCAGGCCATCCAGGGCGATCTCGCCATCCTTGGGATTGAGCCAGACAGCCAAGTGGGCCTCGGGGAAGTATTTGGCCAGAGCAGCCAGGCCGTTGACCGTGTCCATGATCCCTTGGCCACCGGTCACCACGGAATGCAACATGACGGTGTGCCCCTCTGCCTGAAGCAGATTGATCGCCTCGTTTTCGAGGAGGTAGGAGCAAAGGGGAATGAAGCTCGATGCGCCGTTGTCGATGACGAGATGGGCGTCCTCAGGCAGCCCCAGGGCGGTTTCCATCAAGCTGTCGAACATGCGCGGATCAACGTTGTTCTCTCGCAAGATGGGCAAGATGCTGACATCGAATTCTTTGTAGCCGGCAAGCGTGTTGTTGACGGGATCGGTGTCGATGGCATCGACCGCGCAACCCTTCAGTTTGAGATACTGCACGAGCAGGCTGGCGATGAATGATTTCCCAACACCGCCTTTTCCTTGCAAAACAAAATGAATTGTCGCCATTGAAAAGCCTCCTAGAGAAAACTAAATCTTATAAACCTTGTCACTCAAATTACAAAAAACATGACGGAATATGCCAAGCAGTGCCGCATTAAGAGCTTTATCAAGAGAATGCTGCTTTATTTCACTAAATGACTTAATATTACACTTTGTGCATATGAATGATATAATGTTTTCACTGCTTTCACCTATGCACTTTTCCCAGAATAATAAAATTCCATTAAACGCAGCCTGCTGTTGTTTAGTTAACTCAACACCAGATTTATTTCTTATTTTGAACAATGAGCACCAAATAAAATTATAAATATACACTGTGTCTTCTTCTTGTATTTCCTGCAAATTATTGACTTGAAGAACTGTGCATAGTTGCTTTACAGCTTCATCAAATTCTAGATTGTCAATTTTACACCAGTAATTTAGCCATCCAATAATGCCTTAAGCTTTTCACCATCAATCGACTCCCATTGCTTGAATTGAAACTGTTGCTTATTCTCTTCGTTAGCTGCATCTAATTCTTGTTGAGTATTGCTTTTTAATTGATGCAGAATCTTCTTTTCCATGGCGTTAAACGCTTCGATATAACGAATTTTCCAGGCCAATGCTTTGGAGCCAGTAAACCCCATGATGACGAGCGCAAAGGCATCACGAGTCAGGTCAAAAGCAGGCAGGGTCCGGACCCCACCATTAGGTTGGGCGACCTCAACGGATGTCTCCGCAAAATTGCGGGCACAAAAATCTTCAGGCAACCCCCCAGAAATATTCCTGATCGCCTTCAAAACATCGTCATGCCGTTTGCGGAAATGTTCGGCCACCTTCAGGCTGGAAACGACAGGCATCCCGTCCACGAGGGCAATCTCAACCTCACCCTTGTCCCGAGAGCTTTTTCCCGTCCTGACGTCTGTGGCCATCTAGTCATCATCCCCTGTTATATTGTTTGACGGAATTGCAAATGTTTGCACATTGGTCTTCACGACAACATTTCTTGGGCCTTGTATTTCTTTTTTAGGAAAGATTACCTCTTCAGTGTTCCTTGGATATTCTATTTCAGTCTTCTCTGAAGACTCCTCAATAAGCACTGAAGTATCTCGTGTTTTTGAAGGCCGAGATATATTAGCACGTGATTTAGGGATCAAATCATACAAAGCTCTCAAAAAAGTCCTGTATGAATACGATTCGCCAATCAACTTATTTGATATTAGCCCATAATAAATCGCTTCAGCATTAAACTGATCATCAAGCCATTTCTCTATGATCGCTCTGTTTGCAATGACATCAATGCGCGCAACACCACGACGCCGTACATATTTCTTTGGATTTTGAATTTTGCATTTGCTGGAAGACATGAATCCACCTGCTAAAGTTGTTTGTTGCCGCGCGCGCGATTTGCAAAAGAGTTTCCTGTGCAGGCAACTGACCCTGGGAATACAGATACCGCCACGTGCCTCGCACGTGGGAAAGCTGAGCTTCGGTCAGTTCCCCTGGCCAGACACCCAAAACGGCATCGAGCTGCTGCCAAACTCCAGCAGGGACAGGCGAACAGACACCCGGGGTGGCTGCCTCGCTTCTTCCTCCTTGGAGTCCAACGGCCTTTGACTCGATCTTGGCCGAGGCTGATTCGTCAGGAGTGGAGAGGACTTTCGATTCGGAAAGAACCGGTTGAACCGGGGCTGCATCTTCCCAGCGACGACCCTTGAGCCAGGTCACCAGAAAAGGGACAAATCCGCGTTTCCACCGGGGATTTTGGGTCATGTGCGCCCTGACGGCAGCCAGGATGTTTTCGACGGTGGGCAAGCTGCGAAGCCGCCACAAGCGCATCCACCACCGCAGCGCAGCTTTGCGGGCTTCCTGGACGGGCCAGACGGCCCACACGCGATCAAAGGCCGCGAGCGCCTCCCGCTTCCAGGCAGTGGAGCGAGCGGACCGCGCCCCCTCCTCCCCCCGTTGGGGGGTAAGGGGGATATTCTTTTCTTCTTTCTTAAATACGGGCGCAGTTTTTGCGCCCCCCTCCTGCGCAATAATTGCGGGGGTGTCGTTGCAAGCGGCCTGGGCTTCCGTAGGGGACAAGACTGCCGGGGAGTCATTTGCGGCGCAGCGGCGCAGGGCGGCCACGACCACAGGATGCGGCAGGAGGCGATAGGTATTGGTCTCGCCGTCGTGCCCGCTGAGGATGGCGATAAAGCCCAACCGAACCAGTTCTTTGAGATACTTTTGAATTGTGCGGATGCTGACGCCGAGGCGTTCCGCCAAATACTTTTGCGACGGCCAGCAGTGGTCCGACTTCCCTGAAACCTGAGCCAGCACGCCATACGTGCACCTGGCTCCCAAGGAGATCTCTTGCTTTTCGAGGTTTTCAAAAAAACTTGGAACAACAAGTCCATTTGTCAAAATAATTCCGCAAACTTCCATGATTTCGGTACCTTAAACAAGGCACGGAAAAGGCAATAACAAAGCAGCGCAACCTTGACGGTGCTTCCCTCTTTAGGGTAATGATATTGCCATTCGGTGCCTTTGCGGCCCGGTGGCAACACCGGCTGCCTTTGAAACCCGTTGGCGGCAACCAACGGGTTTCGCCTTTTTCGGCCTACTGGTTTACGTCAACGGCAATTCTCCGTGGACAAGGTTGATCGAGCGGCTGGCTCGTCAGGACCGGGCCACCACGCCCAGCCGACCACCCCTGTACAGAGTGGTTTCGCCTTGTGAAGGTTCCAAGAGAGAGGGCCACGATAATCTCATCCCAAGACATCTTAGTGCTTCCGATTGCGGCGAAGGCGCTTGGTTTTCCTCGGGTTTCGAAGGCTCTTGGGGCGGGAAACGGCCGGGCCAAAGGGAAGCAGGACAAAGGTGATCCGGCCATCAAGATGCCAGGTCACCGAGATCAGCTTCTTATCCTCCAGCTCTCGCAGGTGGGCCTTCAACCCCTGGACGGACTGCCCGCACTCCCGCGCGAGGCTTTCGACGGTGCTGGTGTAAGGTTTGGCATTGGTCAAAATCCAAGCGTTGTGCTCATCAATGCTGCTTCGCGACTCGTCACGACGGGTATGCGCCAAGCTGGCCAGCATACGGCCTCCTGAAGGCCCTTCTGGAATCATGGAATCCCGGAGCGACCTTTGCATGGTTTGCTTTTTGGATGATTGAACGAGGGGAGCCATGTTAGCGTAGCTGACGCCCGCACATGGCGCGCCGATGGACGCGCCGAGATCGGCTGGGACCTGGCCGCAGCAAGCAAAGGCGAGAAAGTCCTCTGCGAGCTTGCCGGACGACTTGGCCAAAATCCCGGCCGTCCCGCCCTTGCGGGACGGCCATAACGAGGGGTGGGGTTCAGCAACAAAAAAACCCGTGGCTGTGCTGCTGCACGCCACGGGCTGGAGGGACATGTCGAAAAAGCGGGAAGAAAAAAGAAAAGGCGTCAAGACCCCGCTATCGCGGGTGCTTGACGCCTTGGATTTGCTTGGCGTCCCCAAGGGGATTTGAACCCCTGTTACCGGCGTGAAAGGCCGATGTCCTGGACCAGGCTAGACGATGGGGACGTTTCTTTTTCTTGGCTGGGGGACTAGGATTCGAACCTAGGTTGGTGGAGTCAGAGTCCACAGTCCTGCCGCTAGACGATCCCCCAGCAGCCAAGAAGCAGTGTTTTACTCCGGTCCCAGCTCCCCGTCAAGAACTTTTTTCAAACTTTCTCGGCGAACCCTAGGCCTTGGCCAGACGACGGGTGCGCTTTTTCAGCTTGTTGATCTGACGGCGCAGAATCTCCTTCTGCTTGCGGGAACCATCGCCAGAAACCTCGGTGCGAGCCGTACGCAGCGAGCGCATCTTGCTCTTCATCGACAGGATCTTCGTCTTGTACGGAGAAACCTTCGATCCTTCCTCGCCGCCAATGCCCAGAACTTCCTTGATCTGCACCAGAAGTTCGTCCTTGCCCAGGCCAGAAGCGCCGGTCACCTGCGGAATCTGCTTGAGCACCAGCTCGCGCAGTTCCTTGGCCGTCATCTTGTCCAGGGGTTTCTTCAGATCAAGCTGCAACCCTTCGCTCATGTTCGCCTCCAAAAAAATTATATCTCGCCTTGTCGGTTCGCCTAGCCCCGCTTCGCGCGGCGCGCCTTGCGTCGCCCGCCCGAACCGGAACCCGGACCGGATTCGAAGTACGCCACATACTTGGCGTAACAGCGTCCGACCGGCGAGTTCGGATCAAGCTTCCCTACAAGCCCGCCCAGCCCTTCGGGCCGTACCTCGGCGGGCGTGGAAAAACGCGGCGGGATCGCCCGCAACGCATCCAAAGGAACCCGGCCTCCTAGCAGATCGAACCGCACCTTGTCAAAGGCTTCGTGGCCCAAAGCCGCATTGACCAGCGATAAAATCTCCGGAGCCGCGAAAACCATCTCCTGCAGCGCCACCGGATCGTCCGCGCCCAGGTACAGGTCTCGCCGCTTATGCCCCAGGGGACGCAGCAATTCCGCCGTCTCCGGCCCCACGATCTCGGCCCAGCGCCGGCAGACCTCGACGAAATTGCGCCGGGCCGACGCTTCCTGGGCGGCCATGTACCGCTCCACGCTCTCGGACAACCGGCGCAGCATTTCGCCTTCTCCAAAAGCGCGGGCCGCCAAGGACGGCCCGCGCCGGAATGGTCGCTAGATCTTCAGCGCCGTGCGCAGGTCGGCTGCGGCGTCGGTCACTTCCCAAGTGAACCCGGCCTGCTCCCGGCCGAAGTGGCCGTAGCAGGACGTCGGCTTGTAGATGGGCCGCTTAAGGTCCAGGCGCTTGGAAATGTAGTAGGGGCGCAGGTCGAAGACCTCGCGCACGGCCTTGGTCAGGGCCTCGTCCGGGATGTCGCTGGAACCCATGGAGGTCACCAGCACCGACAGCGGCTCGGCCACGCCGATGCAGTAGGCGATCTGGACTTCGCAACGCTTGCAAGCGCCGCTGGCCACCATGTTTTTCGCCACATACCGGGCCATGTACGCGCCCGAGCGGTCCACCTTGGAGGGGTCCTTCCCCGAGAACGCGCCGCCGCCATGGTTGCCCATGCCGCCGTAGGTGTCCTGGATGATCTTGCGCCCGGTCAGGCCGCAGTCGCCCATGGGGCCACCGATGACGAACCGGCCGGTGGTGTTGATGTAGATTTTGGTGTTCTTGTCCACCAGCGACTCGGGCAGGGTGTGGAAGATGACTTCCTTTTTCACCGCGTCGCACAGGTCGGCGTGGGAGATGTTCTCTGCGTGCTGGCTGGCAACGACCACGTTGTCGATGCGCACGGGCTTGCCGTCGACGTATTCCACGGCCACCTGGGTCTTGCCGTCGGGGCGCAGGAAATCAAGCACCCCGGACTTGCGCACCTCGGTCAACCGGCGCGACAGCTTGTGCGCCCAGTAGATGGGCGCGGGCATCAGCGTCTCGGTCTCGTCGCAGGCAAAGCCGAACATCATGCCCTGGTCGCCGGCGCCCTGCTCTTCGGGCTTGGTGCGCGACACGCCCTGGGCGATGTCCACGGACTGCTTGTCCACCGAGGAGATGACGGCGCAGGTTTCCCAGTCAAAGCCCATGGTGGAGCTGTTGTAGCCGATTTCCTTGACCGTCTCGCGCACGATGGACGGGAAGTCGGCGTAGGCCTTGGTGGTGATCTCGCCGGCGATGAAAGCCAGGCCGGTGGTGACCAGGGTTTCGCAGGCCACGTGGGCGTCGGGATCCTGGGCCAGGATGGCGTCGAGAATGCCGTCGGAGATCTGGTCGGCAACCTTGTCCGGATGGCCCTCGGTCACGGATTCCGAGCTGAAAAGATACCGGCCCTTGGCGTTGATCATACGGGATATCCTCCTTGAGCCGGCCGCCTTCATCATGGCGACGTCAGCTCCAATGCATAATATGTACTTCGTTGGGAACTGAAATTCGGCTTCCTACTCTTCGAGACGTAAAAAAGCAACCCGGGACACCATGATGTTAACGCGGCAAATCCGCGGCAAGGCGGTTGTCGATGAGCCGCACGGAGCTAAACCGCACCGCCGTCGCGAAAAGCGCCGGTCGGTCAATGGTTTCCAGCGATTCCAGGCTGTCCGGATCGACGCAGGACAGATAGTCGATCTCCCCCAGCGGCACATGGGCCACATAATGCGCCCGCACCGCGTCCAAGATGCGGCCGGCGTCGGCCTCGCCGGCCCGGACCATGGCCTCGGCCAGGGCCAGGCCCTGATTGATGCCCGGGGCTTGCCCCCGCTCCTGCGGCGTCAGCCGCACGTTGCGAGACGACAGCGCCAGCCCGTCGGCTTCGCGCACGATGGGGCCGCCCACGATCTCCACGCCAAAACCCAGGTCCGCGTTCATGCGCCGGATGATTGCCAGCTGCTGCCAGTCCTTTTGCCCAAAGACCGCCAGCGTCGGGCGCACCAACAAAAAGAGCTTGGACACCACCGTGCACACGCCCCGGAAATGGGTCGGCCGCGACGCGCCGCACAAATGGCGGGCCAAGGCCGGCACTTCCACCCAGGTGGCGGCAGCCGGCTCGTACATGGCCTCGGGGCTGGGCGCGAACAGCACGTCAACCCCGGCCGCCTTGGCGACAGCGGCATCGCGGTCGAGATCGCGGGGGTAGGCGTCGAGATCCTCGCCCGGCCCGAACTGGGTGGGGTTGACGAAAACGCTGGCCACCACCGTCTCGGTCCGCTCCCGGGCCAGACGCATGAGGCTTTCATGCCCGGCGTGCAGATAGCCCATGGTGGGCACGAAGCCGACGCTGCGCCCCTGGCGCGTCCACTGCCCGGCAAGCTCCCGCAGGGCCGAGGGTTCCTTGATGATCTCCACGGCAAGCCTCCTTTGACTTCCGCGCGACAACTAATACCGGCCCGGGAAACTGTAAAGCCGACCATGACAAATGCCCTGGCCCCGGGTATGTTCGGTCATCCCATCGCCAAGGAGACCCGCATGTTTCATAGCCGCCTGCTCGCCGCCGCCCTCATCGCGGCCACGACCTGCCTCTCGCCCCTGGCCGCCAAGGCCACCAAACCGGCCCCGGCCGAGGCCACGGAAAATCCCCCCACCCTGTCCGCCGCCGCCCTGCTCCCCGACCCCGTGCTGGTCGGTCCCAACCACAGCATGGACGACAAGGTGGTCAACGACGGCTACATCAATACCTATATCATCCATACGCCCAAATCCGGCGACCTGCGCGTGGAATCCACGGCCAAGCTCTACGCCACCATCCAGGAACTCAACGCCGCCGCCGCCATGGACCAGGTCAACGCCGGGGCCGAAATCGGCAAATCCGTGGCCAAGTCCGCCGCCGGAGCCGTCACCGGGGCCTTCAACCTCATCGTCCATCCGGCCGACAGCCTGTCCAACGTCGGCAAATCCTTCTCCCGGGCCACGGCCAGCGCCAAAAGCGACCGCCCCACCGGCGACGACGGCACCATGGGCGAATTGCTCGGCTACAACCGGGCCAAGCGCGAATACGCCAAAGCCTTCAGCGTCAATCCCTATTCCGACGACCCGGTGCTCCAAAAGTCCCTCAAGCGCTTAGCCGGAGCCGGCTTCTTCGGCTCTTTCGCCGCTTCGGCCGCCATCCCCGGCGGCGCGGCGCTCACGTTTATCAACAACGCCAACCTCACCCCCCAAAGCGCCGTGGACGTCTCCATCCCGCCCGAGGACCTGTTCGCCTCCAACCGCGAACGCTTAAAAGCCATGGGCGTCTCCCAGGAACAGGCCGAACTGTTCGTGGACAACCCCAACTTCGATCCCATCATGCAGACCCGCTTCGTGCTGGCCCTGGACCGCATGACCAACGTGGCCGGCCGGCCGGCCTTCGTGAAGTTCGCCCTGTTCACCAACAACGCCGATCTGGCCTTTTTCCGCACCCGCATGGCCGAACTGTACGCCAACCTCAACGCCACCACCGACCCCATCAAAAGCTTCATCACCGCCGGCAAGTTCGTCCTGGCCGAAACCCAAAACGGCGGCATCCTGGCCGCCTTCCCCCTGGACTACCTGGCCTGGACTCCGGGCGTGGCCGACATCGCCGCCATCCTCGGCGACGCCGCCACGGCCAAGGGCGCCAAGATCAAGAAACTCGTCATCGCCGGCGAAACCAGCCCCATGGCCGCCAAAACCCTCAAAAAAGGCGGCTGGACCGTGGTCCAGCTCCGCGAAGGCCTGCGCGCTTCGCGCTAAGGGATTGAGAAGACGAGACAAGAGAGAAGATGCCTCCGGCGGCCAAAGGGGCTGAGCCCCTTTGGAAACCCCACCTAGGGAGGGGGCTAAGCGGCTGGAGGACCTGTTGATTCGGTGCAGATGAAACGGGCCGTGGCGAGGGATCGTCGCGGCCCGTTGAGTTTGGCGTCGTATTGGCGCGGGACGACTCGGCTCGCGCCCAGAAAATACCCGAGAAAAAACGCCGGGCCGATCAGGACGGCAGCAGGAACGGTTCGCCGGTCTCGGCCAACGTCTTCAGGCGCGAGAGCGCCTCGGGCCAACCCTGGGGCACAACTTTGGCCGTTGCGGTTTCGCTGCCGAAGCCGTCGTGGGTCAGGGTGAGCCGGCAGGCCGATGCGCCAAGGGGCTCGATGTCCCAGGTCACCCGCGAGGGCTTATCCGCTGCCACGTCCGGACTCCACTGGGCCGAAAAGCTCATGCCAAGCCGCCCGGGCGGGGAAAATTCCTCGATGGTCCCGACCACCGCCGTCATCTCGCCCATGAGCCAGGCCACCGCCCCGCCGGGCCGGAAGTCGCTGCGCGAGGCCATGTTGAAGTGCTGCCACAGCGGCGTCTTGGCGTCGTCGGTCAGGATCGCCCAGACCGCCTCGGCCGAGGCCCGGATATAGAAGATGTAAACGTAGCGCAGAGCGTCGCAAGCCATCAGTCGCCTCCTGGGTTCTCGCCCGAGCCGGCCTCGACCGCCGACGGGCCGTATTCCACCGCATGCAGGCAAAGGCCCTGGGCCGGGGCCGTGCCCGGCGCGCGCCGCCGGTCGCCGGCCGCAAGCAAGGCCACCACATCCTCGGGCGTCGCCTTGCCCCGCCCCACAGCCACCAGCGCCCCCATGAGGTTGCGCACCATCTGCTTGAGAAAGCCCTCGCCGTGAAACCGCCAGACCGTCTCGTCCGGGCCGGTTCCGTCCAGACGCGACACGTCCCAGACCCGGCGCACCGTGGAATGGACGTCGGTGCCGGCGTTCTGGAAGGCGGCGAAATCGTGCTCGCCGACAAACAGCCCGGCGCAGGCTTCCATGGCCGCCACGTCAAGCGCCCCATGGCGTCCCACGTCCCAGACGTAGGGCCGCCGCCAGGGCAGCACGCAACCGGGCCGCGTCCACAGCGTATAGCGGTATTCCTTGCCCGTGGCGTCGAAGCGGGAGTGAAAATCCGGGGCCGCCAGCCGCGCCTCGGTCACGGCCACGTCCTTGGGCAAAAGCGCGGTGAGCGCCTTACCCCAGGGCAGCCCGGCCCGATGGTCGGGCACATCGGCATGGGCCACCTGGGCCAGGGCGTGGACCCCGGAATCGGTGCGCCCGGCCCCGTGGACCCGCACGGCCTGGCCGCACAGGGTCGCCAGCGCCTCCTCCAGACAGCCCTGGACCGTGCGTCCCCCGCCGGCCGCCTGGATCTGCCAGCCGGCGAAGTCCGTGCCGTCGTAGGCCAGGGTCAGCCGCAGCCGCGCCATGCCTACTCGGCCTGGGGCGGCAGCTGCATGGAGGTGAGCATTTCGGTCAGCCCGGCCGCCTTCTTGGCTTCCATGTTGTTGAGCACGTCGCCGGCCTGGCGTCCGCGCATCCCTGCCAGAATTTTGACCGCGATGGTGTTGTCCAGGGTCTCCAGCACCTTGGCCGCCTGCTTGGCGTTCATGTTGGAATAGACGTCGATCAAGTGCTTGAGCTTCTGGTCCTTCATGCCCTTGGCTTCCTCAAGCATGGATTTGATGCTGGTCTCCATGTCCTTGAGCTTGGCCATGCGGTTGTTCAGCTCCGCTTCCAAGGTCTTGAGCGACTGTTCGCGCTGGTCCAGCTCGTCCTGGCGCTTGAGCAGGGCATTGACGTCGGGCGAGCCGGGCGTGGGGGCCGGCGGCGTGGCATTTTGCGGCGCGGTGGCCGGCGGCAGCGGATTTTGCTGGGCCAGGACCGGGGCCGGACCGGCCAAGGGGCCGGGCAAGGGCGCGACGGGCAGGCGGGGAGCCGTGGCAACGGGCGCGGGCGGATCGGGCAGGAGCAGGTCCAGGCCCATGAACACGAGGATGCCGAGCTTGATCGCGGCCAGCATCACGAACACGCCCAGCACCTTGGTGGCCCGGGGAGCGATGCGGCCGGCCAGCCGTTCGCAGGCGGCCACGAACTTGTCGCCCATGTCAGTAAACCGGCGGCTGGTAGCGGATGGACGCCATGTCGTCGTTTTCGTTCTGCTCGGCGAGCTTTTCTTGCTGGGCATGGCGTTCCGCCTTGTTCGATTTGAGTTTTTCCAGAAGTTTCTTGTCCTTGGAGCGCGTCACCAGGGTGCGGCGGCAGCGTTCCCGGACCTCTTCCAGCTCGGCCAGCTTGATCTGCCCAGTCTGGATGTCGGCCACCAGCCGTTTGCGATAGGCCTGCCAGAGCCACAGCTCGTCAGGCATCACCACGGCCTTTTGCGACATGGACGCCTCGCGGGCGTTCTTTTCATTGATGAGACGGTCGATTTCCCGTTGCTTGGCCGCGCAGGCTACGTTGGCCTTGCCCAGCTCCATCTTGGCCCGCTCTTCCAGCTGGCCCCGGATGTCGAGCACACGCTCAAGGTTGAATCGAAAAGGCTTGGCCACATCGCACCTGCCGGGATTTTGTCAGTCTGGCCGCCTACTTTGCAAGACACGGGCCAGCCTTAAAGCAATCCCCCGGCCAGGGCGCACAGTTCCCCGGCCACAATGGCCGCGCCCAGGAAATCGCCGTTGATGCCGCCCTGCTCCCGGGCAAGCGCGGCCAGCCGCCACAGGACCAGGCCGCCAAGCGCCGCGCCACAGGCAGCGGCCCGAAGCCCGCCGGCCGCCCAAAGTGCGGCCAGCCCGAAGACCACGCAAAAACCTGTGGCCCGGTTCGTCGCGCCAGGCAGACACAGCGACCCCAGGCCCGGCCGGCCCAGATCCCGGCAGCAGCGCATGAGCGCCACCGCCAGCGCCCGGCCGGCCACCGGCGCGGCGGCCAGGAGCCACACCTTGCCCGCGCCCAAAAGCTCCGCGCCAAGAGCCGTCTGGCCGACCAGGGCCACGGCGATGGCCATGCCGCCAAAGGCCCCGATGCGGCTGTCCTTCATGATGGCGAAAAACCGCTCGCCCCGGGTGAAGCTGCCCCAGGCGTCGGCCACGTCGGCAAACCCGTCGAGATGCAGGCCGCGCGTGAGCGCCAGATTGCCCACGGCGTAGGCAAACGCCCCGGCCAGGGGATGGCCGCCGAAAAGCCCGAGAGCCAGCGGCACGGCCAAAACCAGCCCCAGCGTCGCGCCCACCAGCGGAAAACACGGTACGCAGGCGGCCATGTCCGGGTCGCGCACGGCCGGCCCCAGCCGGGTCAGAAATCCCAAAGCCGCCAGATAATGCCGCCAAATGCTCACGCGCCGCCCTCCGGCAACCAGAATTCCAGGAAATCGCTTCGCGACAGTCCCAAGACCGCCGCCGCCGAACCGTCCCGCACCGCCAGTTCCAGATAGCCCTGGCTGCCGGCCAAAAACCCCACAGCCCCCGGCGAAAGCTCGCCATACGTCGCCGCCCGGACCAGCTCACGCCCCACGGGCGCGAGCAGCCGGGCCTGGCGGAAGCCCCCGAACCGCTCCACGTCGCAGCTCGTGACCACGTTGCCGAAAACATCGATCGACAAAACCCGGGCCGTCACCGCCTCGCCCCGCCGCTCGGCCGAAAGCCCCGGCAGCGCGACCAGCGCCTCCCGAGGCAACAGCGGCCCAAGCTGCTCGACGGCGTCGCCTGCGGCCAACCGGGCCGCCAGCGGCGCGAACACGTCGCGCCCGTGAAACGTGGCGCTGGCCGGGGCCAGATGCGGCGTGGCGTCAAACGCGCGCACGGTCTCGGCCCGGGCCAAGGCCAAGGTCAAAAGCCCGTTGTCCGGAGCCAGCACAAAGCGCCCGTCCAGCTCCGCCGCTATGACCCGCCGGGCCGTGCCCACGCCCGGATCGACCACCGCCGCCGCCACCGCCCCCGGCGGCAGCCACGGCAACGTCGCGGCCAGAAAAAACGACGCCTGGGCCACGTCGCCCATGGCCACGCCATGGCTGACGTCAAGGAGCGTCGCCAAAGGCGCGGCGCAGGCCAGCACCGCCTTCATCTGGCCCACATACGGGTCGGCCAAACCGAAATCCGTCAACAACGCAATAAGCGGCGCTCGCTGCATGGCGCGTCTCCTTGCCGGGCGCTACCCGGACCCGCTGGGACGCTGTCCCAGGCCCTGCCAGGGCGTTGCCCTGGACCCACCGGGCTCTGCCCGGACCCGCACGGGCGCTGCCCGTGGCCCGGCAGGGCTCCGCCCTGCAC
>JAEWCY010000162.1 GCA_023390395.1 Pseudomonadota bacterium | reverse complement strand
ACATCAACGCCGCCCAGGGCAGCCTGCCGAGCACCATGCCCGCGCCGCCGACCTTCCAGAAGGTCAACCCGGCGGACATGCCCATCATCTACATCCGCGTCTCCAGCGACACCATGCCGCTTTTTCGGGTCACCAACTACGCCAAGGTCTACATCGCCCAGCGCATCTCCATGATCAACGGCGTGGCCCAGGTGGCGGTCTACGGCGACCAGACCTATTCCCCGCGCGTCCAGGTCAACCCGGACAAGCTGGCCTCGCTCGGCATCGGCGTGGACGAGGTGGCCAGCGCCTTCAGCAACGAGACCGTGATGCTGCCCACGGGCTCCCTCTACGGCCTGGACAAGCTCTTCACCATCAAGGCCCAGGGCCAGCTCACCAGCGCCACGGCCTACAACCGCCAGATCATCGCCTACCGCAACGGCAATCCCGTGCGCCTGCAGGACGTGGGCCGGGCCATCGATTCCACGATCAACGACAAGAACGCCGCGTTCTTCGACCAGCAGCAGGGCATCGTCATCGCGGTCAAGCGCGCCGCCGGCACCAACACCATCCAGCTCGTGCAGGCCATCCGGGCCATGATGCCCGGCATCGAGGCCACCCTGCCGCCCTCGGTGCACCTGGAATTCCTCTACGACCGCTCCGTGTCCATCAAGGCCGCCATCAACGACGTGCAGTTCACCCTGCTGCTGTCCATTTCGCTGGTCGTGGTCGTGGTCTACCTGTTCCTCAAAAACCTGCCGGCCACCATCATCGCCAGCCTGGCCCTGCCCACGGCGCTCATCGGCACGCTCTCCATCATGGTGTTCTTCCATTTCTCCATAGACAACCTCTCGGCCATGGCCATCATCCTGGCCGTCGGGTTCGTCGTGGACGACGCCATCGTCATGATCGAGAACATCGTGCGCCACACCGAGATGGGCAAGAAGATCATGCAGGCCTCCCTGGACGGGGCGCGCCAGATCGGCTTCACCATCATCTCCATGACCCTGTCCCTGGCCGTGGTCTTTATCCCCATCATGTTCATGGCCGGCATCCTCGGCCGGGTGCTCAACGAGATGGCCGTGACCATCACCCTGTGCATCCTGGTCTCGGGCTTCGTCACGCTCTCGCTCACCCCCATGCTGTGCAGCCGGTTCCTCTCGGGCAAGATCTCCGAGTCCGGCCGCTTCTTCAAATGGATCGAGCGCGGCTACGAGAAGTCCCTGCACTTCGCCCTGCGCTGGCGCTTCTTCGTCATGATGCTGTCCATCGGCATCCTGGGGCTGACCTTCTGGCTGTTCACCGTGATCCCCACGGGATTCATCCCGGCCACGGACTCGGGCATCTTCTACGCCTTCGGCATGGCCGAGCAGAGCGCCTCCTTCGAGACCATGAAGGAGCGCGTGCTCAAGGTCGGCCGCATCTTCATGGCCGACCCGGACGTGTTCAAGTTCATCGGCGTGGTCGGCGTCGGCGGCCCCAACACCTCCATGAACAACGCCGCCATGTTCCCGCTGCTCGCGCCCTTCGACAAGCGCAAGCGCAGCGCCCAGCAGATCATCGACGAGCTGCGGCCCAAGCTGGCCCAACTGCCCGACATGTTCACCTTCATGTACAACCCGCCGTCGATCCAGATCGGCGGCAAGCAGACCAAGGCGCTTTACCAGTTCACGCTGCTTTCGCCCGATCCCGGCGAGCTCTATCCCGTGGCCCGCAAGCTGGCCGGCGACATGCGCAAGCTCGCGGAGATCACCGACGTCAACACCGACATGCAGACCGACGGCCCGCAGGTCTTCATCGACATCGACCGCGACAAGGCCAAGGCCCTGGGCATCAGCGCCTCCTCCATCGAGACGGCGCTCATGACCGCCTACGCCGCCCGCCAGGTGACCAACCTCTACGGCTCGACGGACACCTACAAGGTCATCGTCGAGGTGCAGCCCGAGTTCCAGCGCCGGCCGGACCTGCTCAACAAGCTCTACGTCAGGTCGAGCAGCGTCGATTCGAGCGGCAACCCCATCATGGTGCCCTTAAACGGCCTGGTCAAAATGTCCGAGGGCGTGGGGCCGCTGGTGGTCAACCACACCGGCCAGCTCACTTCGGTGACCATCTCGTTTAACACCGCCGGCAAGTACTCCCTGGGCCAGGCCGTGACCGCCATCCAGGACCTGGCCAAAAAGGAACTGCCCTCCAACATCAGCTACATCTTCGAGGGCCAGGCCACGGCCTTCCAGCAGTCCCTGGCCAGCGTGCCGTTCCTGCTGTTTCTGGCCATCATGATCATCTACCTCATTCTCGGCATCCTCTACGAGAGCTTCATCCATCCGATCACCATCCTGTCGGGCCTGCCCTCGGCGGCGCTCGGCGGTCTGATCACGCTGCTGGTCTTCGGCCGCCAGCTCGACCTCTATGGCTTCATCGGCATCATCATGCTCATCGGCATCGTCAAGAAGAACTCGATCATGGTCATCGACTTCGCCATCGAGGCCGAGCGGGAGGGCAAGACGCCCTTCGACGCCGTGTTCGAGGGCTGCATCGTGCGTTTCCGGCCGATCATGATGACCACGGTGGCGGCCATCGCCGGCATCCTGCCCATCGCGCTGGGCATCGGCGCGGGCGGCGACGCCCGCCAGCCCCTGGGCCTGGTGGTGGCCGGCGGCCTCGTCATCTCGCAGATGGTCACGCTCTACCTGACGCCGGTCTTCTACACCTACATGGACCAGCTCCAGAGTTGGCTCGGCGGGCACAAGGAAGACAAGGACGGCATGGCGTAGCGCGGGGGAGACAAAAGGGAAGGAGCCTCCGGCGGCCGGGAGGGGCGACGGCCCCTCCCGGACCTCCCGAAAGGGGATAAGGCTATGTTGTTCGATTATCTCGGGCTGTCCGAGGCCATCGTCGGGGTGTTGCGGGCCAGGAAGGCCGGAAAGGCCTTCGCGCCGGAACGGCTGGTCCTGCCCGTGCCGGGGGGGATGCTCCTGTCCATGCCGGCGGCGGACGAGGACGTGGCCATCGTCAAGAACATCACGGTGCACCCGGGCAACCGGGAGCTTGAGCTTCCCGTCATCCAGGGCGAGGTGCTGGTCCTCGACGCCGCAACCGGCCGCAAGCTGGCCGTGCTCGACGCCAAGGACGTGACGGCCCGGCGTACGGCGGCGGTGAGCCTGCTGGCCGCGAGGCTTCTCGCGCCGCACCAGGAGGGCCGGCTGTGCCTTTTCGGCGCGGGAGCCCAGGCCCGCGCCCATGCCGAGGCCTTTGCCCAGGGGCTTGGCGTCACGGACGTGACCATCGTCTCGCGCACGGCGTCGCGGGCCGAGGTCCTGGCCCGGGAGCTGGCCGGGGAGGGGATACGGGCCCGGGTCGCCACGGACGCGGCCATGGCCGTTTCGAGCGCCGCCTTCGTCGTCACGGCCACCACCAGCCGGGAGCCGGTTTACCCCGACGCCGTGCGCGACGACGTCTTCGTGTCCGCCGTGGGCTCGTTCACGCCCGGAGCGGCCGAGACGCCGGCCGGGCTCGTCTCTCGCGCCTCGCTTTTCGTGGACGATTGGGCTTCGGCCAGGAAGGAGGCCGGGGATTATCTGCGCGCGGGCGTGGACTGGGCCACGGTCACGGCCCTGGAGGACGTGCTCGACGGGCCGCCCCAGCCGTCCGGCCCCGTGGTCTTCAAGACCGTGGGCCATGCCCTCTTCGACCTGGCGGCGGCCAGGCAGGCTTGCCTCTAGCCGGCCGATCCGAAGCGGTCGCCCTGGCCCCGGAAATAACGAGTCATTCTCCTTGGGAAATACGGTCGTATTTCCCAAGGAACGCCTAGACGCTGCCCGCCCGGAACAGCCCCGCCCCGTCTTTCAGGGCCTCGGCCGTGCCCATGACGTAGAGCCGGTCCCCGGGATGCAGCAGGAACGGCCCGTCGGGATTGGGCACGAACTCCTCGCCGCGCCGCGCCGCCGCCACCGTCAGGTTGTGCGCGCGCCTAAGCCTCGCTTCCTCCAGCGTCCGCCCGGCCAGGGGCGAGGCCTCGGCCACGGTGAAGACCGCCACATGCAGCCCGGCCAGGGACTTGTCCGGCGCGGCCCCGGCCATGGAGGCCAGGGAATCGGGCAGCATGGCCCGGTAGCCCTCGCGGCGGATGTCCTGGGCCATGCGCTCGATGTCGTCGCGCGGCACCATGAACTTCGCCAAAACGCGGGCGAAGACCACCAGCGAGGCCTCGAACTCCTCGGCGATGACGTCGTTGGCTCCGAGTTCGAGCAGGGCCTTGATCTCGGAATTGAACCGCGTGCGGGCCACGATGTAGAGCGCCGGGTTCTCGAACCGGGCGATCTCCACCGTGCGCCTGGCCGCCGCGGCGTCGGAAATGACCACGGCCAACGCCTTGGCCTCGTGCACGCCGATGTGCTCCAGCACCCCCGGCTTGGAGGCGTCGCCGAAATGGATGGGCTCGCCCTTCTGGCGTTCGTTTCGCACCGTGTCTGGGTTCATTTCCAGGATCACGTAGGGGATGTCCGCCGCCTTGGCCGCCCGGGCCAGCTGCCGGCCGCCCGCGCCGAAGCCCAGGATGATCATGTGGCCCTGCATCCCCGGCACGAGGGGCTCGAGGGGCGTTTCCCGCGCCCCGAACAGCCGGCACAGCAACAGGGACACCCTGGGCGCGGCCTTGATGATGAACGGGGCCAGCACCATGGTCAGGATGCTCGCGGCCAGGAACTTCTGGTAGAAATGCTCGGAAATGACGCGGCGGTCGAAGCCGGCCTTGGCCAGGATGAAGGAGAATTCGCCCACCTGGCAAAGGGCCAGGCCCACCAGCACGGCGGTGCGGGTGGGGTAGCCGAGGATGCGCGTGGCCGCGCCGGCCATGACGGCCTTGACCACCAGCAGAAGCGCCGTGGCCCCGAGGATCTGCCAGATGTGCTCCATGGCCGGGGCGAGGTTTAAGAGCATGCCGATGGAGATGAAGAAAAGCGAGGTGAAGACGTCCTTGAAGGGCAGGACCGCCTCGTGCAGGTGCTCGCGGTAGTCCGAGCCGGAAAGCAGCAACCCGGCCAGGAACGCGCCCAGGGAGAGCGACAGGCCGATGGCCGCGGTGAGCAGGCTCACGGCCATGCAGATGCCGAGGGCCGTGAGCAGGAAAAGCTCGCGGCTGCGGGTGCGCACGATGGCGAGGAGGAGCTTCGGCATGAGCTTTCGCGACAGCACCACCAGCAGCACCAGCACCAGCGCGCCCTTGCCCACGGTGAAGACGATGGAGTTGGTGAACCCGAAGGTGCGCCCGGCCAGAAGCGGCACGGCGAGCGTCATGGGCACGGCCAGCAGGTCCTGAAAGATGAGGATGCCGAGGCTGACCCGCCCGTGGGGCGCTTCCATCTCGGCCCGCTCCTGGAGCGTGGTCAGCACGATGGCCGTGCTCGACAGGGCGGCCAGCATGCCGAGCAGCACGCTCGAGCCGCCGGAGAGGTGCAGGGCGAACAGCGGCAGGGAAAAGAAAAAGGCCCAGGTCAGGAGCATCTGGGCCGTGCCGCCGTAGAAGACCGGCCGCTTGAGCCGGGAGAGGTCGGACAGGGACAGCTCCAGGCCGATGGTGAAAAGGAGGAGGATGACGCCGATTTCCGAGAGGATCTCGACGTCGTGGGCCGAGCGCACGAGGCCCAGGCCATGGGGGCCGCAGACCACGCCCGTGAGCAGCAAGCCCACCAGGGCCGGAATCTTCAGGCGATGGCAGACCAGGATGACGCCGACGGCCAGTCCGAAGATGATCGTGACGTCGGGAAGAAGCGGTATATCCATGCGTTCATCATGACAAAATTGGAAGGTTTTGAAAAGGGCGGGCTCTGGGCCGGAACATGCCGCCATCCGGGAGCCGCATCAGCGCTCTTGGTGAGAAACGTCGGGTCGCGCCATTTCCCGAGGGGCCGACGGCGGCAGGGGCGCAACCCGCGCCAGGGCTACGGCTTGATGTCGGCCCGGGCGGATTCCATGCAGTGGCGCAGGACCTCCAGGGAGGAGAGCACGGCCTCGCGCCGGTCCGGCTCGACCCGGTCGAGCATGGCCTGGAAAAGGGCCACCATGAAGGTGCGGATGTCCTCGCGCATGCGCTTGCCGGCCGGGGTCAGGGAAAGCAGCGTCACCCGGGCGTCGGCCGGGTCGGGGTGCTTTTCGATCAGTCCCTGGCGCAACAGGCCCGTGGTCACGGCCGTCACCCGGCTCTTGGTGACGCCGAGCCGGCGGCCGAGCTCGCCCGGGGCCAGGTAGCGGCTTTCCCCCAGGGCCAGCACGGCCCGAAGCGCCGCCGGGGGCAACCCGAACCGCTCGCTTTGCAGGGCGATGCGGGCCTGGCAGCAGGAGAACAGGTTCTCCACGGAGTCCTGGAGGCGGGTGGCCTGGCGTTTGAAGGTATCGGCCTCGGGGTCCGGCAGCGCGGCATCCATGAAAAAAGGGTACGGGAGGGAGCCGGGGCCTGTCAATGCGGCTGGGGGCCGGGGCGGCGGCTTGCCTGGCGGCGTTGCTTCCTGTAGAAACATTACATGCAAAATAGGTTTACATTTTCGTACCGGAAAGCGTCCCGGAGCGCCGCCCCCAGGCGCGGTCCCGTCGCCGGGAGGGCGCGCCGTGAGTCATGAAATCTCTCTCATCCTGACCCTGACCGGCGGCCTGCTGGCGGCCCTGGTCCTGGGGCTGGCCGCCCAGCGACTGCGCCTGTCGCCCATCGTCGGCTACCTGCTGGCCGGGTTCGTCATCGGCCCCTTCACCCCGGGTTTCGTGGCCGACGGCGAGATCGCCAACCAGTTCGCGGAAATCGGCGTGATCCTGCTCATGTTCGGGGTGGGGCTCCATTTCCACTTGAAGGACCTCATGGCCGTGCGCGGCGTGGCCGTGCCCGGGGCCATCGCCCAGATCGTCGCCTCGGCCGCCCTGGGGGCCTGGGCTGCCCACGCCCTGGGCTGGAGCTGGTCGGCGGGCATCGTTTTCGGCACGGCCATCTCCGTGGCCAGCACCGTGGTGCTGACCCGGGTGCTGGCCGACAACCGGGCCCTGCACACGCCCACGGGCCACATCGCCGTGGGCTGGCTCATCGTGGAGGACCTGTTCACCATTTTGGTGCTCATCCTGCTGCCGGTCTTCTACGGCCCGTCCCAGGCGGGCGGGCCGGGGCTCGGCCTGACGCTGGGGCTGGCCCTGCTCAAGCTGACCGGGCTCGTGGCCGTGACGGCCGTGGCCGGGCGGTGGCTTCTGCCGCGCTTTTTCGGCCACGTGGCCCGCACGGGCTCGCGGGAGCTCTTCACATTGGCCGTTTTGGCCGTGGCCCTGGGGCTGGCCGTGGGCGCGGCCGTGGTCTTCGGCGCGTCCATGGCCTTGGGCGCGTTTCTGGCCGGCATGATCGTCGGGCAGTCGGAGTTCGGGGCCAGGGCGGCCTCGGACGCCCTGCCCATGCGCGACGCCTTCGCCGTGCTCTTTTTCGTGTCCGTGGGCATGCTGCTCGACCCCTCGACCGTGGTTTCCGGCTGGCGGCTGGAGCTGGCCACCTTGGCCATCGTGCTGCTCGGCAAGCCCCTGGCCGCCCTGGCCGTGGTGCTGGTCCTGCGCCGGCCGCTCGCCGTGGCCCTGGCCGTGGCCGCGGCCCTGTCGCAGATCGGCGAATTCTCCTTCATCCTGGCCTCCATGGCCGCAAGCCTCGGCGTCTTGCCCAAGGAGGCCTTCAACGCCCTGGTGGTGGCCTCGGTGGTCTCCATCGTCGTCAACCCCTGGCTCTACAAGGGCGTGGCCCCCCTGGTCGGCCGGCTGCAACGGCTGGGCTGGGTACGGGAGTCGGCGGCCGGGGTCGGGGACGCGCCCGAGGCCGACGCCTCGGCCCACCGGGCCGTGGTCGTGGGCTACGGGCCGGTGGGGCGCACGCTTTGCCGCATTCTGCGCGACAACGGCATCGAACCGGTGGTGGTGGAGATGAACATCGAGACCGTGCGGGAGCTGCGCGCCGCCGGACTGCCGGCCGTGCACGGCGACGCCGCCAGCCGGGAGATATTGCTCCACGCGGGCATCGAGGGGGCCGAGAGCCTGCTTATCACCGCCTCGGGCCTGGATTCCCGGGCCATCGCCTCGGCCGCCCTGGAGTTGGCCCCGTCCATACGGGTCATCAGCCGGGCCGGCTATCTCCGCGAGGCCAAGGCCCTGCGAGCGGCCGGGGTCGCGGCCGTCTTTTCCTGCGAGGGCGAGGTGGCCCTGTCCATGACGGCCTGGCTCATGCATGCCCTGGGGGCCACGGACGAGCAGATCGACCGGGAGCGCGAGCGCGTGCGCCGGGAGCTCTTCGAGAGCCCGGCCGGCGCGCCGGGCTAGGCTTCTTTCTTCCCCCCGGCGGCCCGGCGCCTGGACTCGATGCGCCAGGCCACGGCGGCCAGCACGATGGCCAGGGCGAGCACCCCCGCCAGCCAGCGGAACACCCCGGCCACGCCGGCGGCCAGGGCCTCGGGCGCGGCGTTGGCGAAATCCGCCCGGGCTCCCGTGTGCCCCGAGGCCAGCACCAGCGAACTGAAGATCGCTCCGACCAGCGGCAAGCCCGTGGACTGGCCGAACACCCTGGCGTAGTTGGCCAGGCCCGAACCCACGCCCAGGCGGTGGGGCGGCATCTCGCCCATGATCGTGGAGTTGTTGGGGGCCTGGAAGATGCCGATGCCAAGGCCCACGGGCAGCGTGCGCAAGAGGTAGCCCCACCAGGGCGTGCGCGCGGTGAGCGTCCCCAGGGCCAAGCAGCCCGTCCACAAGACCACCAGCCCCAGCATGCAGATGCCCCGCGAGCCGTAGCGATCGGCCAGGGAGCCGGAGACCGGTGCGGTCAGGGCCATGGAGGCAGGCAGGATCATCATGAGCAGGCCCATCTCGGTCACGGACCGGCCCTGGGCCGACTGGAAGAAAAACGGCATGATGAACCCGCTCGACCCGGTGACGAAGACCAGCACGGCCATGCAAAGGGGCAGCGTGACCAGCGGATTGGCGAAAAGCGACAGGTCGAGCATGGGCTGGGGGCTGCGCCGCTCGATGGCCACGAAGGCGGCCAGTCCGGCCAGGGACAGGCCGAGCAGCCACAGTCCCTCGGGATCGGCGAAGCCGCCGCGCTGGATGCAGGTCATGCCCAGGCAGTAGGTCCCGAGCGTCAGGCTCGCCGTCGCCGCGCCCGGCAGGTCGAAGCGTTCGCCCGACCGCGCGGGCGGCAGGGCCGGCATGCGGCTGACGACGCTGCAAAGCGCGGCCAGCCCCACCGGCACGTTGAGCAGGAAAAGCGACCGCCAGCCGAAAAGCCCGATGAGAATGCCGCCCAGCGGCGGCCCGATCATGAGCCCCATGGCCACGGTCGCGCCGATGAACCCCAGCGCCCGGCCGCGCCCCGAGGGCGGCGCGATCTGCGTGACGATGGCCATGCCGAGCGCCTGCGTCATGGCCGCGCCCACGCCCTGGAAGGCCCGGAAGGCGATGAGCCAGGACACCGAGGGGGCCAGGCCGCAGCACAGGGAGGCGATGAGGAACATGACCAGGCCGGCCAGGAAGATGCGCTTCTTGTCGCGCATGTCGCCAAGGCGCGACACCAGGAGCAAAAGGCTCGCGATGACGAGCACGTAGCTCAGGATGACCCACTGGATGGCGGCGAAATCGGTATGCAGGGCCTCGACCAGCGTGGGCAGGGCCACGTTGACGATGCTCATGTCCAGGGTGGCCATGAAGACCATGAGGTTGACCCCGAGCATGGCCACGGCCGGGGACGTGGTCCGGACTTCCGACGCGGAGCCGGGGAAAGACTGCTTCATAGGGAATCTTCGTCCTTGGCGGTGCGGTCCGGTCCCCATACGCCATCGGGCGGCGGGGGGGAAGGGGCGTCAGGGCCGGTCGGGAAGCCGGCGATGGTCCAGGTCGCCGTGGGTCACGGCGGCGAAGAGCCACTGGGTGACGGCGGCCAGCGACGCCGCGTCGGCGCGGCGGAAGAGGGGATGGCGGGAGAGCGCCGCCTCCATGGCCGCCGGCAGGCCGCCGCCCTCGGGCAGGTCCAGGTAGGCGGCGAAAGCCGCCAGCTTCTGGCCGACGAGGTTCACCCCCCGGTCGATGAGCAGGGCCAGGGGAACGTCGCAGGAAAGCTGCCACTCCAGGTCGATGTAGCGGATGTCGCCGGTCTTCGGGTGGCGCAGCACGTTGCCCGGATGGGCGTCGAGGAGCTTGCCCGGCAGCCAGCGCCCGCCCTCGAGCCCCGCGTAGGCCTCCCGGCCCAGGCGTTCCCGGCAGAAGGCGGAAAAGCCCCGGGCGGCCTCGGGCGTTCCCGGCCGGGAACGCGCCGCCGCCTGGTCCATCCAGGCCGCGAGCAGCCGGGCGGCCAGCGTCATGTCCCCGTCCTCCACGGCGTTGACGATGGATTCGAGAAAACTCTCGTAGCCGAGATGATAGGCCTCCCGGGCCTTGACGTGCTGGCGGCCCGACACGAAGGCCGCCGGCGGCAGGCCGTGGAGGTTGGTCCGGGCGACCTCGACGCCGCCGGGAACGCTGGTGAAGCGGGTCATGGTCTGGAAAAGCGGCGGACAGGAGTCGGCGTTGACGGCCACGGCCAGGGTGGCCTCGTTGGCGGCCAGAAGCGGCGCGTCGTCCGTGGCCGCGGCCAGGACCAGAAAGGAGTTCATGAGGTGGCCGGCCGCGCCGCCGGCCAGGGCCGAGCGCAGCAGCGCCCGCTCGTTGAAGGTCGGCGCGGCCTTGCCGCCGGGATCGGGCGTGGGCAGTTCGAGCAGGGGCAGGACGTTGAACCCGGGAGTCGCCAGCGCCCGTTCGGACACGACGCTGTCGGGCGTCTTGTAGTCCGGCGAGGGAAAGTGCCAGCGCTGGGCGGGAAAGCCGGCCCGGGCCAGCAGGGCGGAAAGGGCCGGTCGGTCGAAGGTGCGCGCCCCGCCCGGGCCGGGATAGCCGTTTACGCCGTGGAAGGGCCGGCCGGTGTGGTCCTCGGGCAGGCCGGCCAGGTACTTGTGCCCCATGCGGTTCTCGATGGCCAGGATCAGGCCGCCGCCGGGCTTGAGGTAGCGCCGGGCCTCGGCCAGCAGGTGCTCGTGGGGGCGCGGGCCGTCCACGAAGGCGGCGGCGTATTCGAGCACGCCGATGAGCGTGACGAGGTCGAAACAGCCCTCGTAGGGCAGACCCACGGCGTTGGCGGCCACGATTTCCAGGTTTTGCGCCCGGCGGCAGCGGGCGGCGATGACGGCGGCGCGCTCGGGCGAACCCTCCACCGCGGTCACGGCATGGGGCAGGGAGGTGAGGTGGGCGGTCAGCGCGCCGCAGCCGGCCCCGAGCTCCAGGATGCGGCCGCCCGGGCCGCAGTCGATCCAGGAAAGGAGCGTCTTGCGGCGCGGGGTCAGGTGGTAGCGGATGGCCCAGGGCGCGTCGCGGGGATACAGCTCGTACTCGTCCACGGCGTGCTCGCTGAAAAAACGCAGCAAATACGCCTCCGCCCCATCCCGATACCCGATGGTCCCTTCCCCCACGTGCACGTCCATAGGAATTAAGATGCCTCCGGCGGCCGGGGGGGATCATCCCCCCCGGACCCCCTGGATAAGGGAATTTGTTGGGCCGGCCGCGGCATCATTCACCCCGTTGAAAGTTTTTGGGGGAGGGAGGGGGTGTGGGGG
>JAEWCY010000066.1 GCA_023390395.1 Pseudomonadota bacterium | reverse complement strand
CCTGCCGCGTCAGCGGCGGCATCGGCAGGCCAAATTCCGCCCCCATCTTCGGTCCGCCAACGGCAACCGCACCGGTGACCGCAGCCCCCCCGTCCGCCTACGCCGGTCGGGGGGGCTGGGGGGAGTGACTCCCCCCAGTGGGTCCAGGGCAAAGCCCTGGCAGGGTCCGGGACAGCGTCCCGGCGGGGGTGCGGGGCTCCGCCCCGCCCGTAGCGCGGGATATGGGCCAGTCCGACCCAGAGGAAAGAGTAGATGGACATGGCGCACATGGCCAGGGCCAGGGGCAGGGTGACGGGCAGGGTGCGGTTGGCGGCCGGGGCGAAGCGGGCGAGCATCATGCCGGCCATGGCGCCGATGGGGAAGAGGTAGCGGCCTTGGGCCTGGAAGTCGGAGGTCCAGGAGTGCCAGGTGGACTGGAAGACGGTGAGGGCGGCGAAAGCGAGGAAGACGAGCACGCCGGTCGTGCCGCCGCGGCCGCCGTGCATGACGAGGGCCAGGGCCAGGGCTCCCATGAGGGTCCACAGCAGGTAGCCCATGTAGCGGTAGTAGATGTAAGGCGCGTAGATCTTCATGTAGTCGTAGACGCCGAAGGAGGTGCGAAACGACCAGATGTGCCAGGTCCAGACAGTGAAGAGTTGCGGGTAGGAGAGGCCCTGGTCGCGCATGCGCAGCCCCCAGAACTGGGTGCCGGCTTCCTGGGCCGAGGGTTTGTAGTCTTCGCGGGCGTATTTTTCGGCGTTTTGGGTGGGCACTTCCGGCCGGACGGTGCGGTTGAGGAAGACGTTGTGCCCCCAGCGCGCGCCGAAGAGGGCGATGGCCAGCAGGAAGACCACAGCGGCGTTTTTGGCGGATGCGCCCATGTCGTGGGTGTGCAGGCCGCAGACGCCGAAGAAGGCCAGGGTGAAGGCGGCGAAGACGTAGAAATTCTGTTTGGAAATGCACACGAGGCCGAGCAGCAACCCCATGTACAGCAGTCGTCTGGTGTTTTTGTCCCTGATGGAGAGGAGCCTCGGCGAAACGGGCGGATCGAGCCGGGCCGTCAGGTAGACCATGCAGAAGGTCAGGAAGGTCGGAAAGGCGTCGCCGTTGAAGTAGCTGAAGACGTACCAGACCTGTGGCGTGATGAAAAGCGGCACGAAGGCGATTTTTCGGTCGTCCGGCAAGCGCAGAAAAAGCGCCATGAGAACGGCGAACAGAAAGATGTCGAAGAAGCGCAGGGCGATATAGTCTTGGCCGGCCAAGGGGAGGATGAGGCTGGCGAACTTTCCGGCGAAGAAATAGACGATGTCGAGCTGTTGCAGGTAGCTGATGCCGTAGTTGCTGAAGGTGTGGGTCAGCCGGGGGTCGTCCATGGCCGGGAAGTCCCAGTACTTGATGAAGTACCGGGCGGCGTTGATGTGGTCCATCTCGTCAGGATGGACGTTTAAGCGGCTGCCCGTGGCCATGGCGACCATCATCGCCAGGATGCCGGCGGCAAGGAGGCCGAAGGCCAGGTTCTTCAGCAGGCTCCTGGACATGGTTCAGGACACTTCCTTGCAGACGGCGTCGAGGATGGCCTTGGCTCCTCGGTCCAGGAGGACGTCGGCCAGGGCGCGCCCGAGGCTGGTCGCGTCGGCGCGGCGTCCGGTTACGGCGTCGCGATAGGTTTCGCCCGAGTCGGGGTGGGCGACCAGGCCCGACAGGGTGAGGCCGTCGCCGTCGATGACGGCGTGGGCGGCGATGGGCACCTGGCAGCCGCCTTCCAGCCGGGCCAGGAAGGCGCGTTCGGCGGCCACGGCGTCGCGGCTTTCGGGGTGGTCGAAAAAGGCCAGCATGGCGGCGGTTTCGGGGTCGTCCAGGCGGTATTCGATGCCGAGCGCCCCCTGGGCGGCGGCGGGCAGGAAGCGGGGCGGGGCGAGGCGCACGGCCTTGGGCGCGGCGAGCCCCAGGCGGTTGAGGCCGGCGGCCGCCACGACGATGGCGTCGAAGAGCCCGTCGAGGAGTTTGCCCACCCGGGTGTCCAGGTTGCCGCGCAGGTCGGTGATGGCGAGGTCGGGCCGGATGGCCGCCAGCTGGGCCTTGCGGCGCAGGCTGGAGGTGCCGACGCTCGCGCCGGCCGGCAGGGCTTCCAGGGAGTCGTGACGCACGGACAGGAGCATGTCGCAGGGGTCCTCGCGCTCGGGCACGATGCCGACCACCAGGCCTTCGGGCTGTTCGGCGGGCACGTCCTTCATGGAGTGCACGGCCAAGTCGGCCCGGCCGTCGAGGAGGGCTTCCTCGATTTCCTTCACGAACAGTCCCTTGCCGCCGACCTTGGCCAGGGGCACGTCGAGGATCTTGTCGCCCTTGGTCTTAATGGGGAGCAGGTCCACGACGAGGCCGGGATGGGCTTCGCGCAGCCTGGCGGCCACGTGGTTGGCCTGCCACAGAGCCAGTTTGCTGCCTCGGGTGGCGATGACGAGCTTTTCGCGCATGCGGTTTCCGAACGCCAAAGAGCGTGGGTTGCACACGGCGGCGGACGGCCGGCCGGCGCGTCTGGCGCGGCCGGCCATCCGGGCCGGTAATGGTTGCTTCGCAGGCCGCCTCAGTGACAGGTGGCGCAGCTGCCTCCGGCGCAGCCGGCGCAGCCGCCGCCCGAGGAGGGCGCGGCCGTGCGGGCTCCGGTCTGTCCGCCGCCGGTGCGGGTCCGGCAGGTGGACATCAGTTTTTTTGTGTCGCCCGAGGCGCATTTGGGGCAGGGCGGGCAGGTCGTGGCCGAGCTGGACACGATCTCCTCGAACTGCGCGCCGCATTTCTGGCAGGTGTACTCGTAAATGGGCATGGATGCAGACTCCTTGAAGAAAGGGAAGAGGGCCGACGACGGGCGGCTCAGCGGCCTTCGAGGTACGGTTCGAGTTCCATGACCGCCTCGAAGAGATAATGGTCGGTCAGCTTGCACAGCAGGTGGCCGATGGCGATGTGCACTTCCTGGACCAGGGCCGTGCGTTCGTGGGGCACGAGCAGGGCCAGGTCGCAGCAGGTGACGATGGCCCCGTTTTTCCCGGCCAGTCCCATGGTCACGCAGCCTTTCTCCCGGGCGGCCCGCAGGGCGGCCAGGACGTTGGGGCTGTTGCCCGAGGTGGAGATGCCCACCACCACGTCGCCGGGCCGGCCCAGGGCCTGGACCTGTTTGGCGAAGACCTGGTCGAAGCCGTAGTCGTTGCCGATAGCGGTAAGTATCGAGGTGTCGGTGGTCAAGGCCACGGCGGGCAGGGGCGGGCGTTCGAGCTCGAAACGGTTGACGAACTCGGCGGCCAGGTGCTGGGCGTCGGCGGCCGAACCGCCGTTGCCGCAGAAAAGAATCTTGCCCCCCCGGGCCAGGGACACGGCCATGGTCCGGGCCGCGCTGTCCACGAGCGCCGCATTCTCGCTGAAAAAGCGGGCGCGAAGACTGATCGCTTCCTCGTTGTAGGCGGCGATGAGCCGCATGGCGGTGTCGGACATGGCCTCCCCTTGGCGGCGACGCCGGTCGGGCTGTCGCGTCGGGACCTTCTTAGCCAATGGGCGCGGTTCTGACAACGCGTAAGGCCGGCTAGGCATTCGCGTTGAAAAAGGCTAGGGTCGCCAAAGCCGCCTCACGGCCGGATGCGCGCATGGAACCATCGCTTTTGGGACGGATCTCCGACGAGGGCTGCGTCAGCCTCATCGGCATGGCCGGGGCGGGCAAGTCCACCCTGGCCTCGTTGCTCGCCCGTCGCCTGGGCTGGGCCAGCCTCGACACGGACCGGCTCATCGAGGCCACGGCCGGGGCCAGCCTGTCGGCCTTGCTCGCCCGGCTGGGGCTCGAAGGCTTTTTGCGCCTGGAGGAGGACGTGGTGGCCGGCCTTTGCGTCAAACGCTGCGTGGTGGCCACCGGCGGCTCGGTCATCTACGGTTCGAGGGCCGTGTCCCGGCTCAAGGCCTGCGGGCCGCTGGTATATCTTTCCATCGACCTGGAGACGTTCTTGCGCCGGGTGGGCGATCCGGGCCAGCGCGCCTTCGTCGTGCCGCCGGGGCTGACCCTGCCGGACGTCTTCGCCGAGCGGCAGCCGCTCTACGCCGCCGCCGCCGACCTGACCGTAACGAGTTGCGGCGTCTCGCCCGAGGCCTGCGCCGATCAAATCCTGGAAGGTATCGCTTCGTGACCGCACCGTTTCCCGCCTCGCGCCGCCGGGTCGTCCTGGCCAAGCTGGCCAAGCTCTACGCCGACATGGACGCCGCCTACACGGCCGCCGCGTCCTCGGCCGGGCTTTCCTGCGCCGGCTGCGTCGAAAACTGCTGCCTGAGCTTTTTCCAGCACCACACCCACGCCGAATGGCTCTATCTGCACGAGGGCCTGGCCGCCCTGCCGGAGGCACGCCGCGAGGCCTACGTGCAGCGGGCCAAGGACTACGTCGCCGCCTGCCGCGAGGCGCTCTCGCGCGGGGAGACGCCCCGGGTCATGTGTCCCGTGAACGACGACGGGCTGTGCGGGCTCTACGGCCACAGGCTCATGATCTGCCGGCTGCACGGCGTGCCCAACGTGCTCATCGGCCCCATGGGCGTGCGTGAATTTCCGGGCTGCGGCCCGTGCCAGCGCCTGGCCGCCGGCGGGGCGGGGCTCAAGGCCATGGACCGCACGCCGTTGCTCAAACGACTGGCGGCCCTGGAGATGGAATTGTGGGGCAGCCGGCCCGGCCGGCCGGAGAAGGTGGACATGACGCTGGCCGAGATGCTCCTGGCCGGCCCGCCCGGGAAATAGCCCGGCGGGGCGTGCCTTGGAGGATGCGCCGGCATTTTGAGGCAACGGGTCGGATGGGCTGGTGCATGCCCGGGGATGCTTTTTCGAGGACATGCCACGAGGAGTTTCGGGGGAGGGGAAGATGCGCCTGACGCGACGCCTTTGTTTCCGGTTGCCGCCGGTCGTTCTCGCGGCCTGCCTGCTGGCCTTTCTGGCCGGCTGCGCCACGCTGTCCGTGTCCCACCTGGAGTCGCGGCCCATCGTCGGCGCGCAGCCCCGGGTCATCGCCATGAAGTTCTGGCGGTTCGAGTTCACCGGGGCGCTGTCCGGCGACGCCTACGTGATCCGCGGTCGGGCCACGCCCGTGGCCGACGACCTGCCGCCCTGGGTGGACCGGGCCGAGGAGATCACCTTCGCCGCCTATCTGCGCGATCCGGCCGGCAAGGTCCTGGCCAAGGCCGAGAAGTCCTTTCCGGCCATGGCCCTTACCGCGGACGCGGCGGCGCCCTTCGAGTTCGTGCTGTCCCCGGCTGGAACCGCCGCGGGCGACTACGCCATCTCCTTCGGCTACCGGACCCTGTTCGGCTCGGCCAAGGCGCGAAGCGCCCTGGGCGGCACGTCCGGGCCGCCGCCGGCGGGATCGGTCTTTTTCGCCGGCGAGGGCGCGCTGCTCAAGCAGTGAGCCGGCCGGCCGCCGCCGGCCTTGCCAGCCAGGCTGGCGCGGCGTAGGGTGCGGCCTCCTCCCGGGCCGGCCGGGACGGCCAACCCTTATGCCGCGCCGACAGCCATGAAACGCCGTATCCTCCGCCTTCTTGGCATCGTCCTCCTCGTCGCCGTCCAGGTCGTGGCCGTGTGCTTCGTCGTGGACTTCTTCTTTCGCCGCTACGAAAAGGAGCACGTCTTTTCCTACGCCAGGACGGAGGCGGATTCCTATTCCCTGGAGGCCATGCTGCTCAACGACCACGGCGACGTGGTGACCAAGAAGAAGGCCCCGGACGAATTCCGCATCCTGGCCATCGGCGACTCCTTCACCTTCTCCGTGACCCAGCCGCAATACGGCCTGTGCGCCGCCATGGAAAAAGAACTCAACGCCATGGGGCTCGACCGCCGCGTGCGCGTGGTCAACCTGGGCTTCCCCTCCATCTCCTTTCCCGAATACCTCGAACGCTTCTACTTCTGGAGCCAGGCCCTGGAGTACGATGCGGTGGTGTTCAACGTCTATCTCGGCAACGATTTCAACGATGTGCGCAACACACCCTACGACCCGGCCGCGTTCGAGCGCAGGCTGGCCGACC
The DNA here is from genome assembly GCA_023390395.1 of Pseudomonadota bacterium. Classification (GTDB taxonomy): domain Bacteria; phylum Desulfobacterota; class Desulfovibrionia; order Desulfovibrionales; family Desulfovibrionaceae; genus Solidesulfovibrio. Next base: position 3,840 of record JAEWCY010000066.1, on the reverse strand, counting down.
TGTGCCGCCTGGGCATGGCCTACGGGGCCTACACCCTGGTGCCCCACCAGTACCCGTTCCGGTTCATGGACTTCGTCAAGGCCCAGGTGCTCTTTAGGCTCCAAAGCGACAAGGGGCTGCGTCGCCTGCTCTTCCTGCCCGACCTCGACGCCCTGGGCGTCCTGCCCGACGGGGCCGACCCCCGCTACCGGTCGCTTTTGCCCCTGTCCCCGGACCAGATGGCCTCGGAGCGCCGCTCCACCATGAAGCCTTTTTTCGCGGACACCATGTTCGCCTACGAAAACGACATTCCCTGGTACGAGCTGCTCCTGGCCACGGCGGCCAAACTGCGCGCCTCGGGCAAGCCGGTGCTGGTCATGCTCTCCCCGCCCGAGGGGGCCGTGTCGCCGCAGGTGGGGCAGCCCGCCGCAAGGGCGCTCGGCAAGGACCTCAAGGACGCCGACCTGGGCCTGCCCGGCCGCGTCACCCGGGAACTGGCAAGGTTTGTCGGCCTGCCCCAAGACGACATCCTGGACCTGACCCCGTGCCTGGCCGGGACCACGCCGGACGGCCACGGGACCTACTCCGGCCGCGACACGCACTGGAGCCCCGAGGGCAACGCCTGGGCGGGAAGCCTGGCGGCCCGGGCCATCGCCGCGCGCTGGTTCGGCCGCGCCGGAGCCGACGCCGCCTGCCCCCTGGCCGCCCCGGCCTATGAGCCGATTCCCCCGGGCCTGACCGTCCCCGTGCCCGAGGCGGCCGCCCTGGCCGCGTCCGTCGTGTCCGGCTGCCCGGCGAAGTGAGGCCCCGCGCGTCAGGGCAGGCGTTGGACGGGCCGGCGCGCCCAGCGTGCGGCCGTCCGGCGAGGTGAGGCCGGCGGACTTTTCGGCTCCCGGGCGAAGTCGGGTCGACCGATTCCCCGGCGTCCCGACAGACTCGCCGCTGGCCGGGCGTCCCCTTTATCCGACACGCGGGCGTCGCGGCCACCTACCAAATTGTTCCAGAAGGTACGAAAACGTGGGCCACGGCGGCGTCGCCCCGGCGGGCTCGGGGCGCGTTCCGGCCGAATATGGCTTTTCCCGGGCCTTGCCGGAGTTTGGCACGGGGTTTGAATAACCTCTGGCAACCCCAGTGACCAGGGCATGCGGCCGGATGGGGCGTCCTCCTCCTGGCCGGCGGCATCCCGCGCTTCTTGACTGATCGGCTTTTGGTTTCCGTGTTTGGCAGCAAAAACGACGTTGCATCGGGCGGCGTCGTTTTTGTTTTTATTGTTGTGGTGCATGATGTGAATGGTTCACCTGTTTTGTGAGGCGAGATTGGCGTGGATTATTTCTCGAACACCATTTTCATAGGATTGGTGTTCGTTCTTATTTGTAGGAATGTCGCTACGTTAAAACATTTTTGTTTCCGCATCGCTTCGAACGTTTTTCGTACTCTTGCGTAACTTCTTCGTATGCCATGGCATTTTCGCTCTGGTACGGGCCATGCTTTGCCTGCGGCAGTTTCTTGCAGGGGGGCGACGTTCGGAGGGAGCGGAATGCGCCCGCTCCTTCCGGCGCCGTCGGTAGAAAATCCGCATACAACAGGTTTCGGAGGTCCAGAGGGATGCGTAAGATCGCCATTTACGGCAAGGGCGGCATCGGCAAGTCCACCACCACCCAGAACACCGTGGCCGGCCTGGCCGAGATGGGCAACCGGGTCATGGTCGTGGGCTGCGACCCGAAAGCCGACTCCACGCGACTGCTTCTTGGCGGTTTGCAGCAGAAGACCGTCCTCGACACCCTGCGCGAGGAAGGCGAGGACGTGGATCTCGACGACATCCTCAAGGTCGGTTTCAAGGACACCCGCTGCACCGAGTCCGGCGGCCCCGAGCCCGGCGTGGGCTGCGCCGGCCGCGGCATCATCACCTCCATCAACCTCCTCGAACAGCTCGGGGCCTATCAGGAAGACAAGAAGCTCGACTACGTCTTCTACGACGTCCTCGGCGACGTCGTGTGCGGCGGCTTCGCCATGCCCATCCGCGACGGCAAGGCCGAGGAGATCTACATCGTCTGCTCCGGCGAGATGATGGCCATGTACGCCGCCAACAACATCTGCAAGGGCATCGTCAAATACGCCGACGCCGGCGCCGTGCGCCTGGGCGGGCTCATCTGCAACAGCCGCAAGGTGGACAACGAGCGCGAGATGATCGAGGAGCTGGCCAAGCGCCTGGGCACCCAGATGATCCACTTCATGCCCCGCGAAAACCAGGTCCAGCGCGCCGAGATCCACCGCAAGACCGTCATCGACTACTCCCCCGAACACGCCCAGGCCGACGAGTACCGGGCCCTGGCCAAAAAGATCCACGAGAACGAGATGTTCGTGGTGCCCAAGCCCCTGTCCATCAACGAGCTGGAAAAACTGCTCATCGACTTCGGCATCGCCAACTAGCCGACGCGCCCGGTTCACGGACGTCTCACGCCGGAGGGCGGCTCCCCCGTGCCGCCCTCCGGCCGTTTCCGGTCCACTGAAGGCGCGCCATCCCCTTTACGGAGGCCACGGGATGGGGTAGCCCCGAAGGGCCGGCCCTGGAGCGTACCGTCCGGGGCCAGGGCGATCGAGCCCGGCGGCATCCCGACCGGGCCGTCATCGCGCCTTGGCGCGAACCCGTCGTCCTCCGGGCGCGTCCGTGGCCGTCGTCGCCGGACTCCACGCCTCGCCACCCTCGCCGGCCGTGTCGCGCGCATCGGGGACGGCCCATCCTCGCCAATGGAGGGAAAGCGCCATGCTCCAGCGCCTCGCCCTGCTGCTTCTCGCCGCCGCCATGGTCCTTGGCGGGGCCTGGTGGATGTCCCGAGGTGGTCCGGGCAAGGACCAGCCGGCCCCGCCCTCCCGGGTCGCGGCTCCCGCTCCCACTCCCGCTCCCGCTTCCGCTCCCGCCGCGTCCCAGGCCGCGCCCTGGGTGGCCGGGCCGGGACGGGTGGAGCCCATTTCCGAGGAGATGCGCCTGGGCTTCGGCATGACCGGCGTTCTCCGCGAAGTGCTGGTGGAGGAGGGCGACCGGGTGCGCCAGGGACAGGTCCTGGCGCGCCTGGCCGCCGACGAACTGGCCGCCCGGGTGGCGGCCGCCGAACAGGCGCTCGCCGCCGCCGAGGCCGCCGTCACCGAAACTACCGCCGGAACGCGCGACACAGCCATGGCCGAAGTCGGCGAGGCCCGGGCCAGGCTTGAGGAAGCCCGCGCCCTGGCCGAAAAAGGCGTCATCCGCTCCCCCATCGACGGCGTGGTGCTGCGCAAGCACCGCCGGGCCGGGGAAATGGTCTCCGTGTCCTTCGACACGCCAGTGGTCACCGTGGGCGACGTCAGCCGCCTGCGGGTGCGCGCCGACGTGGACGAACGGGACATCGCCAGGATCGCCGTGGGCCAGAAGGCCATCCTCATGGCCGAAGCCTACGGCGACCGGCGTTTCCTCGGCCACGTTTCCCGCGTGGCCGGCATCCTCGGCAAGAAAAACGTCCGCACCGACGACCCGGCCGAGAAAAACGACACCCGCATTCTGGAGACCCTCGTGGACGTGGACGAGCCGGCCGAACTGCCCGTGGGGCTGCGCATGGACGTCTTCATCATCACCGCGCCGGGCGGGGACGAACGTCTCCCGGCATACCACCCCTGATGTGACGTATCGGGGCGTTGCCCCGAACCCCACCGGGGGCATGATGCCCCCCGGACCCCCTCGGCGGCGTAGGCGGACGGGGTTGGCTGCGGTCACCGGTGCGGTTGCCGTTGGCGGACCGAAGATGGGGGCGGAATTTTGCCAGCCGATGCCCCCGCTGACGCGGCAGGCTCGGCAGGCCAAATTCCGCCCCCAGGCCCTCGCCCCCA
>JAEWCY010000233.1 GCA_023390395.1 Pseudomonadota bacterium | reverse complement strand
CGAGCCTGCCGCGCCAGCGGCGGCATCGGCAGGAAAAATTCCGCCCCCATCTTCGCTCCGCCTGCCGCCTGCCGTACCGGTGACCGCAGCCATCCCGCGGCGCTACGCCGGCCGGGGGGACCGGGGGGCGCGACTCCCCCCGGCGGGTCCAGGGCAGAGCCCTGGTAGGGCCCGGGGCAACGCCCCGGCGGGTGCAGGGCAGCGCCCTGCCAGGGTCCGGGACAGCGTCCCGGCCGCCGGAGGCGTATCCCGCCCCAAACCACCATGAAGGAGATGTACCATGCGCGACGCTTCGTTTCGGGCTGACGTCCTGTGCCTGGTGACGGCGCTGATCTGGGGCTTGGCGTTCGTGGCCCAGCGCATCGGCATGGACCACATGGGGCCGATGGGGTTCAACGGCATCCGGTTCGCCTTGGGCGCGCTGGCGCTTGCGCCGCTGGCCTTGCGTTCCATGCGCTATCCGCCGGCCGCGCCGTTTCTGGCCGGCGGCAATCCCGGTTTCCCCTGGCTCGGCGGGTTGCTGGCCGGGACGGTGCTTTTCGCGGGCGCGGCCTTGCAGCAGGTGGGGCTCAAGTACACCACGGCCGGCAAGGCCGGGTTCATCACGGGCCTGTACGTGGTGCTGGTGCCGATGCTCGGCTATTTCCTGGGCCAGCGGCCGGCGCGCGGCGACGTCGTCGGCGCGGCGGCCGCCGCCGTGGGGCTGTATTTCCTGTCCGTGACCGAGGCCTTCACCCTGGCTCCGGGCGACGGGCTGGAGCTCGTGGGCGCGTTTTTCTGGGCCGGTCACGTGCTGGTCATCGGCTGGCTGTCGCCGCGCACCCGCGCCCTGCCGTTGGCCCTGGTCCAGTACATGGTCTGTTCGGCGCTGAGCCTGGCCTGCGCCCTGGCCTTCGAGGAGCTGACCTGGGCGGGCATACGCGGCGCGGGCTGGGCGATCCTCTACGGCGGCCTGCTTTCCGTCGGCCTGGCCTACACGCTCCAGGTGGTCGCCCAGCGCGACGCCAAGCCGACCCACGCCGCCATCTTGCTCAGCTTCGAGACGGTCTTCGCCGCCCTGGGCGGCGCGGTGGTCCTGGGCGAGAGCCTGGGGCCACGCGGGCTTTTCGGCTGCGCCCTGATGTTCGCCGGCATGCTGGCCTCGCAGTTGTGGCCGCGCGCCAAGCGGGAGGTCTAAGGAGGCCGCTTTGTTGACTGCCCGGGGAGGAATACCTATGGGAACCGGGTGCGAGGCGAGGCGATGACCACGGACCGCCCGGGCGGCGGGCGGCTTTTGCGGGCGGCGGCCCTGCTGCTGGCCGTTCTACTGGCCGGGCCGGCCATTGCCGCGCGCGCCGAGGAGAACGGCTTCGCCGGGCGCACGCTGGTCATCGGCGGCGACCGCAACTATCCGCCCTACGAGTACCTCGACGCCAACGGCCAGCCGGCCGGCTTCAACGTGGACCTGTCCAAGGCCGTGGGCGAGGCCATGGGCGTGACCATCCGCTTCGTGCTCATGGACTGGTCCCAGCTCCACGAGGCCCTGGCCTCGGGCGCGGTGGACGCCCTGCAGCGCACGCCCTACTCCAACCTGTGGCTGCGCGAGGCGGAGCTGACCCCGCCGCACACCACCATCAACCACGCCATCTTCGCCCGCAAGGGCACGCCGGCCGTGTCCTCCCTGGAGGAGCTGGCCGGCCGCAAGGTCATCGTCCATCCCGGCGGCAGCGTGAACGACATCCTCGACGGGCTGGGCTTCGAAAAGGACCTCGTCTTTTCCAAAACGCCCGTGGGCGGGCTGCGCCGGCTGGCCGCCGGCGTCGGCGACTACGCCGTGGTGGCCATGCTGCCCGGGCTCTTCGTCATCGAAAGCGAAAGCTTGAACAATATCCACGTGGTGGCCAAAAGCGTGACCACCCAGCCCTACGGCTTCGCCGTGCGCCACGGCGACGACGCCGCCTTGTCCCTGCTCAACGAGGGCCTGGCCCTGGTCAAGCAGTCGGGGCGCTACCAGGAACTGCGGCGCAAGTGGTTCGGGGTCATGGACTCCCAGGCCCTTTCGGCCGGCATGGCGCTCAAGTATGCGGCCGTGGTGCTTGGGCCGCTGCTGCTGCTGCTTGGCGGCGCGGCCCTGTGGACGCGTTCGCTCAAAAAGCAGGTGGACCAGCGCACGCGGTCGCTTTCCGACGCCCTGGAGCAGCTGCGCCAGAACCAGCAGCAGCTGGTCCAGGCCGACAAGATGGCGGCGCTCGGCGTCCTGGTCTCGGGCGTGGCCCACGAGATCAACAACCCCAACGGGCTGATCCTGCTCAACGTGCCCATCCTCAAGAAGCTCAACGCCGAGGCCAGGCGCGTGCTGGACGACGTCTACGCGGAGAAGGGCGATTTTCCCCTGGGCGGCGGCAGCTATTCGCGCATCCGCGACAAGCTGCCGCGCATCGTCGAGGTGGTGGAGGAAAGCGCCCAGCGCATCCGGCGCATCGTGGACGACCTGCGCGACTTTTCCCGGGTCGCCCCGGCCGCCGACCACCGGGCCTTCGACCTGGGCGAGGTGGTGGAAAAGGCCGCCCGGCTGGTGGGCAGCTCCATAAGCAAATCCACGGAAAATTTCCGCCTGGAGCCGGCCCCGGGCCTGCCCAAGGTGTGGGGCAACCCCTCGCGCATCGAGCAGGTGGCGGTCAATCTTCTCCTCAACGCCTGCCAAGCCCTGCCCTCGCCCGACAGGGGCATCGCCGTGTCCACGGCCGCCTCCCCCGACGGCAAGGCCGTGGTCCTGACCGTGGCCGACGAGGGCGTGGGCGTCGCCTCCGAGGACCTGCCGCGCCTGACCGATCCCTTCTTCACCACCAAGCGGGCCAGCGGCGGCACGGGACTCGGGCTTTCCGTCTCGGCCGGCATCGTCAAGGAGCACGGCGGCAGCCTGGAGTTCGCCTCCGAACCGGGCAGGGGCACAACAGCCCGCCTGACCCTGCCCGCCGCGCCCGAGGTTGCCCCGTGACCGGAAGCTGCGCCGCCACGCCCGGCATCCTGCTCGTGGACGACGAGGCCGACTGGCTGGAGTCCATGACCCTGCTGCTTTCGGTTTCGGCCGGCATCGACAACGTGCGCGCCTGCCGGGACAGCCGGCAGGTCATGGGCATCCTGGACGCGGGCGGCGTGGACCTGCTGCTGCTCGACCTCACCATGCCCCACCTGTCCGGCACGGAGCTCTTGGCCGCCATCGCCGAACGCCATCCGGGCGTCGTGTGCATCGTGCTTTCCGGCATGAACCAGCTCCACGCGGCCGTGGAGTGCATGCGCCTGGGGGCCTACGACTACTACGTCAAGACCGACGACGAGGAGCGCATTATCGGCGGCATCCGCCGGGCGCTGCACATGCTGGAGCTTCGCGAGGAGAACCGCGAGGTGGCCAGGCGGCTGGTCTCGGGCGACCTGCGCCGGCCCGAGGCCTTTGCCGCCATCCGCACCAAGAGCCCGGCCATGCACGCCATCTTCGCCTATGTCGAGGCCGTGGCCCAAAGCCCCCGGCCCCTGCTCGTGACCGGCGAGTCGGGCGTGGGCAAGGAGAACCTCGTGCGCGCCGCCCACGAGCTGAGCGGCCGCGAGGGGCCGCTCGTCGCCCTGAACGTGGCGGGCCTTGACGACGCGGTCTTCACGGACACGCTTTTCGGCCACGTCCGGGGGGCGTTCACCGGGGCCGACGCCCCGCGCCGGGGCCTGGTCGAGGAGGCGGCCGGCGGCACGCTCTTTCTGGACGAGATCGGCGATCTGTCCGTGGCCTCCCAGGTGAAGCTTTTGCGCCTGCTCCAGGAGGGCGAGTACTATCCGCTGGGCAGCGACCAGCCCAGGCGGCTTTGCGCCCGGGTCGTCGCCGCCACCCACGCCGATCTGGCCGCGCGCGAGCGCGAGGGCCTTTTCCGGCGCGACCTCTACTACCGGCTGCGCACCCACCACGTGGCCGTGCCGCCGCTTCGGGAGCGGCCCGAGGACATCGAGCCCCTGCTCGACCATTTCCTGGCCGAGGCCGCCGCGGCCATGGGCAAGCGCAAGCCCACCCCGCCGCCGGAGCTGGCCGCCCTGCTCGCCACCTACTCCTTCCCCGGCAACGTGCGCGAGCTGGCCTCCATGGTCTACGACGCCGTGAGCCTGCACACGGGGCGCATGCTCTCCATGGAAAGCTTCAAGCGCCGCATCGGCGCGCCCGAGGCCGCCCCGGTCCCGCCGGCCGGGGACAACCCCTTCGCCGCCCTGTCCGCCCTGCCGAGCTTCGCCCAGGCCGAGAAGCTGCTGCTCGCCGAGGCCATGGCCCGCTCGGGCGGCCGCCAGACCCTGGCGGCGCGCCTGCTCGGCGTCACCCAGTCCGCCCTGTCCAAGCGCCTCAAGGCCCAGCGCCAGGAAGACGCCTAGCGTCGCGTCCCCGAAAAACGCCTCTGCCTGTTCCGCCGCCCCGCCCAAAGGGTATGCCGGAAGGCAATTCATGCCTTTTGGCAAACGTTGCCGAAACGTCATGAACGCGTGCCTCCCGGCACAAGCGCCGCATCCCATGCCGACCGGCATACCCCTTCGCTTGGCCGATACCGCCTTTTCTTCTTGCTAAATCCTTTTATTCCTGCACGTTACCCGGACAACCCTTCCTGGCATCGCTCCTGCTTTAGGGAATGCGTCGCGGACGTGGGACGTCCCCGCCTCGGAGGCCCAGGACGGTCCGCGACGGACGTCCACGGCGTGTCGCCGCAACGGAACAAGCAAGGAGCGCGTATGAAAGGTTTGCGTATTTTCCGCCTCGTCGGCCTGGCCGGCCTGGCGGGCGTCCTGGCCCTGGGCGCAGCCGCCGGCAAGGCCGCCGCCGCCGATCCCCTGACCTACGAAGGGGCGAGCACCATCGGCAGCATGGTCCTGCCCGAGGCCACCAAGCTCTTCACCGCCAAGACGGGCATCCCCTTCGGCGCCATCGGCACGGCCGGAGCCGGGGCCGGGTTCAAGGCCGTGGTCGCTGGCCAGGTCTCCTTCGGCGGCCTGGCCAGCGAACCCACGGACAAGGAAAAGGCCCAGCTCACGGACATCGAGGTCATCGGCTTCGACGTCATGGGCGTCTTCGTCCACCCGAAGAACACGGTCAAGGACCTGACCATGCCCCAGCTCAAGGACATCTTCTCGGGCAAGGCCACCAACTGGAAGCAGGTGGGCGGCCCGGACATGCCCATCACGGTCTACAGCGAGAAGCTCGACGGCGGCCGGGCCACGGTCAAGGCCTTCAAGTCCATGGTGCTGGGCGAAACGGCCTACGGCCCGGTCAAGGAACTCGACGACGCCACGGACTGCGTGGCCGACGTGGCCAAGGACCCGGGCGGCGTGACCGCCTCGTCCATGTCCTTCGCCGTGCCCGGGGTGACCGCCGTGTCCCTGGGCGGGGCCAGGCCCGAGGCCAAGGCCGTCCAGTCCGGGGCCTATCCCCTCAAGCGCCCCCTGTCGCTCATCGCGGTCAAGCCCTCCAAGGAGGTCAAGGCCTTCTTCGAATTCATGCTCACCCCCCCGGCCCAGGCCGTGGTGGCCAAGAGCTTCGTCCCGGCGAAATAGCGCGCCCGTCGCGAGAAGCAGCAACCGACAACCAAAAGGCGATACGATGACCAAGGAAATGCACGACAAGGATTCGGCGACCCGTCGCGACTTCATCAAGGCCGGCATGGCCGCCGGCGTGGGGGCCCTGCTTTCGCCGCTGCTCGTCAAGACCGCCCACGCCGCGGCCGAGGCCGCGCCCGCCGCCGCCCCGGCCGCCGCCGCCGCGGCCGAGAAGCCCAAGCTCAAGATCGGCGACGTGCTGCGCGTGGCCCGGGAAAAGCTCTACCCCATCTGCCGCGTCTGCCCGGAATGCGACGGCGTGGCCTGCGCCGGCGAGGTGCCGGGCATGGGCGGCATCGGTTCGGGCCAGGCCTTCAAGAACAACTACAACACGCTCAATAAGATCGATTTGGTCATGCGGACCTTCCACGACGTGAAAAAGCCCGACCTGACCACCACCCTCTTCGGCCACAAGCTCTCCATGCCCGTGACCTCGGCCGTGACCGGCGGCGTCAGCTACAACATGGGGGGCAAGATGACCGAGGAGGAGTACGTCGTCTCCATCCTCGGCGGCTGCATGGACGCCGGCACCCTGGGCTGGGTGGCCGACGGCATCGGCGACAAGATGGACGTGTTCGAACGCCGCATCGCCGTGCTCAAGAACAAGTTCGGCGGCAACGCCATCGTCACCATCAAGCCCAAGACCAACGACGAGATCATCACCCGCTTCCGCATGGTCGAGGACGCCGGCGGCATCGCCGTGGCCATCGACATCGACTCGGCCGGCCGGGCCGCCCGGGCCGTGCCCGGCCAGACCGTGGAGCCCAAGACGCCCAAACAGCTGGCCGAGCTGGCCAAGTCCACCAAGCTGCCCTTCATCATCAAGGGCATCATGACCGTGGAGGAGGCCAAGATCGCCGTGGACGTGGGGGCCAAGGGCGTATGCGTGTCCAACCACGGCGGCCGGGTGCTGGACTACACCCCGGCCACGGCCACGGTGCTTCCGGCCATCGCCGACGCCATCAAGGGCAAGGCCACCATCCTGGTCGACGGCGCGGTGCGCCGGGGCCAGGACGTGCTCAAGTACCTGGCCATGGGCGCGGACGCCTGCCTGTGCGGCCGGCCGCTGGTGCGCGGCGCCCATGGCGGCGGCCGCGAGGGCGTGGCGCTCATGATGAACATCATCAAGGACGAGCTCACGGTGGCCATGACCCTGACCGGCGTTCCCAGCGTGAAAAACGTCCCCGCCAACGTCATCACCAAGGGGCAGGCATGAAAAGAGCCTGGAGTCTTCTGCTCCTGGCTGTCCTGACCGCCTGGCCGGGGGCCGTCCTGGCCACGGACGGCGGCAAGTCCCTGCGCTACGGCGGCGGAGGCCAGGGGACCGTCATGTTCGACGGCAGGCTGCACGCGTCGAAGGGCTTCCGGTGCGACGACTGCCACGCGAAGCTCTTCGACACCAAGAAAGTGGCCCATATCACCATGGCCGACCACTTCACGGACAAGGCCTGCTTCAAATGCCACAACAATAACAACAAGACCGATCCGCTCACCGCCTCGCGCGACTGCGCCACCTGCCACCGCAAGGTCGCCTCCAACCCCGAGACGTCCACCGACGCCATGGCCGGGGTCATCGCCACGGCCTTCACCGGCGACGACGCGGCCAAGGCGGTGCTGCTCTCGGGCAAGCAGGGGGCCACGGCCCAGAGCACGGCCTGCCTGTCCTGCCACGGCGCGGCCACGCCGCCCAAGCCCGTGACCGAGCGCGGCAAGACCCTGAACCTCCACGTGGACGTGGCCGGCTACCTGCACGGCACCCACGCCAACCTGCCCTGCGCCACCTGCCACACCGGCCAGAAGGGCGCGGAGAGCTTCACGCAAGTCCCCCACGCCGTGGCCCGGCCGGACAACGCCACCTGCCTGTCCTGCCACAACGTGGGGCTGGCCCACCAGGCGAAAGCCTTCGGCCAGAGCGCCCACGCCGAGAAGCTCAAGGACAAGGTGTCCTGCGGCAGCTGCCACGACGCCCACGCCCAGCCGAAAAAGCCGGCCCAGATGGCCTATGCGTCCCTGGCCGCCCTGTACAACGCCGAATGCCTGGCCTGTCACGGCGACGCGGCCAAGCTGCGCGAGCTCTCGGGCAAATCCGTGCCCGAAGCCAAGGCGGCCCACGCCTTCCTGGCCAACTGGAACGCCCACAGCCGCTCCGTCATGTGCGTGGAATGCCACACCCCGGTCACCACGCCCGACGACCACCTGATCGGCGAGAAAAAGACCGCCGTGCGCGACTGCGCCACCTGCCACACCACGGGCGATTCGCTCATCGTGACCCGGGCGAGCCTGCACGCCGGCGGCGCGGCCCCGGTGACCTCGGGCTACTTCCCGCCCAGGATCGTGGCCCCGGCGCTCGATGCCGCAGGCGGCGTCGGCCTTGCCGCCGTGGCCGCCTTCGTGGTCCTGCACGCCCTGGGCCGGGCGATGACCGGTCGCAAGGAGCACGGCCCGCTGGTCTCCGAGGACGTGTACCCGGGATTTGTGCGGGTCACCCACTGGATGAACGCTTGCCTCTTCGTCGTGCTCGGCTACACCGGCCTGTCGGTGCGCTTCACCGAGGCCTCGTGGACGCTCGGGCTCGAAGCGGCCACGCGCATCCACAACATCTGCGGCGTGCTTTTGGCCCTCAACTTCCTGGCCTACGTCGTGCGGGCCCTGGCCACGGGCGACATCCGGCAGTTCCTGCCCGAAGGTCGGGAGGGGCTTGGCCCCATGCTCGCCCAGGCGCGCTACTACTGCCTCGGCATCTTCCGGGGCGAGCCGCATCCCTTCCCGGTCAGCCGGGAGCGGCGCTTCAACCCCTTGCAGCGCCCGACCTACTTGGTGGTATCCCTCCTCGGTATGCCGGTGCTCATCGCCTCGGGCCTGCTGCTGCTCCTTCCTGAGTCCGTGTCCGCGGGCATCGCCCCGCGCCGGTTCCTGGTGGCGGCCCACTTCACCATCGTCATCGGCTTCGCGCTCTTCTTCGTCGGCCACGTCTACCTGGCCACGACCGGCGCGACGCTGGGCAGCCTCATCCGGGGCATGGTGACGGGACGGCACGAACACGCGGCGGGCGAACACGCCCCCGCCGGAGAGAAGAAGGAAGACGACCAGGGCTAAGGCCCGACCAAGCCCCCCTCACGGCGGCCGCCTCCCCCGAGGCGGCCGCCGGCGACCGGGCGCGGGGAGTTCTTCCCCGCGCCCTTTTTCATGCCCGAGCCGACGGTTGACCCGGGAGGGCATCCCTTCTATCCCTCGGAAAACGCACGGCGTTTTCACACCCTCCGTCGCGGCCTGCGCCGCCCAAAGGAAAACCCCATGATACGCACCACCTTGTTTCCGGGACGCTACATCCAGGGAGCCGGAGCGCTCGGCCGCCTGGGCGGGGAACTGGCCCGGCGCGGCAAGCGCCATCTGATCGTCGCCTCGCCCCATCCGTTGGAGCACCTGCTGCCCGCCGTCGCGCCCCAGCTCGACCAGGCCGGGACCGTGCGCCTGGAGCGCTTCGGCCGGGAATGCACGGACGCGGAGATCGAGCGCCTGCTGGCCGTGGCCCGGGAGTTCGGGGCCGAGACCGTGACCGCCGTGGGCGGCGGCAAGACCCTGGACACGGCCAAGGCCGTGGCCGTCAGGGCGGGGATTCCCGTGGCCGTGGTCCCGACCCTGGCCTCCACGGACGCGCCGTGCAGCTGCATCTGCGTGGTCTATACGCCGGACGGCGTGTTCGAGCGGGCCGACATCCTGCCCCGCAACCCGGACCTGGTGCTGGTGGACACGGCCGTCATCGCCAAGGCCCCGGCCCGGTTCCTGGTGTCCGGCATGGGCGACGCCCTGGCCACCTGGTTCGAGGCCGACTCCTGCCGGGTGAGCCGCGCCCCGAACATCGCCGGCGACGCCGGGTCCATGACGGCCCACGCCCTGGCCAGGCTCTGCTACGAGACCGTGCGCGACTGGGGCCTGCTCGCCCGCTCGGCCTGCGAGGCCGGGGTGGTCACGCCGGCGCTCGAGCGCGTGGTCGAGGCGAATACCCTGTTGAGCGGCCTGGGCTTCGAGAGCGGGGGCCTTGGCGCGGCCCATTCCATCCACAACGGCCTGACCGTCCTGCCCGGGGTGCACGGCCTGTGGCACGGCGAAAAGGTGGCCTTCGGCGTGCTGGCCTCGCTTTTCCTCACCGACCGGCCGGCGGCGCTCATCGACGAGGTTTACGCCCTGTGCGCCGCCCTGGGCCTGCCCACGACCTTCGCCGCCCTCGGCATCGACGGCGTTTCCGAGGCGGACTTGGCCCGGGTGGGGGAAAAGGCCTGCGCCCCGGAAGAAAGCATCCACAACGAGCCCGTGGAAGTTTCCCCGGCCCTGGTCGCGGCCTCGCTTGCGGCCGCCGACGCCGAGGGCCGGCGGCGCGCCCGGGCTTAGTGCCTCGACCGGACGCGCGCGAAGGGCTTTAAGGCGCGCGATTCCAGCCCTATTCCACCTCGCGGCGGGCACATTCCCGCCGCGAGGCCTTCTTTTGCCCCGGCCGGGGCCACATCGCCCTTGCGCCTTGGGCCGGGCTCGCGCATAAGGCCGCCATGGACATACGCGAAGACATGGAACTGACGCTCGCCGTGGACCGGCTGGCGTTCGGCGGCAAGGGCGTGGCCCGGTTGGACGGGCTGGTGGTGTTCGTGGACGGAGGGCTGCCCGGGGCCACGGTGAAGGCCAGGGTGACGCGGCTCAAAAAGGGCTTCGCCGAAGCGACGGCGGTGGAGACCGTCACGCCCTCTCCCCAGGCCGCCACGCCCGAGTGCCCGCATTTCGGCGTCTGCGGCGGCTGCGTCTGGCAGGACCTGGACTACGGGGCCCAACTTTTCTGGAAGCGCGAGCAGGTCGTGGAGACGCTTGCCCGGCTGGGCGGCCTGGCCGAGGTGGAGGTGGCGCAGACCGTGGCCTCGCCGCGCGTCTACGCCTACCGCAACAAGATGGAATTCGCCTTCGCCGGCCGGCTGCACCTGGGCCTGCACGAGCGGCTTCGCCCGGGCCGGGTGCTCGACGTGGCCGAGTGCCGCCTCATGGCCCCCTGGGCCGGCGAGGTGCTGGGGTTTGTCCGCGAGGCCTGCGCCAAGACGGGCCTGGCCGCCTACGACGCGCGCTCGGGCAAGGGCGTGTGGCGGCATGTGGTGCTTCGCGAGAGCGAGGAAACCGGCGAGCGGCTGGTCAACTGCATCACCGGCCCGGCGCGCGGCGCGGGCGACGCCGCCCACGCCCTGGGCCAGGCGGTCATGGCGCGCTTTCCGGAAGTGACGGGGTTCGTGCATTCCGTGCGCCGGGCGGCCACGGCCGTGGCGCTCGGCGAGCGGCAGGTGCTGGCCCTGGGCAAGGATTTCCTGGAGGAGCGTTTCGGCCCGGCCCGGCTGCACGTGTCCGCCGACGCCTTCGCCCAGACCAACACGCAGGCGGCGACGCTGTTGTACGACGTGGCGGCCCGGGCCGCCGGCGAGGCCCCGTCCGGCGCGGCCGCGGACCTCTACTGCGGCTGCGGCGGCATCGCCCTGACCCTTGCCCCGCGCTTCGAAACGGTCTTCGGCTTCGAGGCGGACAAGCGGGCCGTGGCCGACGCGGCGAACTCGGCGGAGTTGTCCGGCATCGGCAACGCCGTGTTCAAGGCCATGGACGCGGCCAAAGGCCTGGCCGAGCTCGCCGACGTCCCCCTGGCCGCGGCCGTGCTCGACCCGCCGCGAAACGGGGCCGCGCCGGAGATGCTCGCGGCGCTGCTCAAGGCAGCGCCGCCAAAGATCGTCTACGTCTCGTGCAATCCGGCCACGCTGGCCCGCGACCTCAAGGCGTTAAGCGAACTCTACGCCGTCGCGCGCGTGACGCCCGTGGACCTCTTCCCCCACACCGCCCACATCGAGGCCGTGGCGGAACTCGTCCTGCGCTAGCAGCGAAACCAGGCGAGCCAGGCGTCCCATTCGCCCACGCGTCTGGCCATGGCCGCGTAGCCGCCGGCTTCGGGATGGTAGCCGTCGCCGGCGGCGGCCAGGCTGTCGCAGTAGGCCGCGTCGCGGCAAAGCGCCCGGCACATCTCCAGATAGGGCACGTTCATGTCGTCGCAGGTGCGGGCGAAGACGTCGGAAAGCTCCTCCACGCGGGTGCGGTGGGCGTCGTCGAGGACCGGCGGCGGCCCCACCATGAGCAGCGGACAGAGTTTGGAAACCTGCGTCACGATGGCGAAAAGGTTGTCCACGGACTCGGCCAGCTCCACCTTGCGCCGGCCGTTTTCCACCTTGGCGTCGTTGACGCCGAAGGACAACACGGCCCGGGCCTCCTCGCGGGGCAAAAGGCGGGGCGGCAGCTCCCGGGCCAGCCTCGCCTTGATGTGGCGGCTCGTCTCCGAGCGCACGCCCAGGTTGTAGGCCGTAAGCCCCATGCCGGCCAGGGGCGTGGCGGCGCATAGCCGGCCCACCCAGCCGAGATAGGCCGGATCGCCCACGCCAACGGTCAACGAATCGCCCACAAAGACCACGCGCATGACGTCCTCCGGTGCTGTGCCGTTTGGCAACCTTCAAAAACGAAGCCGCAAGATGGCGACGCGACCGGCGTCAGTTCCACTCGTTGTACGGCGGATTGGCCTTGCCGGTCATGCGTTCGATGTCGATGCGCACCACGGCCGTGACCGGCACGACCTCGGGCCGAAAGCCCTCCACGGGCCCGGCGTGGCGGCGCATGATGATGCGAAGGCCCTCGATCTTCTCGGCCTCGTCCTCGATCAGCACGGCCGTGCCGAAGCCGATGACCGACTTGTAGTTGGTGGTGTAGTCGCAGGGGCGCTCGCCGGTGACGACCTCCACGTCGCTGTCGATCTCGAAGCACACGCGGGGATTCTCGCGCAGGATCTCCATCTTCTTGCCCTTGCGCGAGGAATGAAAATAGATGCGGCCGGCGGCGTAGCCCATGTTGACCGGCACCACATAGGGCCACTGCCCGTCGTAGAGACCCAGGCGGCACACGCGCGCCCGCATGAGCAGCTCTTCCAGAACACTCTTGTCCTTGATTTCCCGCTCTTTCTTGCGCATCCCCATTCCCCCTGCTTCAACATTACACGAACCGTCGCCTCCCCCATCGGGGAGGTCCAGGAGGGGGTGACCCCCTCCTGGCCGCCGGAGGCGTCTTCCTTCTTCCCTTAGACTGTCAGTGAATCGCAAAGGCGGTGCATGAGCGCCTGGATGTCCTTGAAGGCTTCGCGGCCGGCGTGCATCTGCTTGGGATGGTGCACGGTGGGGCCGGGTTCGGCCACGTCCGCGGCGCAGTGTTTGATGAGCTTTTGCATGTTCACGGGCTGGGTTTCCAGGTGGAACTGCAGGCCCACGACATGGTGGTTGTAGACGAAGGCCTGGTTGGAGCAGGCGGCGGAGCTGGCGGCGTGGACCGCGCCGGGCGGGATGGAAAAGGTGTCGCCGTGCCAGTGGAAGGCGTAATAGGACTGGGGAAAGCCGGCGAAGACCGATTCGTCGAGGCCCTGGGGCGTCATCTCCACCTTGAACCAGCCGATTTCCGGCGCCGGGTTTTTGGTCACCGTGCCGCCGAGGACCACGGAAAGAAGCTGCGCGCCGAGGCAGATGCCAAGCGTCGGCTTGCCCGCGGCCACGGCCGCCTCGATGGCTTTCTTCTCCCCGGCCAGCCAGGGGTGTTCCTTCTCGTCGTAGACGCCCATGGGGCCGCCCATGACCACGAGCATGTCGTAGTCCGCCGCCGGCGGCGGCGTCTCGTCGGCGAAAAGGCTGGTGGTCGTGAGCGTATGGCCCTTGGCCTCGGCCCAGGGCTTTATGGAACCCACGTCCTCGAAGGGCACGTGGTAGAAGGCGTGCAGGCGCATGAAAGACCCTCCCCATGCTTGCGGTGACGGTAGGACGCGCTCTGGGCGTCGGCCACGGTTGTCGGTTCCGCGCCAGCGTATGTCAAGGCCGAAACATCCGCCCCCGCCCTTCCGGGCCGCCCCGGATTGGCATATAGGGGGAGCATGCTCCCGGCGTCCGCACCGGGAGGCCAATCCCAACCGGAGGAATCCCCATGCCCACCCCGCCGTGGCATGCCCAGACCCTGGCCCTGCACGCCGGCCACACGCCGGACGCCGACACCCTGTCCCGGGCCGTGCCCATCCACCAGACCACGAGCTTCCTGTTCCGCGACACCGAGCACGCCGCCAACCTCTTCGCCCTCAAGGAAGCCGGCTACATCTACACCCGCCTCGGCAACCCGACCACGGACGTGCTGGAAAAACGTCTGGCCGCCCTGCACGGGGCCTCGGCCTGCGTGGCCACGGCCTCGGGCATGTCCGCCATCTTCTACGCCGTAGCCGCCATCACCAAGGCCGGCCAGAACATCGTCACCGGCAGCAACCTCTACGGCGGCACCCACACGCTTTTCGAGCACACCCTCAAGCGCTTCGGCATCGAGGCGCGCTTCGTGGACTCCTCGGACCCGGCCAACTTCGCCCGGGCCATCGACAAGGACACGCGGCTGGTCTTTTCCGAATCCATCGGCAACCCGCGCTGCAACGTGGACGACCTGCCGGCCATCGCCAAGGTGGCCCACGACGCGGGCCTGCCGTTCTTCCTGGACAACACCGTGGCCGCGCCGCCGATCCTCAACCCCTTCGAGGTGGGCGCGGACATCGCCGTGTATTCGCTGACCAAGATCATCGGCGGCCACGGCACTTGCCTGGGTGGGGCCATCGTCGAGGCCGGGGGCTTCGACTGGTCGGCCGGGGGCAAGTACCCGGAGATCACCGCCCCGGACCCGACCTACCACGGGGCCAATTTCTGGGACATGCTGTGCTCGATCGAGGGCACGCCCTGCTCGGCCTTTTGCACGAAGATCCGCACCGGGCTCATGCGCGACATCGGGGCCACGCCCGCGCCGCTCAACAGCTTCCTGGTCATCCAGGGCATGGAGACGCTGCCGCTTCGGGCCAAGGCCCACTGCGCCAACGCCCAGAAGGTGGCGGAATTTTTGGAGGGGCACCCCAAGGTGGCCTGGGTCAACTACGCCGGCCTGCCGAGCCACAAGGACCATGCCCGGGCGAAGAAGTTCTTCCCCCTGGGGCCCGGCGCGGTCTTCGGCTTCGGGCTCACGGGCGGCATCGAGGCCGGCCGGACCTTCATCAAGTCGGTGGAGCTGTGCTCGCACCTGGCCAACATCCTGGACGCCAAGACCCTGGTCATCCACCCGGCCTCCACGACCCACTCCCAGCTCACGCCCGAGGAGCTGGCGCAGGCCGGCGTCGCGCCGGACATGGTGCGCATCTCGGTCGGCATCGAGGACGTGGAGGACATCCTCGCGGACCTGCGGCAGGCGCTGGAAAAGGTGTAGGGCCGGCGCCCCCCCCAAAAAAGGCCACCCTGAAAACAAGGTGGCCTTGGCGACGAAGGATGGTGGGGGCTATTTGGCGAACAGCCTGATGAGGGCGGCGATGAGCGCGGCCTGCCCGATCAGCATGGCCGCCACCCACTTGAGGATGTCCGTCTTGGCGTCGGCGTTGAGTTTGGACATCTCCGCCAACAGACGCAACTCCGTTTCGCGCAGGTCGTGCCTGGTGGCAAGTTCGCGCCTGGCCGCGTCGTCCTGCTTTTCCAAAATGCCGATGAGCACCCCGGCGGCTTCCTCGCCCAGGGCTTTTTCCAGCTTTTTGGTGTCGTCGAAGAGAAGCGTCATAGGGTTCCCATGGGGGCAGATGAGGCGAAAGTCAAGTCGTGCGGCGCATACCCACGGCGAAGCGACGCCATGTCGTTCGAGCCGCGCGCGACCAAATGCGTTTCCGGCATCGGGCGCAGGCCGGGCAAGGGGAAATCGACCGGCTGACTGCCCCTCTACGGCCCGTCCTGGGAGCGTTCCGTGGGGCGCATGTCGGGGCTGGTGTAGAAGAACTCGATGCGGCGGTTTCGGGCCTTGTTCTCGGCCGAGGTCGGGGGGACCAGGGGCTGGCTGTCGGCCAGGCCCACGGCGCGAAGGCGCGTGGTGGGGATGCCGGCCTTCTCGGCCAGGTAGCGGGTGGCCGCCGCCGCCCGGGCGGCCGAAAGCTCCCACTTGGACGGGTACGGCCCGCCCTTCTCCTCGTCGTCGGCATGGCCGCGCACGGTCAGGTTGATCTTGAAGTCGCGCAGGATCTTGGCCACGCCGTCGAGCATCGTCACGGCCGTCGGCGTCAGCTCGGCCGAGCCGGGCTTGAACATCACCGAGTTGTTGACCTGCATCATGACGCCCGAGGAGTCGTTGCTCACGCCGGAATTGCTCTTGACCGACAGGTCCGCGGTGATGAGCTCCTTGACCAGAAGCGCGATCTCGTACTTGAGCTTGTTCTCCTGGGAGAGCTTGAACTCGGGGTTGCCCTTGACGGCGTCGGGGCTGATGAAGGTGGGCACCTTCTCGAGGTTTTGCACCTTCTCCTTGCTCGGCACGTTCTTGTCCTGGAAGACCAGGGACAGCTCCTGCTTCTTCTGGGGCTTGAGCGACACCACCAGCCACAGGAGCAGGAAGAAGGCCATGAGCGCCGTGACGAAGTCGGCGTAGGCCACCTTCCACGAGCCGCCGTGATGCCCGCCGTGGCCCTCGTCGGACTCGCGGTAGACGACGATCGTCTTGCCGTGGTCGTTATTTTTTGCCACGCAGCGCCCCTTCCATGTCCTCCATGGTCGGCCGCACGTCGTCGGGGATGGCCCGGCGGCCCATCTCCACGGACAGCATCGGGGAAAAGCCGGAGTTGAACGCGCCGAGGACTTCCTTGACCACGTGCAGCATGTGCTGCTGGGCCTTGGCCTGGTATTCCAGGTTGGTGGCCATGGGGCCGATGAAGCCGTAGCACAGGAGGATGCCGAGGAAGGTGCCGACCAGGGCCGCGCCGATGCTGTGTCCGAGCACCTCGGGCGGCTCGTTGATCTTGCCCATGGTGAGCACGATGCCGAGCACCGCCGCCACGATGCCAAGTCCCGGCAGCGAATCCGCCACCTTGGTCACGGCTGTCGGCGCGATCATGGCGTGGTGGTGCATGGTGGCGATGTCCGTGCGCATGAGGTCGTCGTAGCGATGGGCGTCGATGCCCTCGGAGAGCAGGCATTTGATGTTGTCGCAGATGAAGTAGGCCAGCTGCTTGTTCTTGGCGATGTTGGGGTAGCGGTTGATGGTGGAGGACTGCTCGGGTTTGGCCACGTGGGGCTCCAGCGCCACGATGCCGTCGCGGCGGGCGATGTTGAGCAGCTCGAACAGCAGCGTCAGCAGGTCCTGGTAGTCGGCGGCCGAGGACTCCTTGCCCGTGAACACGTGCATGGCGTGCTTGAAGGTGCCGATGACCACGGACTTGGGCGCGGAGATGAAAAACGACCCCAGGGCCGCGCCGCCGATGATGAGCAGCTCGATGGGCTGGATGAGCACGCCCAGGTGGCCGCCTTCCAGCAAAAAGCCGCCGATGACGCAGCCAAGGACCACCACGATGCCGATGATGACGAACATGACCCACCATTCGGGCGCGCGTGCTGGCCGCCCCGGAATAACCGGTCAAGGGCGCGAGGCCCCCTTCCGGGCGATATCAGGAATGTGCGCCGCAGGCGCTTACGGTCATCTGTAAAAAAAACAGGACCGCCGGGCAAGGAAAACGGCCGGCTTGCCCGTTGCGTCCGGACAGGAATCCTGCCGCTGTGCTCCTCCCGACGCCTTCAGCGCCCGCTGCCGCGCGGCCGTTCGAGTCCCCCCTCGGGGAGGTCCGGGAGGGGCCCCCGCCCCTCCCGGCCGCCGGAGGCGTCCCCCCTTTTTTTCTCGCGCTACTTCGCGCCGCAGCACTTCTTGTATTTCTTGCCGCTGCCGCAGGGGCAGGGATCGTTGCGCCCCACCTTGGGCTCGACGCGGCGCTTGGGCTCCTTCTTGGGGTCCTCCTCGGCCGAGCCGCCGGAATACTGCATCTGGGCCGTGTCGTCCTTGTGCTGGAACTCCTGCTCGCGCACCTCGCTTCGGACCTGCACCCGGGCCAGGGCCCGGATGGCGGCGTCGCGCATGCTGTAGATGAGCTGCTGGAAGAGCTCGAAGCCCTCGCGCTTGTACTCCTGCTTGGGGTCCTTCTGGCCGTAGCCGCGAAGGCCGATGCCGTCGCGCAGGTGGTCCATGGAGAGCAGGTGCTCCTTCCAGTGGCGGTCCAGGCTGTCGAGGAGGAAGTAGCGGGCGATTTCCCGGTAGTGGTCGCCGGCCACCTCGGACAGGGTGCGCTGGCGACCGAGCACGGCGTCGAGCACGGCCTGCTTCTCCTCGGCGCTCCCGGTCTCCAGGACCATCTTGAGGTCGAAGAGGTCCTCGAGCTGGGCGGCGGCCATCTCCAGGCTCTCGCCGTCGGGCGTGCCCTTGGCCGCTTCCAGGGGGGCGAAGATCTCGCCCACGATGTCCTCCACGTACTCCGTGACGAAGGCCTCGGGGTCGGTGGTCTCCATGAGCTCCCGGCGGCGGGAGTAGATGACCTCGCGCTGCTGGTTCATGACGTTGTCATAGTCGAGGAGCTGCTTGCGGATCTCGAAGTTGTGGGCCTCGACCCGCTTCTGGGCGTTCTCGATGGCCCGGGAGACCATGCGGTTCTCGATGGGCTCGCCGTCCTCCATGCCGAGCTTGTCCATGAGCCCCTTGAGGCGGTCCGAGCCGAAAAGGCGCATGAGGTCGTCGTCGAGCGCCAGGTAGAAGCGCGAGGAGCCCGGGTCGCCCTGGCGGCCGGAACGGCCGCGCAACTGGTTGTCGATGCGCCGGGACTCGTGGCGCTCGGTGCCGAGGATGTGCAGGCCGCCGAGGTCGACGACGCCCTCGCCGAGCACGATGTCCGTGCCGCGGCCGGCCATGTTGGTGGCGATGGTCACCCGGCCGGCGTGGCCGGCCTGGGCCACGATCTCGGCTTCCTTCTCGTGGTGCTTGGCGTTTAAGACGTCGTGGGGCACGCCGGATTTCTTGAGCAGACCAGAGAGCAGTTCGGACTTCTCGATGGACACCGTGCCGACGAGCACGGGCTGGCCGCGCTTGTGCAGCTCCTTGACGTCGTTTGCTATGGCCTCGAACTTCTCCCGCTGGGTCTTGTAGACCAGGTCCGGGAAGTCCTTGCGGATCATGGGCCGGTGCGTCGGGATGGAGAGGACCTCCAGGTCGTAGATCTCGCGGAACTCCACGGCCTCGGTGTCGGCGGTGCCGGTCATGCCGCCGAGCTTTTTGTACATGCGGAAGTAGTTCTGGAAGGTGATGGTGGCCAGCGTCTGGTTCTCGGCCTCCACCTGCACGTGCTCCTTGGCCTCCAGCGCCTGGTGCAGGCCGTCGGAGTAGCGCCGGCCGGGCATGAGGCGGCCGGTGAACTCGTCCACGATGAGGACCTGGTCGTCTTTGACCACGTAGTCCACGTCGCGCTGGAAGATGTGGTGGGCTTTTAAGGCCTGGAGCACGTGGTGCTGGAAGGTGATGTTGGCGGCGTCGTAGAGGTTGTCGATCTTGAGCACCTGCTCCATGCGGGCCACGCCCTCTTCCGTCAGCAGCACGGTGCGGGCCTTCTCGTCCACGGTGAAGTCCGTTTCCCTGCGCAGCATGGGGATGAAGGCGTCGACGCGGGCGTAGAGCGTGGAGGAGTCCTCGGCCTGGCCGGAGATGATCAGCGGCGTGCGCGCCTCGTCGATGAGGATGGAGTCCACTTCGTCCACGATGGCGAAGTTGAGTTCGCGCTGGACGAGCTGCTCCTTGTAGAACTTCATGTTGTCGCGCAGGTAGTCGAAGCCGAACTCGTTGTTGGTGCCGTAGGTGATGTCCGCGCCGTAGGCGGCCTGGCGCTCGGCGTCGTCGAGGCCGTGGACGATGACGCCCACGGACAGGCCCAGGAAGTTGTAGAGCTTGCCCATCCAGGCGGCGTCGCGCTTGGCCAGGTAGTCGTTGACCGTGACGAGGTGCACGCCCTTGCCGGACAGGGCGTTTAAGACGATGGGCAGGGTGGCGACCAGGGTCTTGCCTTCGCCGGTCTTCATCTCGGCGATCTTGCCGCGATGGAGTGTGAGGCCGCCGATGAGCTGCACGTCGAAGTGGCGCATGCCGAGCGAGCGCACCGAGGCCTCGCGCACCAGGGCGAAGGTCTCGGGCAGGACGTCGTCGAGGCCTCGGCCCGTGGCGACTTCCTCGCGCAGTTCGGCGACGCGGGCGCGCATGGCCTCGTCGGAGAGCGCCTGCACCTGCGGTTCGAAGGCGTTGATGGCCGCGACGATGGGGCGCAGGCTCTTGAGGTAGCGTTCGTTTCGCGACCCGACGATCTTTCGGGCGATGGCCTTGAGCATGAATGGACTCCTTTATGTGGTGGAGGGCGGCGGCGATCGGAAAGGCCCCGGCTCGTCCGGGGCGCGGCGCCCTCCCAGGTGGCGGGGGATCGGGGCGTCAGCCCAGAAGTTCCAGCCAGTGCCCCACCCGGACGGCGTCCGGGGCGGCGGCGCGCAACTGGGTGACGCAGCCGGCGCAGCCGGTGACGATCTGCTCCCCGGGGCGCGGGGCGTAGACGGCCAGGGCGTGGCTGGCCACGGCCTCGGACAGTTCCGGCGAGGTGAGCTTGGTCAGGCCGCCGAAGCCGCAGCAGGGCGTCTCGTTTTCGTTGAAGGTCAGGCGGTCGCCCATGGCCCGGCGCAGAAAGGCCAGGTCCTGGTTGCCGCCGGCCCCGTGGCAGGGGCGGTGGTAGCGCACGGCCGGGGGCGCGGCCTCGCCGGCGCGAAAGGTCGTCGCGCCCATGAGTTCGGCCAGGGAGACGAGGTTTTCCCGCCACAGGGGCAGCTCGTCCATGGCAAGGCCCAGGTCCTTGCGGGCGTAGGCCCGCAGGCCGCAGCGGCAGGTGGCGCAGAAAACGACCATGAGCGGCCGGCCGGCGGCGCGCCAGGCCTCGATGTTGTGCTGCTGCATGGCGGCCTGGGCGGCCGGCGCGCCGGCATGGCCCAGGGTGCAGCCGCAGCAGGTGAAGCCCGGGTCGGGCAGGACCTCGACGCCAAGGCCCGAGAGCACCCGCCTGGCCGCCTCCTTCCAGCGGGGATTGGCGTGCTCGGCCACGCAGCCGGCGAAGATCACGGCCTTTTTCCCCTCGTGCCGCCGGTCCCAGGTCTCGGGGACGAGCCATGGCTCGGGGGCGCGGCCGGAGCCCATGGCCTCGATGGCGGCCTTGGCGCGGCTGACGGCCTCGATGGGGATGTTGCCGGGCAGCATCCTGGTCAGCGACCGGGCCAGGGGCCACATGAGCCCGGCCCGTTCCACCCAGAGCTTCCAGAGAAAGCCGGCGAAGCCGGGATGGGAGGCCCGCAGCTCGGCCACGAGGTCCGGGCCGCAAAGGCCCAGCGGACAGGCGCTCTCGCACTTGCCGCAGGACAGGCAGACCGTGACCAGCAGTTCGGCGGCCTTTCGGGACAGGTCCGCCCGGCCCTCGGCCACGGCCCGGGCCAGGAAGAACTTGGCGCGCGGGGAGAGTTCCTCGCGGCCGGTGGCGGCGAAAAGCGGACACACGGACAGGCAGCGGCCGCACAGGATGCATTCCGGGCGGCGGCCCTGGCCGTGGAGGCAGTGGACGGGATCGAGCGGCGTGGACACGTCAGTAGGCCTTTTGCGGGTTCATGATGCCGGCCGGGTCGAAGACGGCCTTGAGGCGGCGCATCAGCTCGCGCTCCTCGGCCGAGAGCTGGCGGTCGAGAAAGGGCAGCTTGGCCAGGCCCACGCCGTGCTCGCCCGAGAGCGTGCCGCGAAGGCGCAGGCACAGCTCCAGGATGCGCTCCCGGGCGTTCTCGGCCCGGCCGCGCTCGTCCGGGTCGGCGGCGTCGTGCATGATGTTGACGTGGAGGTTGCCGTCGCCGACGTGGCCGAAAAGCAGGATGCGCACGCGCGCCTCGTCGCCTATGGCCGCGATCCCGGCGGCGGCCTCGCGCAGCGCCCCGCGCGGCACGGTCACGTCGTCGCTGATCTTGTCCGGCGCGGCCTTGAACGAGGCCGGGTTGAGCAGCCGGCGCAGCTCCCATAGGGCCTCCTCGGCCTCGGGCGCGGCGGCCTCCTCGCGCCAGACCGGCCCGGCCCGGTCGGCGGCCGCGGCCAGCAGCCGCAGGTCGGCGGCCACGGCCTCGGACGAGCCGTCCACACGCAGAAAAAGGGCCGCGCCGGCGTCCCGGGGCCAGGGGACGCCGGCGATGGCGGCCACGGCGTCCATGGCTTCCTTGCCCAAAAGCTCCACGGCCACGGGCAGGACGCCGGCCCGGAAGACGTCCCCGGCGGCGGTCAGGGCCGCGTCCACGGACGGGTAGGCCAGGGCCAGGGTGGCGGTGGCGGCGGGCTTGGGCAAAAGCTTGAGGATGAGCTTGGTGAAAAGCCCGAGCGTGCCCTCGGAGCCGACGAGAAGGCGCGTGAGGTCGAGGCCGACGACGTTTTTATGGGTGCGCCCGCCGGCGTGGATCACCGCGCCGCCGGGCAGCACGGCCTCGATGCCGAGGATGTGGTCGCGGGTGACGCCGTACTTGACGGCCCGCATGCCGCCGGCGCAGGTGGCGGCGTTGCCGCCCACGGAGGAGAACTTCACGCTGGCCGGGTCCGGGGCGTAGAAGAGCCCCTGGCGCGCCAGCGCGGCCTGGAGGTCGCCGGTGGCCACGCCCGGCTCGACCACGGCCACGAAGTCGTCGCCGTCGATCTCGAGGATGTCGCGCATCCGGGCCGTGGACACCACGATGCCGCCGGCCACGGGCACGCAGTCGCCCACGGTGTTGGTGCCCCGGCCGCGCGGCAGCACGGGGAGGCGTTCGGCCTGGGCGAAGGCCAGGAGCTCCCGGACCTGCTCCACGGTCTCCGGGCGCACCACGGCCCAGGGCGCGGCGAAGCGCCGCGAGGCGTCCGTGCCGAAGACGAAGGTCTCCTCCGGACCGAAGACGGCGGCGTCGCCCGGGAAGAGTCCCTCCAGGAACCGGCGGGCGGCGGGGGAGAGCTGGTTTTGCGCCGGCATGGCGTCTAGTCCGCCTCGGCGGTCCAGGTCATGGAATCGACCTGTCCCTTGGCGTCGAAGGTGAAGGCGAGCTCGTTGTAGCCGCTCATGTCGGAATAGCGCCAGATCTCGTCCTCGGCGTCCTCGGGCCGGCCGAGGACGGCGGCCAGGCGTTCGCGCGGGATGCCCAGGCACACCTTGCGGGCGAAGCAGGTGGGGCCGGCGGTGACGCGTATCTGGTGGAAGAACTGCCGCGCCCCGCCGTCCATGCTGTAAAGCGACACGGTGAGCCCGTCGTAGACCAGGGTGACGATCTCGTAGGGGGCGTCGTCGTGGGGGCTGTTGAAGGGCACGGCCTGGCGGTCGTGGGGCGCGCCGAAGGCCCGGACCACGTCGGCCTCGCCGGGGCCGAAGAGCCCGGCCGTTTCGTCGAGAAAGGCGTCCACGCGCTCGTCGGCCTCGGTGGGGCCGGCGTTTGCCGCCCCGGCCAGCAGCAGCAGGCCGAGCAGCAGGACAAGGGGCGGAACAATGCGCTTTGCTGCCATCAAACGACTCCTCGCGGCGCCCGGATCGCGCCGCCCGGCGGACTTGGCCGCCGGGCGGCCGTCAATGGCCGGCCAGTTCCCGGGCCGCGTCGCGGGCGAGGTCCCGGTTTTTCAGGTCGTCGCGCCGGTCGAAGACCTTCTTGCCCCGCGCCAGGGCGATCTCCACCTTGGCGCGGCCGTTTTTAAAATACACCCGCACCGGCACCACCGTCAGCCCCTTCTGCTCCACCTTGGCGCGAAGGGTCCGGATCTCGGCGGCGTGGAGCAGGAGCTTGCGCGGCCGCTCGGGCTCGTGGCCGGCATAGCCGGCGTTCTCGTAGGGCGCGATGTGCACGCCCGTCAAAAACGCCTCGTCGCCCGTGATCTTCACGTAGCCGTCCTTGAAGCTGATGCGCCCGGCCCGAAGCGACTTGACCTCGGAGCCGACCAGCACCATGCCGGCTTCGTACTTCTCCAGAAATTCGTAGAGGCGCCGGGCGTTCTTATTCTGGGCGACGAGCTTCTCGCCCGATTCCTTGGCTGTCATGGCTTCCTTTGGCCGCCCGCGGGCGGCGCTGCGGCCCGTCCGCGTCGGCCCCTTCGTAAAGGCCGGGGCGGAACCGGTCAATGGGCCGGCGTCTCCTCGCGGTCGAGCAGGGAGGAGTAAAACATCAGTTCGTCGGGGAACTGCCGGAAAATGGTCTCCTGGACCAGGGCGTTGGTCCGGCTGACCGACGGGCTTTCGAGGACCAATTTAAGCAGTTTTTTGCAATCGTCCATGGTGGCCTGGCGGATGATGCGCTTGATTCCGGGAATGGCCTGGGGAGTGAGGCTGATGCAGTCGATCTGCATGCCCATGAGGATGGGCACGCAGAAGGGATCGGAAGCCATCTCGCCGCACAGGCTCACCTCGATGCCGGCCTGGTGGGCGGCGTCGACCACGTGCTTGATGCTCCGCACCACCGCCGGGTGCAGGGGCTGGTACATGTGGGACACGTAGCGGTTGGTCCGGTCGATGCCCAGCGAATACTGGATGAGGTCGTTGGTGCCGATGCTGAAGAAATCCACTTCCCGGGCCAGCACCTCGGCGATCATCACGGCCGAGGGCAGCTCCATCATGATGCCGACAGGCATGTCCGGCTCGAAGCGCGCCCCTTCCTGGCGCAGCTCGGCCTTGGCCTCGGCGAGCAGCGCCTTGGCCTGGCGGATCTCCCGCAGCCCCGAGATCATGGGGAACATGACCGCGATGTTGCCGGCCACGGAAGCCCGCAGCATGGCCCGCACCTGGGTCTTGAAGATGTCGCGGTGGCGCATGCAAAGGCGTATGGCCCGAAGCCCCAGCGCCGGGTTGCGCTCGTCCAGGGAGCCCAGGGTGGAGACGAACTTGTCCGCGCCGGCGTCCAGGGTGCGCAGCGTCACGCGCCTTGGCGACATGATGGAGGCCAGGTCCAGGTATTCCTCGTAGAGCTCGTCCTCGGTGGGGAGCTTGGGGCGGTTCATGTAGGAATACTCGGTGCGGTAGAGCCCGATGCCCTCGCCGCCGTTATTCACCACGGCGGGCACTTCCTCGAGCATCTCGATGTTGGCCTTGACCTTGACCCGGTAGCCGTCGATGGTCTCGCCGGGCAGGTGGCAGCCGCGCATGATGCCGGCCTGGTAGGCCTCGAACTGGTACTTGAGGTCGGACAGGCGCTCCAGTTCCTCGTCGGAGGGGGTCAGCACCACCACGCCGCGCAGCCCGTCCACCACCACCAGGTCGCCGTCGCGCACCCGCGACTCCAGCTCCGTGACGCCGATGACGGCCGGAATGCCGAGCGTTCTGGCCAGGATGCCGGTATGCGAGGTCTTGCCGCCCTGGACCGTGACCAGGGCCATGATCTTGTCGGTCTGGAGCGCGGCGGTGTCGGCCGGGGAGATGTCGTGGGCCATGAGCACCACCCGGTTCTCGATGGCCCGGACCTCGGCGGACTGGCCGGCGAGCCGGGCCTGGACGCGGCCGGCCACGGTGCGCACGTCCTGGATGCGGTCGCGGAAATAGGGGTCGTCCAGGGCGGCGAAGGCCTTTTCCAGGTCGTCCACGGCCTTGTCCAGGGCCCATTCGGCGTTGATGCGCAGGGACTGGATGTATTTCCTGGCCGCGCCGGCGAGCTTCGGGTCCTTGAGGATCATCAGGTGGGAGTCGAGGATCAGGGCGTGTTCCTTGAGCTCGGCCGGGATGCGGTCCCTGGCCTGCTCGATCTCCCGCCGGAACTGCTCGAAGGCCCGGTCCAGGCGTTCGATCTCGGACGCGGTCAGGGACTCGGCCAGGGTCTGGCGCGGCAGGGGGCCTACTCCGGAGCGGTTGAGGAAAAACGCCCGCCCGATGGAGATGCCGGACGAAACCGGTATGCCTTTAAGGGTGTCCATGGCTGGATCGGTCCTCGCCTGCGGCCGGCCGGGCGGCCGGGCCCGGGCGGCGCGTTGGTCCGAGCGGCGCGCCCACGTCGCCTACCGGAACCGGTTGCGGATGAGCGTTCCCAGATGGGCCAGGGCGTCGCGGGCCTCGGGCCCGGCGGCGCGCAGCTCCAGTTCGCTGCCGTGGCCGGCGGCCAGGGTCAGGATGTCGAGGATGCTCTTGGCGTCCACGACCTCGTCGCCCAGGGCCAGGGAGATGTCGCAGGCGAACTTCTGCGCTTCCTGGGCCAGACGGGCGGCCGGCCGGGCGTGCAGGCCCTGCTCGTTGAGCACCCGCACCCGCAGGGCGAACCCGTCGCCGCTGACCGCGACGTCTTCCTGGGCCGAACCGGCCGTTTCGTGCGTCTCGTTGCTCATTGTCCACCGCGTCGGCGGAAGTTGTTCCGGGACTGCCCGGATGTCTTGACGTCGTTACGAGGCCGGCCACATGGACCGCGCCAGGACCCAGCCGGCGGCCAGGGCCAGAAGCGCGATCTCCCGGGACACCGAAGGCCGGGTGGCGGCCCAGGCGGCCAGCACCGCCACCAGCACCGCGTCGGCCAGGGAGCCCCGGCCGCCCATGGGCTTGGCCAGAATCCAGAAAACCGTCAGCAGGACCGCGTTGGCCACCTTGACCTTGCGGCCGAGGTTGACCAGGTCCCAGCGCTTGAGCCGGCGCAGCACGTGGAAGCCCTCGTGGTAGCCGGCCCGGAACGTCACCGCTTTGAATACCTGCACGGCGGCGAAGAGCCCCACGGCCAGGACGCCCAGGGCGGCGTACTGCCCGGCGGCCAGCAGGCAGGCGGCGCAAAGCCCCCACAGGCCCATGATGCTGGCGGAGAAAAACGTGTCGCCGATGGCGGACAGGGTGAATGCCGTCGTGGTCTTGACGTTGTCAAGCATTTCCGCCGGAATCAACCCCCGGGCGATCTTCGTCTCCAGGGAGAGGAAAAGGCCCACCAAAAGGGGCGTCCAGAAGAAATGGGTGTTGTACAGGTCCAGGTAGCGCTTGAAGACCTTGTCGCGCTGCGCCGGATCCGGATACAGGGCCACGAGCCCGGGCTCCATGGCGAAAGCCAAACCCACGTGCTGGAGGCCCCGGGTGTTGTAAGCCGCCCCGATCAGGTAGCAACGCAAAAAACAGGACACGAGGGTCCTGGTCCTCAGCTCTCCGCGTAATTCCGCCAAAGGCGCACCGCCTCCCGGCGCGCGGCGGGCCTCGCCCGCGCCGGCCGCGCCCCCTCATGCGTTCAGGGTACGGATAAACGATTGTCGGGGTCGCGGTCAAACGGATCGCCGTCCCGGGCCGCCAGAAACGCGCCGAAGGGCGTGCCGGCCAGGCGCCCCCGCCAGGGCTCCCGGGCCAGGCGTCGCAGGTCGTCGGCCGTGTCGCAGTCCGGGAGTTCGGGCAAAAAGGCCGTGCGCCGGCCGGCCCGGGCCAGCCGCTCGCGCGTGCGGGAAAAGACCTCGGGCCCGCTCCAGGGCATGTCCGCGAAGACCTCCGGAGCGAAGCCCTCCTTCGTGAAGCCCACGGCGTAGTAGCCGCCGTCAAGGGCAGGCCCGAGCACCGCCCCGGCCTGCCCCAGCAGGGCCGCGCCCCGGGCCAGGAGCGGCCCGTCGAGCAGCGGCAGGTCGCCGCCGACGAGCAGCGCCGATGCGGCTCCGGCGGCGAAGGTCCTTTCGAAGGCGTCGGCCATGCGCGCGCCGAGGTCCCCCTCGGCCTGGGGAAAAAGCGCCGCGCCCGGCCCGCAGAAATCCTCCATGAGCGCCCGCTCCCCGGCCGGGGCGTACCAGACCGCGACCGGCAGGCCCGAGGCGGCCGCGGCGGCCAGGACGTTTCGGGCCATGGCCACGTAGGCCCCAAGGGCCGCCCCATCGCCAACGGCCTCGGCCAGGCGCGTCTTGACCAGCCCTGGCCTTGGGGCCTTGAGCATGACCAGGAGCCGCGCCGCCACGGCCTAGGCTCCCCCGCCCCTGCCGGAACGGGCCGGATAGAACCGGGCCAGGCGCGCCGGCGAAACGCCGAGCCCGTAGAGGGCCAGCAGGGCCAGGTTGCGGGCCGTGGCCCCAAGCGCCCCCTCCGCCTCGTAACGCCGGGCCGAGGTCACCACGTGCTGGGGCAGGACGCGGACCCGGCCGCCGGCCCGGCGCACCGTCCGGGCCAGGGCCACGTCCTCCATGAGCGGCACGTCGGGAAAGCCGCCCAGGGCGCAAAATATCTCGCGGCGCAGGAAAAAGGCCTGGTCACCATAGGGCAGGGAAAGGAGCCGGGAACGCAGGGTGGCCCCGGCGGCGACCAGGCGCAGCCAGAGGCCCGGCGAGCGGATGGCCAGGGAAAACGCGCCCAGGGCGGCCCCGGCGTCCAGGGCCGCGCCGGCCGCCCGCAACGCCCCGGCCGGAAGGCGGGTGTCGGCGTGCAGGAACAGGATGTTGCTCCCGGCGGCGGCCGCCGCGCCGGCGTTCTGCTGGCGTGCCCGGCCCGTGGACGCCGTCAGGCCCGTGACGCCGGTCCGGGTCAATGCGGCAAGGGTCGATCCCGACGGGTCGCCGTCCACGACGATGATCTCCACGTCCTCGCCGTAACTGACCACGCGCACGTGATCGACCACGGCGTCGATGCCCGCCGCTTCGTCGAGAACGGGAATCACCACGGAGAAAAAGGGACGTGTGCATCGTGTTACAGTCATGCAAGCCTCGCCCAGGCTCTTGCCCATGCGAAGCTGCAATAGATTTTTTTCGACGAAACCGCTAGACTGGCGGCCCATGTCCGCAAACTGTAACCCTGTGCCCGGGATGCGCGTCGTCGCCCGCCCGCGTCGCCGGCCCCGTTCCCATGCTTGAAGCCGAATACGCCGTCATGCGCGCGGCCGAGGAAACCCACTGGTGGTACCTGGGGCTGCACGACCAGGTACGCCGCGCCGTGGCCCTGTGCCGCCGGGAGGCCGGCCGGCCCCTGCGCGTCCTCGACGCCGGCTGCGGCACGGGCAAGGTCGCCGCGCTCCTGGCCGCCGACGGCCACGCGGTCACGGGCCTCGACTTCTCGGCCACGGCCCTGGCCCTGGCCGGACGGCGCGGCCCCTTTCCCCTGACCCGGGCCTCGGCCGCGGCCCTGCCCTTCGCCGACGCCTCCTTCGACCTCGTGCTCTCCCTGGACGTGCTGGCCAACCTGCCGCCCGCCGCCCTGCCGGGAGCCCTGGCCGACTGCCGCCGCGTGCTGGTCCCTGGCGGCCGGCTCGTGTGCAACATCGTGGCCTTCCAGGCGCTTTACAGCGAGCACGACCGGGCCGTGGGCGTGGTGCGCCGCTACACGCGCGCCCAGCTCGCCGGGCTGCTGGCCGAGGCGGGCTTTTCCCCGCAGCGCCTGACCTACGGCAACACCCTGCTTTTTCCCGCCGCCGCCCTGGTGCGCCTGTGGCGACGGCGGCCGCGGCCGGGCCGGTCTCCCCGGTCGGACCTGGCCCCCCTGCCGCCGGCGGTCAACGCCGTCCTGGCCGCGGCGCGCCGGATCGAGAACATCCTGACCGTGGACTGGGGCCTGCCCCTGCCCGTGGGGCTTTCCGTCTTCGCCGTGGCCCGCGCTCCCCTGGCGGCCCCGCGACCCAACCGCCTATCCCGGACATAGACCGCCGATGCGCCAGACCTCTCCGTCCCCTTCCCTGACCGTGGTCGTCCCCGTGTACAACGCCGAGGCCACCATCGGCCGGCTTGTCCAGGCGCTCCTGGCCGCGCCGCCCGCGCCCGAGACCGACGTCGTGCTGGTCAACGACGGCAGCCGCGACCGCAGCCACGACGTCTGCCTGGAGCTTTGCCGGCGCTTTCCCGGCCGCGTCACCTACCTGCGCCTGGCCCGCAACTTCGGCGAGCACAACGCGGTCATGGCCGGCCTCAACCAGGCCCGGGGCGACTACGTCGTGGTCATGGACGACGATTTCCAGAATCCGCCGGAAGAGGTGGCCGGGCTGCTGGCGGCTACGGTTTCGGGCGGGTTCGACGTGGTCTACGCCGCCTTCCGGGAGAAGCGCCACGGGAAGCTCCGCAACTGGGGGAGCCTGTTCAACGACAAGGTGGCCACCTCCCTGCTCGGCAAGCCGCCGCACCTGTACCTTTCGAGCTTCAAGTGCCTCAGCCGCTTCCTGGTGGACCAGGTGACGCGCTACGCCGGCCCGGCCCCCTACGTGGACGGGCTCATCCTGCGCACCACGAGCAACATCGGCCAGGTGGAGGTGGAGCACCGCGACCGGGAGGCGGGGCAGTCGGGCTATACCCTTTACAAGCTCATGCGCCTGTGGCTGACCATGTTCGTCAACTTCTCCATCGCGCCCTTGCGCTTTTCCGCCGTGCTCGGCCTTTGCATCGCCGGCTTCGGCCTGGTCATGGCCGTCTGGAGCCTGCTCGAAAAGCTCTTCGGCGTGGAGCTGCCCACGGGCTGGACCACCCTTTACATCACCATCATCATCTTCTCCGGCATCCAGCTCCTCATGCTCGGCCTGGTCGGCGAATACGTGGGCCGCACCCTGCTCGAAAGCAACCGCGCCCCCCAGTTCGTGGTGCGCGAAATCCACGGCGGCCCCGGCCGCCCGTCCGGGGAGGCCGGCCATGCTCCCGAGGCTTGAGGCCGTGCGCCGCATCGACGTCCCCACCGTCCGCGACGACCGGGGAGCGCTGTCCGTCATCGAGGGCGGCCGGCACGTGCCCTTTGCCGTGGCCCGGGTCTTCTACATGCACGCCATGACCGCCGACCGGGGCGGCCACGCCCACCGCGACACCGAGCAGTGCATCCTGGCCGTGGCCGGCTCGCTGCGCCTGGACCTCACCGACGGCCTGGGCCACGCCTCCCACGTCCTTGACGACCCGAGCCAAGGCCTTTATCTGCCGGCCATGGTCTTCCTGGACATCCGCGACATCAGCCCCGACGCCGTCTGCCTGGTGCTGGCCAGCAGCCATTACGACCCGGCCGGCGTCATCCGCTCCCTGCCGGCCTACCTGGAGGCGGTCGCCCGACCATGAGTTCGGCCCTCGCCAGACTGTCGTTTTCGCGCTCCTGCCGGGCGCTTGCCGGCGTCTTCGCCGACATGGACGCGGTCATGGCCTGGTTTTCCGCCAAGGACCGCCGCGACCGGTTCACGGTCCGGCGCGTGCCGCTGACGTCCCTGGACCAGTGGACCTACCTGCAAGATCCCCTGCGCCTGGGGCATCGCTCGGGAATGTTCTTCACCATCGAGGGCATCCGGGCGCGGACCGACTTCGGGCCCGTCCCTTCCTGGGACCAGCCCATCATCAACCAGCCCGAGGTGGGCATCCTGGGCCTTTTGGCCCGGGAGATCGGCGGCGTGCTGCACTTCCTCATGCAGGCCAAGATGGAGCCCGGCAACGTCAACGTGCTCCAGCTCTCCCCCACGGTCCAAGCCACGCGCAGCAACTACTCCCGGGTCCACGGCGGCCACGCCCCCCGCTACCTCGAATATTTCGCCGAGCCGGGCCTGGCCCGGGTGCTCCTCGACCAGCTCCAGCCCGAGCAGGGCGCGCGGTTCCTCTACAAGCGCAACCGCAACATGGTCGTGCAGGTCGACCACGACGTGCCGGTCCACGAGGACTTCTGCTGGCTCACCCTGGGCCAGATCAAGTCCCTGCTCGCCCGGGACAACATCGTCAACATGGACGCCCGCACCGTGGTGTCGCTCATCCCCATGTCCGATCCGGACGAGCCGCCGGACTACGGGCTCCTCGACGGCGTCGCCGGTTTCCGGCGCGACGCCTACCTGTCCTTTTGCCGCTCGGACCGGGAGCGTCACTCCATGGACGCCATCATGACCTGGCTGACCGAAGGGAAAGCCCGCCACGCCATGCAGGTCTCGCCCCTGCCCCTGGACGGGCTGCGGGGCTGGACCGTGACCGACGACGCCATCTTCCACGAGACGGGTCTCTATTTCTCCGTCATCGGCGTGGACGTCGAAGCCCGTACCCGCGAAGCCACGCGCTGGTCCCAGCCGCTGTTGCACCACCGGGGCGAGGGGTTGGTGGGATTTCTGTGCCAACGGCAAGGCGGCGTGCTCCATTTCCTGGCCCGGGGCAGCCTCGAGCCCGGCAACCGCGACGGCATGCAGATCGGCCCCACGGTGGCCTGCTCCGAGGTGGCGGCCCGGGCCGGCCGTTTCTGCGCCCCACGCTTTCTCGAGCACTTTCTCGACGCCTCCCGGGGCATGGTGCGCTACGACGCGGTCCAGTCCGAGGAGGGCGGTCGCTTCCACCATTTCTGCAACCGCTACATGATCGTCGAGATTGCGCCCGGGCAGGAACCGCCCCTCCCCGAGCACTATATCTGGATGACCCTCGGGCAGCTTTGGCGCATGGCCCGCCACGGCCACCTCAACATCGAGGCCCGAAACCTCCTGGCCTGCCTGGGGGCCGACGGGGGCTCGCAATGAAGCTCCTCGTCTGCGGCGGCTCGGACATCTTCTTCCGGCGCGTGCTGCCCGGCCTGCCCGGCCTTGGCGTCACGGCCGTGGAAGTGGCCACGAAAAGCGGCCGGCGCGCCCCGGGCGAGGTCCCCCTGCCCGTCGCCTGGCGCGACGACGCCCTGGCCGCGATCGAGGACAGCCCGGCCGAGGCCGTCTACGTCACCACGGAAAACAGCCGCCACGCCGCCCTGGCCATGGCGGCGCTGGAAAACGGCCGCCACGTGATCGTGGACAAGCCGGCCTTCCCGGACGCGGCCACGGCGACCCGCGCCGCCGACCTGGCCGCGAAAAAGGGCCTGGTCCTGGCCGAGGCCACGGTCTGGGCCGACCATCCGCGCCTGGTCGCCCTGCGCCAAGCCTTTGCCGCAGCCGGCAGCGCGCCGACGCGGATTTCCGCCGTGTTCTCCTTCCCGCCGCTGCCGCCGGACAATTTCCGCCACCGGCCCGAATGCGGCGGCGGCGCGCTCTACGACCTCGGCCCCTATGCCGCCAGCCCCGGCCGCGTGCTCTTCGGCCAGGCCCCCGAGGCCGCCTTCTGCCGGATTCTTTCGCACGGGCCGGCCGTGGAGACCGCCTTCGCCTGCCTGCTCCTCTACCCCGGCGGCAAAAGCCTCGCCGGCACCTTCGGCTTCGACACCGGCTACGCCAACCGCCTGGAGGTCCTGGGGCCGGGGCTGGCCGCCGCCATGGACCGGGCCTTCACCCCGCCGCCCGCCGCCGACCTGTCTCTTTCGCTCAACACCCCGGCCGGCGCGCGCACGGAAACGGTCCCCGCCGCCGACGCCTTCGCCGCCTTCTTCGGCCGCGCCTTCGCGGCCATGCGCACGGGCGAAGGAAGGCAGGAGCTGCTCGGGGCGTTGCTCGAGGATGCCGGGACGCTGGAGATGTTGCGGAAGAGCGCCTCCGGCGGCCAGGAGGGGGTGACCCCCTCCTGGACCTCCCCGACGGGGGGGTGAGTCCCGGGCGGGATCACTTCGTCTGCACCATTATTTAGGAAAGGATAGATGCCATGGCAGTCAATGTTTGGGGATATTTGCAGGAATACGAGGCCGAGCGCGAGGAGATCATGGCCGCTGTCGCCGACGTGCTGGGCTCGGGCAAGCTCATTCTCGGGCCCCACGTGGCCGCCTTCGAGGAGGAGTTCGCGGCCTACTGCGGCGCGAAGCACGGCGTGGGCTGCGACAACGGCACGAGCGCCGTCATGCTGGCCCTGCTCGGCTGCGGCATCGCGCCCGGCGACGAGGTGATCACCGTCTCCAACACCGCCGTGCCGACCGTCTCGGCCATCGTCAGCGCCGGCGGCACGCCGCGCTTCGTGGACATCGACCCGGCCACGTACCTCATGGACGCGGCCGGGCTCGAGGCGGCCGTCACCCCGCGCACGAAAGCCGTCGTCGCGGTGCACCTCTTCGGCCAGTGCGTGGACATGGAAGCCGTGGCCGCCGTGGCCGACCGCCACGGCCTCACCGTCGTCGAGGACTGCGCCCAGGCCCACGGCGCGACGCGAAGCGGCCACGTCGCCGGGTCCCTGTCCGACGCCGCCGCCTTTTCCTTCTACCCGACCAAGATCCTGGGGACCTACGGCGACGGCGGCATGGTGCTGACCAGCCGCGACGACGTGGCGGCCAAGCTCAAAAGGCTTCGCTTCTACGGCATGGAAAAGACCTACTACGCCCTGGAGCACGGCTTCAATTCGCGCCTGGACGAGATCCACGCCGCCATCCTGCGCGGCAAGCTCAAGCACCTGCCGGCCTACATCGCCCGCCGCCGGGAACTGGCCGCCCGCTACGACGCGGCCCTGGCCGACACGTCCCTGACCCTGCCGACCACCGCCCCCGGCAACAGCCACGCCTACTACCTCTACGTCGCCCGTCACCCCAGGCGCGACGCTCTCCTGGCCGGGCTCAAGGAACGCGGCGTCAACTGCAACATCAGCTACCCCTGGCCCATCCACACCATGACGGGCTACATCCATCTGGGCTACAAGGAGGGCGACCTGCCGGAAACCGAGCGGGCGGCCCGGGAGATCTTCTCCCTGCCCATGTACCCGTCGCTTTCCGACGCCGAGCAGGACACGGCCATCGCCGCCCTGCGCGACACCCTGGCCGCCCTCGGGGAATAGCCGGCGAAGGAGACCGCATGGAATTCACCGCGATAGCCCTGACCGTCATGGCCGCCTTCACCGGCGCGGCTTTTTACATCAACTTCGTGGAGCACCCGGCCCGGCGCGACTTCCTGGACGGCGACATGCTGGCCCAGTGGCAGCGCAGCTACCCCAGGGCGCTTCGGATGCAGGCCACGTTGGCCATGGCCGGCTTCTTCTTCGGCCTGCTGGCGCTCCTGTGGTCCGGCGGGGCGCTCAACCTCACGGGCGCGCTCTTCTCCATCGCCAACTGGGTCGTGACCTACAAATGGATCATGCCCGTCAACAGGACGCTTCAGGCCACGGACCCCGACGCGGCCGACGCCGCCACCCGGGCCCTTCTGGAGAAGTGGAACATGCTGCACGGCGTGCGCACCGGCCTGGGCTTTCTCGCCGTGCTGTGCTTTTTCGCCGCGATCCGGTAGCGTCGTGTCCCCGTGGGACATATGTCCCGCGTGCGACGGCCGGATCACCCGGAACAAGGCGCGAGGAATCCTTGCCAGGTCTGACCCTTTAAGGGATTCCAAAGGGCGAAAGCCCTTTGGCCGCCGGAGGCTTTCCCCATTCCTACGACACAAGCGCCCATGTCCCTTTGCGACGGGGAGTTTCGCAGCATCTGCCGCGTGTGCCACGGCGGCTGCGCCGCCCGGGTGACCGTGGCGGAGGACAAGGTCGTGCGGGTGCGCCCCTGGCCGGGCTCGCCGTTCAGTCGCGGCCGCATGTGCGTCAAGGGCCTGTCCACGCCGGAGGCCATGCACCACCCCGACCGCCTGATCCATCCCCTCAAGCGCGCGGGCGGGCGCGGCGAGGGAAAATTCGTGCGCGTCTCCTGGGACGAGGCCCTGGCCGACATCGCCGCCCGCCTGGACCGCTTCCGCAAGGAGACCGGCCCGGAATCCGTGGCGCTGGGCCAAGGCACGGGCCGGCACCACTACTTCCACGTCATCCGCTTCGCCAACACCTTCGGCACGCCCAACTGGTACGAACCCGGGCTGGCCAACTGCTTCATCCCGCGCATCACCGTCTCCAACCTCACCTACGGCGGCTTCGTGACCGGGGACTACTACGGCGACACGCCGCCGCGCACGATCCTCTTCTGGGGCCACAATCCGCTGGTCTCCGGCCCGGACGGCGAGCTGGCCTTTCCGGTGCGCGACGCCCTGGCGAAGGGAGCCTACGGCATCGCCGTGGACCCCCGGCGCAGCGAGACGGCCAAACGCTGCGGCCTGTGGCTGCCCATCCGCCCGGGCACGGACGCGGCGCTCGCCCTGGCCATGCTGCGGGCCGTCATCGAGGAAGGCTGGTACGACAAGGACTTCGTGGCGGCCTACGGCGCGGGCTTCGACGATCTGCGCGCCCGGGTGGCCCCGGCCACGCCCGACTGGGCCGAAGGCGTGACCGGCGTGCCGGCCCGGTCCCTGCTGGAGGCGGCCCGGCGCTACGCCCTGGACCGTCCCTCCATCCTCGAATGGGGCGTGTCCCTGGAGCAGAACCCGAACAGCCTCCAGACCGTGCGCGCCGTGGCCCTCCTGCGCGGGCTCACGGGCAACCTGGACGCGCCCGGCTCGGACGTCTTCGGCAGCGAGCTGGTCGCCGCCTATCCCGTGCTGCGCCAGGCCCTGCCGCCGGACGCCCTGGCCAAGCGCATCGGCGCGGACCGGTTCAAGCTCCTGGGCGGCTTTCGCGCCTTCATGCCCTCGGCCCACATCCCCGGGCTCTTCGCGGCCATGCGCACGGGCGACCCCTACCGGGTGCGGGCGCTCCTGGTCTTCGGCAACAACCCGCTCGCCACGGTCGCCAACAGCCGGGGCGTGCTGGAGGCCCTGCGCGCCCTGGACCTGCTGGTCGTGGCCGAGCATTTCCTGACCCCCACCGCCGCCATGGCCGACTACGTGCTGCCCTCGGCCTTCTGGCCGGAAATCGACCAGATCATCGAGCTGCCCCTGGTCGCGCCGCGCGCCGTCTTCGCCCACAGGAAACTCGTTACCGTGGGCGAATGCCGCCAAAACGAGCTGATATTAAACGACCTGGCCCGCCGCCTCGACCTGCCCGGAGCCCACGAAAGCCTCGCGGACATCCTGGACCAACGCCTGGCCCCCGTGGGGCTCACCTTCGACGAACTGGCCGACCGCTTCATGGTCATGGCCGAGCCCGCCTACCACCGCTACCGCGAAAAGGGCTTTCGCACCCCGAGCCGCAAGGTGGAGCTTTCCTGCAAGGCCCTGGCCCGGCTGGGCTACGATCCCCTGCCCTCCTTCGCCGAACCGCCGGAAAGCCCGGTTTCCGCGCCGGAAACGGCCAAGGAGTATCCGCTGGTGCTGACCACCGGAGCCCGGCGGCCGGAATTCTTCCACAGCGACGGCCGCCAGATGAAACGCCTGCGCGCCCGCCGGCCCGACCCCACGGCCGAGCTGGGCCCGGCCACGGCGGCGCGTTACGGCATCGCCGACGGCGACTGGATGCGCGTGAAAAGCCCGCGCGGCGAAATCCGCATGCGGGCCAAAGTGACGCAGGACATCATGGAGGGCGTGGTCAGCCTGGACCACGGCTGGTGGTTCCCCGAACGGGGAGCGAGCGGGTTCGACGCCTTCGCTTCCAACGCCAACATGCTGACCAGCGACGCGCCGCCCTACGACCCGGCTTTCGGCTCCTACCAGCTGCGGGGCCTCTTGTGCGCCGTGGCCCGGGAATGAAGCGGCCGCCCGGAATCGTCCGGACGGCCGCGAAGAGGCGTCTTGCCTAGGGCCCGATGTAGATGGGCGGCAGGTAGACCCGCACGCCCGGCGCGGGCGGCGCGGGCCGGCAAGCCCCGGCGCTCCAGAAGGTGCCCGGCGGACACGCCGGCGGATAGTAGGCCGGCGGCGGATAGTAGGCCGGGGGCGGCGGCGGGTAGTACGGCATGGGCATGCAGCCGCGCGGCCCGTCCCAGAAATACCCCGGCGGACAAGGCGGCCGAGCCTCGGCATTCCCAGCGGCGACCACGGAAGCCGCCAGGATGCCGGCCAGCAGCAACAGGCAAAGCACTTTGTTCATAACCACTCCTCAGCGGGCGACGCGCTCGGGACGCGTAGCGCACCCCCACGGTTACCTATCTTGCACACTCGCCGGACAATGGCAAGGGATGCCGCCACGAGGCCGGCCGCTCAAGGGGTTGCGCCCAGGCTGATCTGGCGGATGATGGCTGCCACCCGTTCCTGGGCCGCCTCGAACGCCTCGCGGTTCTTCGACCCGCCGTCCTTGACGTAGGCCACCAGCGCCTGGGCCGCCTGACGCTCGACGTCGTAAAACCCGATCAACAGCCCCAAGTCCTTGCGCTCCTGCTCCGTAAGCTGGCGCATGAGCCTGTCCTTGAAGGCCGTCATGACCCACTCGGCATAGCGCATCTGGTCCGAAGCCGCGCGCTCGGCCTGCTCCCGGGTGAGCAGCCGCTTCTCGTACCGGCCGTACACCCCGGCCAGGGCCTCGTGCCCCAACACCAAACCCTGCCCGGCCAACAGGCCGATGGTCTGCAACATGGCCTCCCGGCCCTGGTCCCGGCCGGCCGCCTGGGCCGGCTCCCCGTGCGGCTGCGCCTGGGGCGGAGCCGCGGGCCGGATCTGCGTCCGGACCGGCGGCGAGGCGGCCCCGCAAACACCGCCGGCAAACAAGACCACAAGCGCCGCACAAACGATCCGTTTCACCTGCACCCCCAGGGATGGCTTTTTCCCCTTGTAACGCCACGCCCGAAAAAGGAAAAGCACAGGCGACGAAGCCATGCGCCCAGGAGGAATCGGGGCGTTGCCCCGAACCCCACCGGGGGGCATGATGCCCCCCGGACCCCCTCGGCGGCGTGGTTGCGCGGGGAAGGCTGCGGTCACCGGTGCGTTTGGCGTTGGCGGACCGAAGATGGGGGCGGAATTTCGCCTGCCGGTGCCGCCGCTTCGCGGCAGGCTCGGCAGGCGAAATTC
>JAEWCY010000187.1 GCA_023390395.1 Pseudomonadota bacterium | reverse complement strand
GGAGGGGCACTGCCCCTCCTGGACCTCCCGAAAGGGGGGAGGGGGGGGCCGTCGCGATGCTGTCGCGTCGCCCGGAAGGGCTGGCATGGGGGAAAACTGGCATCGGGCCTCCGCAATGAACTCGTCTTGTCGTCTATTCGGCGCTTCGACTGCATCGCCGCCGACGGTGTCCATACCCCCCTTGGAGGGGGTCCGGGGGGCATCATGCCCCCCGGCCGCCGGAGGCACTCTTCGTCTTCCTAAAACTTCACCTTGGGCGCTTGTTTGGCGGCGTCGTCGGCCTTGAAATATTCCTTGGGCTTGAGGTGGAGCATCAAGGAGTTGGTGATGAAGTTGGGGAAGGTGCGGATAGAGGCGTTGTAGGTCTCCACGGCCTGGTTGTAGCGCTGCCGGGCCACGTTGATGCGGTTTTCCGTGCCTTCGAGCTGGTTTTGCAGGTCGCGGAAGTTCTGGTCGGCCTTGAGCTGCGGGTAGTTCTCCACCACGGCCAGCAGGCGCGACAGCGACGACTGCATCTGCCCCTGGGCCTGCTGGAAGGCGGCCATGGCCTGGGGGTCGGCCAGGGTGTCCGGGGTGATTTTGACCTGCGTGGCCTTGGCCCGGGCGTCCACCACGGCGGTCAGGGT
This sequence comes from Pseudomonadota bacterium, assembly GCA_023390395.1. Taxonomy (GTDB): domain Bacteria; phylum Desulfobacterota; class Desulfovibrionia; order Desulfovibrionales; family Desulfovibrionaceae; genus Solidesulfovibrio. Next base: position 23,214 of record JAEWCY010000187.1, on the reverse strand, counting down.
GTCCTTTTCGTGGGCGGCGTAGCCCTTGACCGTCTCCACCAGGTTGGGGATGAGGTCCAGGCGGCGTTGGAGGGCGGATTCCACGTTGCCCCAGGCGGCGTTGACCGCCTCTTCGTTGGTCTGCATCTGGTTGTAGCCGCAGCCGGACAGGCTGGCGAGGACCAGGACGGCGCAAAGCAGTGTGGCGAGTCGTGTCATGGGCGCTCCTTGGCGGGCAGGGCTGATGATTCCCTACCATAAGCCCTGGGGCGGCTTCGGGCAAGACTTGGCGGGGCGTCGCCGCCGGGTTTGCCCTCAAGCCGCCGTCTCGGGGCGGCGTTGCCGGCGATCCGCCGGATGTTTTTTTCTGTCGTCGGAGGATCAGGCAACGAATATCCTGGAATAGGCGTTCTCCCTCGCCTTTTGTTGGAGTATCAAGTCCGAGTCTCCAGGGACGGCCCGACCGTGGAGGTCAGGGACGAACGAGACGGAGCCAAAGGAGAACCGCCATGCTCTACAGAACCATGCCCAAAAACGGAGACAAGCTCTCCATCCTCGGTTTCGGCTGCATGCGCCTGCCCGCCACGCCCGAAGGGGCCATCGACGAGCCGCGCGCCATCGCCCAGATCCGCGCCGCCATCGACGCGGGCGTCAATTACGTGGACACGGCCTGGCCGTACCACGCCGGGGCCAGCGAGCCGCTGCTCGGCAAGGCCCTGCGCGACGGCTACCGCGAGCGCGTCAGGCTCGCCACCAAGCTGCCCTCGTGGCTCGTGCACACCCGCGACGACATGGACCGTTTCCTCGAGGCGCAGCTCAAGCGCCTGGAGACGGACCACATCGACTACTACCTCGTCCACGCCCTGGACGGGCCGTTGTGGGACGCGGTGTCCGGCCACGGCGTCGCCGGCTTCCTCGACGCGGCCCGGGCCGACGGCCGCATCGTCAACGCGGGCTTTTCGTTCCACGGCCTGCTGCCGGACTTCAAGCGCATCGTGGACGCCTATCCCTGGATCTTCTGCCAGATCCAGTACAACTACCTGGACCAGGAGTTCCAGGCCGGCAGCGAGGGCCTGCGCTACGCCGCCGAACGGGGGCTCGGCGTGGTCGTCATGGAGCCCCTGCGCGGCGGCAGCCTGGCCCGGCCCGCCGAGTCCCCGGCCGTGGCCGCCATATGGGACGAGGCCCCGGTCAAACGCGCCCCCGTGGAGTGGGCCCTGCGCTGGGTGTGGAACCACCCCGAGGTCACGCTGCTGCTTTCCGGCATGAACGAGGAGGCGCACGTCGCCCAGAACGTCGCCGTGGCCGACCAGGCCCTGCCCGGCTCCCTGAGCGAGGCGGAGACGGCCCTGGTGGACCGGGCCGGGGCCAAGTACAAGGAGCTGCTCAAGGTCGGCTGCACGGGCTGCGGCTACTGCATGCCCTGTCCCATGGGCGTGCAGATTCCCAAGTGCTTCGACGCCTACAACGGCCTGCACATGTCCGGCGACGCCGAGGCGGCGCGGTTCCGGTACGCGATCAGCGTCGGCGGCGTCATCGGCGTGGACGCCCCGGGCTTCGCCTCCCAGTGCGTGGCCTGCGGCGAGTGCCTGGAGAAGTGTCCGCAGCACATCGAGATACCCGAGGTGCTCAAGTCCGTGGTTGCCGACCTGGAGGACGACGCCATGGCCCAGCGCATCGAACAGGCCCGGAAGATCTTCACGGTCCGGCCCCACTGAATCCGCCGCCGGCCCGTCCGGACGGCGACGCATGTCGGGGGCGGCCGGGAGAGGGCCGCCCCCTTGCATCGAGGAGACGGTTTTTCATGCTTCACGCTTCGCGCGGCCTCGCGGCCGAGTCCGGGGAAAAGGAACCGGGCGGCGGGATCATCCTGCTCATGGCCGCGGCGGCCGGTCTTTTCGTGGCCAGCATCTACTATAACCAACCCATGCTCGGCATCCTGGCCCGGGATTTCGGCGTCGGGGCCGAGGGCGTGGCCGGCGTGGCCGTGGCCACCCAGGTCGGCTACGCCCTCGGGCTGCTGTTCCTGTCGTGCCTGGGCGACTGCTTCGAGCGCCGCCGGCTCATCTTCCTGACCGCCGTCGCCCTGGCCCTGGCTCTCGGCTTCGCGGCCGCGGCCACGAGCGTCGCCATGCTCGTGGTTGCGAGCTTTTGCGTCGGAGCCCTGGCCACCGTGGCCCAGCAGGTGGTGCCCATGGCAGCGCAGCTCGCCCCGGGGCGCATGCGCGGCCGGGTGCTCGGCGTGGTCATGGCCGGCCTGCTCACCGGCATCCTGCTCGCCCGGACCATAAGCGGCCTGGTCACGCAGTACGCCAGCTGGCGGACGATGTTCGCCCTGGCCGGCGCGGCCTGCCTGGCCATGGGTTTGCTGCTGTCCTGGCGGTTGCCCAGGGTTGCGCCCGCGGCTTCCATATCCTATGCCCGGACCTTGCGCTCGTTGGCGCAGTTGTACCGCCGTCACCGGGCGTTGCGTCGGGCGGGACTGGTGCAGGGCTTGCTTTTCGGCTCCTTCGTGGCCTTCTGGGCCACGGTGAGCCTGTTTCTGGAGCGGCCGCCCTTTTCCCAGGGCAGCGCCGTGGCCGGGCTGCTGGGGCTGCTCGGCGCGGCCGGGGTGCTGGCCGCGCCCGTGGCCGGCCGGCTTGCGGACGGCGGGGGCGGGCGCAAGGGAAGGGTGGTGGTCGCCGGCGCGGCCTCGGTGGCCGTCGCCTTCGCGCTCATGACCGCGTTCCAGGCTTCCTGGACCGCGCTGCTCGGCGGGGTGCTTTTGCTCGACGTCGGCCTGCAATGCGCCATGCTGTCCAACCAGACCCGGGTCTACGCCCTGGACGACACGGCGCGAAGCCGGCTCAACACCGTGTTCATGACCGTGATGTTCACGGGCGGCGCTCTGGGCTCGGCCGTCGGGGCCGCGGCCTTCGTCCGCTTCGGCTGGACGGGGGTCTGCCTGCTTGGCGTGGCCTGCGCCGCGGTGGCCCTGGCCATCGAACTGCGATCCTAAACCGGAGCCCGGGACGGGCAAGGCGGGGGAACCGGAAGATGAAGATCCTTTATTATGATTGTCGCGCCGGCATCAGCGGCGACATGAACCTGGCGGCCATGCTCCACCTCGGCGTGGACCAGGGCCATCTGCGCGCCGAACTGTCGCGTCTCGGGCTCGACGGGGAATTCGACCTGCGCGTCTCCCGGGCCGCCAAAAGCGGCATCGCCGGACTGCGGGTGGACGTGGACCTCGCCGACGCCACGCCCGACGGCGTGGCCATGGGCCACGGTCATGACCACGAGCACGAACACACGCACGAACACGACCACGGGCATGCGCACGAGCATGGCCACACGCATGAACACGGCCATGGTCACGACCACGAGCATCACGACCACGTGCACGCCCATGCGCACGCTCGCGACCACGAGCATGCGCACGACCACGAGCATGCGCACGAGCACGGCCATGACCACGCCCACGCGCCGCACGACCATGCCGGGGACCATCACGAGCCCGGCCACGATCATGGCCAGGCCTGCCAGGGGCACGGCCCCCACCGCAGCCTGTCCGACATCGAGGCCATCATCGAGGGCAGCGGCCTGGCCGAGCCCGTGCGCCGCACCAGCCTGGCCATCTTCCGCCGCCTGGCCCGGGCCGAGGCCACCGTGCACGGCGTGTCCGTGGAGGCGGTGCATTTCCACGAGGTCGGCGCCACCGACGCCCTGGTGGACATCGTGGGCGCGGCCATATGCCGCCACGCCCTGGACGTGGACGCGGTCTGGGCCTCGCCCGTGGAGCTCGGCGGCGGGTTCGTGCGCTGCGCCCACGGGCTCATCCCCGTGCCGGCCCCGGCCACGGTGGAGCTGCTCCACGGCATCCCCACCACCCGGGGGGCGGCGGCGGCCGAAACCGCCACGCCCACGGGCGCGGCCATCATCGCCGTCCTGGCCGAGCGCTTCACCGACGCCCCGGCCATGGTCGTGGAAAAAACCGCCTACGGCGTCGGCCACCGCGACATGGCCATCCCCAACCTCCTGCGCGTCCACCTGGCCCAGGCGGAGGCCGGGAACTCCTGCGGCACGACGCAGCCGGCCAGGCTCCTGCAGTGCAACATCGACGACATGACCGGCGAGATGCTCGGCGCGGCCCTGGAGCTGCTCATGGACGCCGGGGCCATGGACGTGCACTTCACGCCCATCGTCATGAAAAAAAGCCGGCCGGCCACCTGCCTGTCGCTTTTGTGCGGCGAGGCGGAACAGGCCCGCTTCACGGAACTGCTCTTTCGCCACACCACCACGCTTGGGATCAAGAGCTTCCCCCTGGACAAGACCGTGCTGGACGTGGCCTTCGAGACCCGGCAGACGCCCCTTGGCCCGGTGACCATGAAAAACGCCCTGCGCGGCGGCGCGGTGCTGCGCTCCAAGCCGGAGTTCGAGGACTGCCGCCGGCTGGCCGAGGCCCACGGCCTGACCCTGGCCGAGGTCTACGCCGCCGTGGCCGGATGCGGGAAGTAGCCATGGACCGCGCGGACACCCCGGATACGACGCCGGCCGGACTGGAAGCGGCCCTCGATCGCGAGCTTCGGGGCCTGGGCCGCGTGCTCGTGGCCTTTTCCGGCGGCGTGGACAGCACGTTCCTGCTCCAGGCGGCCCTTGCGGTCCTCGGCCCGGAGAACGTCCTGGCCGCGACCTTGGCCCCGCCCTACGCCGCCCGGGCCGAGGTCGAGGAGGCCGTGCGCCTGGCCGGGGCGCTCGGCGCGCGCCACAGGCTCCTGCCCGTGCCTTTTCCCGAGGCCGTGCGCGACAACCCCCCGGACCGCTGCTACCGCTGCAAGCGCCTGCTTTTCACGCGCCTGCTCGAACTGGCCGCTTCCGAGGGCCTGGACCATGTGGCCGACGGCACCAACCGCGACGACCTGGGCGACTATCGGCCGGGGCTGGCGGCCCTGGCCGAACTCGGCGTGGCCAGCCCCCTGGCCGCCGCCGGCCTCACCAAGGCCGACATCCGCGCCCTGTCGCGGCGGCGCGGGCTGCCCACCTGGGACAAGCCCTCGGCCCCCTGCCTGCTCACGCGCCTGCCCCACGGCGCGCGCGTGGACGAAGCGGACCTTGTCCGCGTGGAGCGGGGCGAGGCCGTGCTGCACGATCTCGGCTTTCCCGGCGCGCGGCTGCGCCTGCACGGCGACCTGGCCCGCATCGAGGTGGCGGCCGCAAGCATCCCGGAACTGGTGGCCGCCGCCGCCGCAAACGACCTGTCCGGCCGCCTCGGACGGCTCGGCCTGCGCCACGTGACCGTGGACCTGGCCGGCTACCGGGCCAGCCGCCCCAACCAGCCCGCCGGAGGCGGACAAACGGAATCCTAGACGCATGGACACCCAAGAGACGCTCCTGACGCTTCTGACCGCCGTCAAAAACGGCGAACTCGACGTGAACGAAGGCATGGCCCGCCTGCGCGACCTGCCGTTTCTGGAAATGGGACACACCAAGATCGACCTGCACCGGCCGCTGCGAAACGGCTTTCCCGAGGTGGTCTACGCCGCGGGCAAGACCGCCGGGCAGGTGGCGGACATCTTCTGCCGCCTGCGCGGCCGTTCGCCGGTGCTGGCCACCCGCGTGCCCGAGGAGACGGCCCGGCGCGTGCTCGAAGCCTGCCCCGGCGTGCGCCACAATCCCCTGGCCCGCACCCTGACCCTGGGCGAGGAGGACGTCGTCTTCGGCGAGGGCGAGATCGGCGTGGTCACGGCCGGCACCTCGGACCTGCCCGTGGCCGAGGAAGCCGTCGAGACCTGCCGCATGTTCGGCCACAAGGCCTTTCTCGTCAGCGACGTGGGCGTGGCCGGGCTGCATCGGCTCCTCGACAGCATCGACGTCCTGCGCCGGGCTCGGGTGCTCATCGTCATCGCCGGCATGGAAGGGGCGCTGGCCAGCGTCGTCGGCGGCCTCGTGCCCCAGCCGGTAGTGGCCGTGCCCACCTCGGTGGGCTACGGCGCGGCCCTGTCCGGGTTCACGGCCCTTTGCGGCATGCTGACCTCGTGCGCCAGCGGCGTGACCGTGGTCAACATCGACAACGGCTTCGGCGCGGCCTGCGCCGCCTGCCGCGTCAACAACCTGTGCCGGCGGTCCGCCGAGGAAAACGGGAAAGGATAAAGCGAAGGAAGGAGGGCCGGCGGTACTGGTCCGGCCGCGCCGGCCGTCCGGGGCCGTCCCCGGAAAACGCCCGGGTCCCCGGCCTCGCGCCGAACCCCCGGGAGCGAAAGACCCGTCCGGGCGGCCCATTGGACAGGGCTTCCCCGGGACCGGCCCGCCGCTTGGGACGGTCCCGGGGAAGCCGCTCGCGTTGCGCCCGCCGAACGCGTCCCCGCGCGTTTGCAGGCGGCCCAGGCCGGCGAACCTCGACGCCGCCGCTACTCGCCGCAGGCCTTCTTCACGGCCGTGAGCACGGCCTCGGGCTCGAAGGGCTTGTGGATGGCGGCCACGGCCTTGCGGATGGCCATGTCGTGGCCGGTCAGCCCGCTTATGACCACCACGGGGATGTTCTTGAACTCGTCTTTCTGGGAGAACTTGCGGTAGAAGCGCGGCCCCCACTCGTGGGGCATCTCCAGGTCCAGGGTGATGCAGTCCGGACGCTCGCGCTCGAGCACGTCCATGGCCGCGTCGCCGTCGCAGGCGCTGCACGTCTCGAAGCCATTGTCCCCAAGCAGCGTGACGAGATAGGAGACGATCTGGGGATCGTCGTCCACCACCATGATTTTCTTGGCCATCTCCGACTCCTTGGTGGGCGCGCGGCCGGCGGCGGACGCGTTCCCGATGCGGTTGCTCGCTATTTACGCCATAGCCATACGGGAATACCGGTTGCCTAGCACAGGGAACGGGGCTCGGGGAAGGGCGGCGCTTCCGATTTCCCTTTCCCGGCGGCTGCTTCGTCGCGGCGGCCGGGTTTTGCTCGTCGGTAATTTCCAAACATAATAGTCTGAAATTGTTTCCAAAACCATACACTCTTCGGCTCAGGCGCGCAACTCCCTGGCGACGTGGCCGTTTTCCGGCCGCAGGCGCGGCAGGCGGATGACGAAGCGCGCTCCCTGACCCGGTTCGTTGACCACGTCGATGGAACCGCCGTAATCCGTGATGATCCCGTAGCTGATGGACAGCCCGAGCCCCGTGCCCTTGCCCACGGCCTTGGTGGTGAAGAAGGGCTCGAAGACCTTGTCCTGGATGTTGGCGGGGATGCCGCCGCCGGTATCCGCGACCTCGGCCGTGACGGCGTCGTCCGTGGCGTGCACCCGAAGGCTCACGCGCTTGACCGCGCCGGGTCCGACCTCGGCCGCGTGCTCCTCCACGGCGTCGCGGGCGTTCAGGAGCAGGTTCATGAACACCTGCTCCAGCCGGTTGCCCTCGGCCAGGACCTTGGGCAGGTCCGGGGCGATGTCGCAGGCGACCTCGATGTTGCGCACCTTGAGCTGCTGCGTGAAAAGTTCGAGCGTGCGCGAGAGCACCTCGCCGAGGTCCACGGGCTCGACCACGAGCTCGGATTTGCGCCCGAACTCGCGCATGTGGTTGATGATGCGCGTGGCCCGGGCGATGTGCTTGCCGATGCCCTCGGCCATCTCCTGGAAGAGCTCCCGGGGCACGGCCCCGTCGCCCTTGGTCTTGCGCAGGAGGTAGTCGGAGATGGTCTGGATGACGGTCATAGGCTGGTTGAGCTCGTGGGCGACGCTGGTGGCCATCTCCCCGAGCGTGGCCATCTTGCTCGCCTGGATGAGCTGCTGCTCGGTCTCGAGCCGGCGGGTGATGTCCGTGGCCGAGACCAGGTAGACCTGGCTGCCCGGGAAGGCGGCCGTGGACACGCGCACCGAGACGTAGATGCTCTCGCCGTCCTTCTTGGCGTGCCTGGCCCGGTCGATGGGGCTTTGTTCCCGGATGCGGCGCTCGTAGCCGCTGCGGTCGCGGTCGGCGAAGAGGTCCAGGAAGCTCTTGCCGAGCAGTTCCCCCTGCTCGTAGCCGTAGACCTCCTTGGCCTTCTGGTTGCACTCGACGATGGTGAGCGTCTCGCGGTCGAGGACGAACAGCGCCGTGGGAATGCAGCTGAAGATGGCCAGGTACTTGCGCCGCGAGCGTTCGAGCTCCTCCTCCAGGAACTTGCTGTCCGTGATGTCCAGGCTGATCTCCATGACCGCGTTGACGTTGCCCGCGGCGTCGGTCATGGGCGCGGTGCTGACGAAGAAGGTGCGCTTGGAGCCGTCCTTGGCCGTGGTCACCTCCTCGGTGGCGTGGGGGAGGTTGTCCTCGAAGGTGCGGATCACCGGGCAGTTGGGGCAGGGGGCGTCCAGGCCCTTGTAGGCCTTGTAGCAGTACTCGCCGGGCCGGGCGTGGAACTCCCCGGCGAAGAGCTGGTTGTAGCTGACCAGGCGCAGGTCGCGGTCCTGCACGGTAATGGTGCAGGGCACGTGCTCGAAGAGGTCCTGATAACGCTTCATCTGGCGGGCGAGCTCCGCCTGCTTGGACAGCACCTCCCGGCCCATGGCCCCGATGGCCCGGCCGAGCTCCCCCATCTCGTCGCATTGGCGCATGTCCAGGCCCTGGAATTCCTCGCCCCGGGCGATGGCCCGGGTGGCGCGCATCATGCGCCGCACCGGCCGGTTGACCAAAAGGTGCAGGCAGAGAAACAGAATGAGGAACAGCGCCCCGGCGATGGCCAGGGCCATGAGGAAGTTGATGCGGCCGAACCGGGCCAGGTTGGCCTGCGGCCCCTCCAGGGAGACCACCATGTCGAGCAGGCCCAGGATCTGCTTGCCGGGCGGGTGCACGTGGCAGGGGTCGCCCGAGCAGGAGACGTCGTTGCGGATGGGGAAGATGATGCCCAGGCACTGCTGTTCGGAGGCGTCGGTAAACACGCGGGTGCGCTGCTTGATGTCCAGACGCGACAGCGGCGGCTCCAGGCGGTGGCAGACGTAGCAGGCCTCCTGCTTGATGTCCGTGACGGCCCCGATCTCGGTGGTCTGGTTGGAATACTTGATCTCGCCGCGCTTGTTGTAGACGCGGATGGAGCGGATGGCCCGCTGGGAGCCGATGTTGCGCACGATCTCCTGGGTGGCGTCGGGCGCGTAGGTCAGCATGGAGTCGTGCAGGCCCAGGATGATGGTGGTGCCCAGGCGGTCGATGTCCGACACGGTGTTTTCCATGGACAGGGCTTCCATGGCTTCCATGTTGATCGAGGACCACAAGAAGAAGAAGAACATCAGGGCCGCGCCGGAAACGATGGCCAGCTTGGTGATCAGCGAGCAGCGGATGCGGGTGAGCAGGCCCCCCGAGGCCTGGGCGAACCGGTCCAGGGGCGATGGGCCCTGCCGGGCCGGTTTTCGCGATGCGCGCGTCGTCATGGTCCCCTCCGCCGCCAAGGGCGCTGGTTACGGGACGCTCACCGTGATGGAGAAGGCCCCGGTCATGGCCCAGACGATCTCCCCGACCTCCAGGCGCATGTTGGCGAGGCTTTCCGGGGTGATGACCGAGCACACCCTGGCCCCGTCCTCGAGCTGCACCACCACCTCGGCCGTGTCCGCGCCGACCATGATGCGCTCGACCACGCCCCGGAAGCGGTTGGGGCCGGCGGCGGCCTGGCCGGCGTCGTCGCGGGTGAGCCTGGGCGGGCGGATGCGGGCCGTCACCGGGCTTCCCCGGCGAAGCCCCATGGCCCGCAGGTGGTCGTTGGACAGTACCGACACCAGCCGGTGGCCGCCAGGGGTTTCGACCTCGACGAGGGATTGCAGGTCGCCGGGGCTCACGTTGGCCACCTTGCCGGAAAAGACGTTGCGGCTGTCCTCGGCCGGGTTTTTTTCCCGGTCGAGCAGGGCCACGTCCAGGGCGGCGGCGTCCTCGCCGGAGAGCTCCAGAAAGGCGGCCGTGGAATTGGCCGTCAGGTGCCCCAGGCTTCGCTGGATGGCGACCAGGGGCACGCCGCCGCGCAGCAGTTCGATGCCCCGCGAGCGGCGCAGGGTGTTGGGGTTGGCCATGTGGCGGGGCAGGCCGCACTCGGCCGCCCGCTCGTAGAGCACCCGGCGCACGTAGCCCTGGTCCAGGGCGAACAGCGTGCCGCGAAAGGGGGCGTAGTCGGCGTCGCGCAGGATCTGGCCCAGTTCGGCGTGCAGCTCGTGGGGCATGTAGACCTCGCGCCAGGGCCTGGCCTCCTCGCCGCGGCCGCCCAGGCGCACCTTGCGGGCCACCAGATCGAAGTCCTCCACATCGTGCACGGCCAGCACCTCGCCGAGCTTGGCGCCGGTGTGGCGCAGCATCAAAAACACGAGTCGGCAGCGGTTTCGTGATATTTTCGATCGCTTGCCCCGGGCGTTGGCGACCCAGTGGGAAAAGGCCTGATCGAGCTGCGCCATCTGCTCCGGGGTCAGATATTTGGCCGAGGCGGCGGCGCCGCCGTCGGCAAAGGCGCTCGAGTCTTCGCTTTCCTCGAACAAATTCGGATCGTTAGGAATTATCCCCATGGGGGAGCGCCTCCGTAGCGTTTGGCGGCGTCAGGGGAAAAGAGAAATTTCATGACGCCGGTCGTGGGAAATCAAAAAATCAGGTGACAAGATTCACAAAACTCGCTAAGGACTAACCTCACGCATTGCAGGCAAATCGTGATAATTTTTGGCGGCGCTGTCAAGAGCCTTTTTCAGGCGGCGCGTTCCCGGCCCGGGCGTCCCCTGACGCGCCGGGCCGGGGCCGTGGGACAGCGTCCCGGGACCGAGGCCAAGGGAGATGGGTGAAGTGAACACGTCAAGCAGAAGGTCAGTAATCGTATGAAAAATGCAAAACGGCGCACGGGAACACTGCTTGTCGCCCTGGCCCTGGTCGGGGCCGGCGGCTTGCTGACGCTGACGGCGGGAAAGGGCGCGGCCAAGGAGCAGGGGGACGAGAAGCTGCGGGCCGACATCCTGTCCATCGACGAACTCAAGCAGTTCGGCCCGCTCACCCAGCCTCCGGTCGTCTTCCTCCACGACAAGCACACGGCGGCGCTCGGCAAGCAAGCCAAGTTCTACCAGAAGGAATGCGGCGCCTGCCACCTGTCGACCAAGGACGGGACCATGTTCCTGGCCTACCAGCGCGACGACCAGCCCGCCACGGCGGACAAGATCAAGAACACCTACCACAACAACTGCATCAAGTGCCACATGGACATGTCCGCCGCCGGCGTGAAGTCCGGGCCCTCGGACGTGCAGTGCAAGGGCTGCCACAACGGCACGCCCGACGTCTCCTCCAACTGGCAGCCCATCGTGGTGGACAAGCGCCTGCACTTCCGCCACGCCGCCACCCAGGAGAAGGCCGAGAACAAGTGCGGCGCCTGCCACCATATCTATGACGAGGCCGCCGGCAAGACCGTCGCCGCGCCCGCGCCCGAGAAGGTGCCCGGGGCCTGCGTGTACTGCCACACCGAGTCCGGCTCCACCGTGCCCGGCCGCAAGCCCGAGAAGATCCGCTCCCTGCGCCTGGCCGCCCACGGCGAGTGCGTGACCTGCCACCGCGCCGTGGCCGCTTCCGGCGGCAAGGACGTGGCCACCGGCCCGTCCACCTGCGCCGGCTGCCACGGGCCGCTGGACCAGAAGGCCATCGCCGAGACGTCGCTCAAAAAGATTCCGGCCGGGGCCGACCTGCGCATCAAGCGCGGCCAGCCCGACTACGCCATGATCCGCCCGGCCGCCGAGGCCAAGCCGCTTATCGGCGCGGACGGCAAGCCGGTCAAGCCCTACGGCATGCCGCCGGTGCCCTTCGACCACAAGTACCACGAGGCCAAAAGCGAGACCTGCGTCTCCTGCCACCACGCCGCCCTGACCTCCTGCGCCGAGAAGTGCCACACCGTGGCCGGGGCCAAGGAAGGCGGCTTCGTCACCCTGGAAGCGGCCATGCACAAGGTCGAGGCCGCCCAGAGCTGCGCCGGCTGCCACGCCACGGCCCAGAAGAAGCCCGAGTGCGCCGGCTGCCACAACTCCATGAAAAAGGGTGTGGGCGACAAGAGCCAGTGCGGCTCCTGCCACGTGACCCCGACCGAGGGCCTCGACGCCGCCGTGTCCGAGTTCATGGGCAGAAACGACAAGGAAGCCGCCGCCATGGCCCCGGCCCTGGCCGAGAAGCTCCTTGCCGGCAAGCGCCCGGAGACGGCGACCTTCCCCGCCTCCGACATCCCCGAGACCGTGACCATCGGCTCCATCGCCAAGGACTACGAGCCCTCGGTGCTGCCCCACCGCAAGATCGTGCAGTCCATGGTGGCCGGCATGAAGGACAGCAAGCTGGCCGGGGCCTTCCACGCCACGGACGCGGCCGTGTGCCAGGGCTGCCACCACAATAGCCCCGCTTCCAAGACCCCGCCGCGTTGCGGCAACTGCCATCCCGCCGTCGAAGGCACGGCCGCCTCGCCGCGTCCGGCGCTCAAGGCCGCCTTCCACAACCAGTGCATGGGCTGCCACACGGCCATGGGCATCGACGGCAAGGTGGTCGACAAGGCCGCGGGCGCCAAGCCCGTGCCCAAGGCCACGGACTGCACCGGCTGCCATGCGGCGAAGAAGCAATAGCACACCCCAACCAGTCGAGGTCGCGATACGATGAAACGGAGACACTTTCTGGGCCTTATGGGAGCGGCCGGGGTGAGCCTGACCACGGCCGTCACGGCCAAGGCCGCCTCCAGCGCGGATGTCGCGGGATTGCCCAACGCCGGCGGCGTGCTGTTCGACGCCTCCCGGTGCATCGGCTGCCGCAAGTGCGAGGCCGCCTGCAACCAGGTCAACGAACTGCCGAAACCGGCCAAACCCTTTGACGACCTCACGGTCATGGACACGGCGCGCCGCACCGACGCCAAGTCCTACACCGTGGTCAACAAATACGTGCCGAAGCCCGGCGAGAACCCGGTCTTCCGCAAGATCCAGTGCAACCACTGCATGGAGCCGGCCTGCGCCTCGGCCTGCTTCGTCAAGGCCTTCAAGAAGAGCGAGACCGGCGCGGTCGTCTACGACGCCTCGGTCTGCGTGGGCTGCCGCTACTGCATGGTGGCCTGCCCCTTCAACATCCCGGCCTACGAGTACGACAAGGCCTTCACCCCCCGGGTCATGAAGTGCACCCTGTGCCAGCCGCGCCTGCTCGAGGGCAAGCTGCCGGGCTGCGTCGAGGCCTGCCCCAAGGAGGCGCTCCAGTTCGGCAAGCGCCGCGAGCTCATCAACATCGCCTGGGACCGCGTCTCGGGGAATCCCGACAAGTACGTGCAGCACGTCTACGGCGAGCACGAGATGGGCGGCACGAGCTGGCTGTACATCGCGCCCAAGCCCTCCTTCGCCGCGCTGGGCATGGACGAGGGGCTGGGCACGACCTCGGCGCCGGAGCTCACCTCCGGGGCCCTGGCCGCCGTGCCGGCCGTGGCCGGCATCTGGCCGGTGCTTCTGACCGGCATCTACGCCATCACCAAGCGCAAGGACAAGATCGCCGAGGAAGAGAAGAAGGCGGCCGTCGAGGCGGCCATCGCCAAGGCCAGCGCCGACGCCGAGGCCAAGCTGGCCGAGGAGCTGGAGAAGGCCGAGGTGGCGGGCAAGCGGCGCATCGAGGTCGAGGTCAAAAAGGCCCTCGAGGCCGCCGCCAAGGAACAAGAGGGCGGGGAGGACGCGTAATGTCGACGGAACACACCAAAAACGGTTCCCTGTTCACGCCGTTCAACATCGTCGCCGGCATCATCCTGGCCGCCGGCTTGGTGGTGACCGTGATGCGGTTCACCATGGGCCTGGGTTCGGTCACCAACCTCTCGGACAACAACCCCTGGGGCATCTGGATCGGCTTCGACCTGCTGTGCGGCGTCGCTCTGGCCGCCGGCGGCTACACCACTTCCGCCGCCTGCTACATCTTCGGGTTCAAGCGGTTCCACGCCGCCGTGCGCCCGGCCATCCTGACGGCCTTTTTGGGCTACGCCCTGGTCGTCTTCGCGCTCAACTACGACGTCGGCCGCCCCTGGAGGCTGCCGTACCCCATCTTCTACCAGCAGGGCACGACCTCCATCCTCTTCGAAGTCGGCCTTTGCGTGTTCATCTACCTGACGGTGCTCTTCCTCGAGTACCTGCCGGCCGCCTTCGAATGGAAGGGCGGCTTCGACAAGTACCGGTCGATCCTGGTCAAGCTGACCATGGTGCTCACCATCTTCGGCGTCATCCTGTCGACCCTGCACCAGAGCTCGCTCGGCGCGCTCTACCTCATCGTCCCGTCCAAGCTGCATCCCCTGTGGTACACCCCGTACCTGCCGGTGATGTTCTTCATGTCGAGCATGTTCGCCGGACTGTCCATGGTCGTGTTCGAGGGCACGCTCTCGCACAAGTACTTCCATCACAAGATGGACGAGGACTACAACGCCAACTACCTGGACCTGCAGTTCGCCTTCGCCAAGGGGGCGGCCTGGATCATGGCCGGCTACCTGGCCATGAAGCTCCTCGGGCTGTCCATGGACAACCGCTGGCACTACCTCTTCACCGGCTACGGGACCTGGTGGCTGCTTGAGGTGGTGGGCTTCGTCGTGCTGCCGTGCTACTGCTACGCCGTGGGCTACCGCGACCGCAACATCGGCCTCGTGCGCCTGGCCGCCCCGTGGACGGTCATCGGCATCATGCTCAACCGCTTCGACGTGAGCCTGATCGCCTTCAACTGGCAGCTGCCGAGCGCCGAGCGCTACTTCCCGAGCCTGGGCGAGATCATCATCTCGCTGTTCGTGGTCACGATCGGCGTCCTGGTCTTCAAGTTCATCGTCACCCGCATGCCGATCTTCTACGCGCATCCGGCGTACAAAGACTCGTCCCACTAGGATGAAAGGGGAGATATACGATGTTTAACACCCTGCAAGACCTGATGCTGCACAACAAGAGCATCACCTACGTGCTCATGGGCGTGGTGCTCGTCTGCTTCATCGGTTTCTGGCGGTTCCTGACGGGACGCGAAGAACGCAACCGGCGCTACTAGGCCGACCGGACCTCGACCAAGGCAAGGAGAAAACCATGTATGCATTCCTGACGGGTCCGATGCTGTGGCTGTCGTTCGCCATCTTCGTCATCGGCTGCGCCTGGCGCGTCGTCAAATACGTCAAGGGATTGAGCTGGCAGCTCGACCGGGTCCCCTACGGGTACTACCGCGAGCTGGCCGTCAAGGGGGCGCTCAAGTCCATCCTGCACTGGATCACCCCCTACGGCTCGCGCAGCTGGCGGGTCAAGCCCCTCTACGCGGCGGCCTTCTTCCTGCTGCACATCGGCCTGGTCATCGTGCCGCTGTTCCTGTTCGCCCACGTCATGATCGTGTCCGAGCGCTTCGGGATCAGCTGGCCGACCCTGCCGGCCGGCCTGGCCGACGCCCTGACCATCCTGGCCGTCGCGGCTGGAGCCTTCATCCTGCTGCGCCGCTTCGCCCTGCCGGAAGTGCGCATCATCACCACGGCCCATGACCTCTGGATCATGGCCATCAGCCTGGCTCCGCTGGTCACGGGCTTCGTGGCCGCCCACCAGGGCGGAGAGGGGGGCGGCTGGCTGCTCGCCCACATCGTCACGGGCGAGATCTGGCTCATCGCCATCCCCTTCACCAAGCTCTCCCATGTGGTGCTGTTCTTCTGTTCCCGGGCCCAGATCGGAGTGGACTTCGGCGTGAAGCGCGGCGGGCAGCGCGGCCGCGGCATCGTCTGGTAGAAACGGCCGACGCCACGTCGCCAAGGAGAGAATCGACATGCCTGAAGGAATCTACTGCAACAAACAGCCGGTCACGACCGAAGAGGCCTTAAAGGCCCTGCTTTCGGACACCCGGGGCACCAAATACTACGCGGAAATGCTCGAGCTGGAAGTGGACCGCGAAAAGCTGTGGTCCACCATCCAGAAGACCTTCAAATCGCGCATGCAGACCTGGCTCGACGTCTGCGCCCGCTGCGGGCTGTGCGCCGACTCCTGCTTCCTGTACCTGGTCAACGACCGCAACCCCGAGCAGGTGCCGTCGTACAAGATCCAGTCGACTCTGGGCGAAATCGTGCGCCGCAAGGGCGACGTGGACAACGCCTTCATGCGCCACGCCATGGAAGTGGCCTGGTCGCGCTGCACCTGCTGCAACCGCTGCGCCCAGTTTTGCCCCCACGGCATCGACATCGGCGTCATGATGGGCTATACGCGCGGCCTGCTCTATTCCCAGGGCTTCGTGCCCTGGGAGCTCAAGATCGGCGCGGGCATGCACCGCGTCTACCGCGCCCAGATGGACGTGACCACCGAGGACTGGGTCGAGACCTGCGAATGGATGGCCGAGGAGCAGCAGGACGACTGGCCGGGGCTCGAGATCCCCATCGACAAGGAAGACGCGGACATCATGTACACGTGCAATGCCCGCGAGCCCAAGCACTATCCGGAAGACCTGGCCGAGGCGGCCATCCTCTTCCACATCGCGGGCGAGAACTGGACCGTGCCCTCGGAAGGCTGGGAGCAGACGAGCCTGTCCATGTTCGCCGGCGACTGGGAAGCCTGCAAGCTGCAAGTGCAAAACGTCTACGCCGCCATCGAGCGCCTGCGGCCCAAGCGGGTCATCGGCACGGAATGCGGCCACGCCCACCGGGCCACGGTCGTCGAGGGCCCGTACTGGGCCGGCCGTCCCGACGGCCAGACGCCCGCGCCCTACATCCACTACGTCCAGTGGGTGGCCGAGGCCCTGCGCGAGGGCAAGCTCAAGATCGACCCGGCCAAGCGCATCCGCCAGCCCGTCACCTACCAGGACTCCTGCAACTACATCCGCAACTGGGGCCTGGCCGAGACCGCCCGCGAGATCCTGTCCTACATCGTGGAGCCGGGCTACCTGGTCGAGATGACGCCCAACAAGGAATACAACTACTGCTGCGGCGGCGGCGGCGGCTTCAACGGCATCGGCAAGTTCCGCCCCATGCGCAACAAGGCGCTTCTCACCAAGCGCGACCAGATCCTCGCCACCGGGGCCAAGCTCGTCATCGCCCCCTGCCACAACTGCTGGGACGCCATCCGCGACCTCGAGGAAGAGTACCACATCCACATCGACTGGTCGTTCCTCAAGCCGCTTCTGCTCAAGATGGTCATCGTGCCCGAGCACTTGAAGCCCAAGGACGAGGAAGACGAGGAATAGGCTGGCGCCGCGCCGATACGGCAACCACCTCACACGATCAGGGGGTCCGGAATGTTTGGTAAAATAGTGTTTGCGACTTCGGGAGCGCCGGATTGCGACAGCGCCGCCCGCGTGGCCTTCGACATGGCGGGCCGCTACGGCTCGGAGATCATCGTCTTCCATTGCCTGGGCATCCTGGGCAAGGGCGACAGCAACCTCGTGCGCGACGTGCGCACGGGCGAGGAAGTGGACGCCGACGAGGAATACCTCGAGGGCGTGCGCGAGGAACTGCGCACCACCTACGCCATCCAGCTCTCGGGCTGTCCCAAGGCCCGCATCGAGATCGCCGTGGGCAACCCCTCCCGCGAGGTGCTGCGCGTGGCCCGCAAGGAGGACGCCGACCTCGTCGTCATGGGCGCGCGCGGCCAGGGGCTCGAGGTGGGCGGCTTCTACAAGCGCGGCGTCATCGGCGGCACCCACGAGAAGGTGGCCAAGTCCGCCCGCTGCCCGGTGTTGACCGTGGCCCGGCCGGCCGCCTCCTTCTGGGGGGGATTCTCCAACATCGTCTTCGCCACGGACTTCTCCAAGGCGTCGGAATCGGCCTTCAAGCTGGCCGAGACCATCGCCAAGGACGTCCAGGGCGACCTGCATCTGTTCCACTGCGTGGACCTCGACCGCCTGCAGTCGCCCATCGCCCTGACCCAGGAGGGCATCGAGGCCCGGCTGGCCGAGGCCCGGCGCAAGATCCACGTCGCCTACGCCGCGAAGCTCGGCGACCTGGCCAAGCGGACCACCATTGAGGTCTGGGAAGGATCGCCCTATGTGGAGATCGTCAAGTTCGCCCGTGAACGGCAGGCCGACCTCATCGTCATGGCCCACCACACCCGCGAGCTCGATCCCGACGAGCGGCCCTTCGGCAGCACCCTGGAACAGGTCCTGGTGCGGGCCACCTGTCCCGTGATCAGCATCAACCGCCCGGACAAGCTGCCCCCGGCGGGCGATGCCTAGCGTTGCGTTCGGCCGTTCCCGGCCCGTCGCGCCCGGCGCGACGGGCCGGGGATGTTGTTTGCGTTTACAAAAAAACATGCGTGTTTTTTTGCGCGACGTCAGCGCGGCCCCGGCGCCAGTCCCTCCACGCAAAGGAGAAGTGGAACCATGACCAAGAAAACCATTCTGACCGTGGACGACGATCCCAATATCCGCGACTACCTGGAAGCCGTCTTCACGGACAACGGGTACAACGTGGTCACCGCCGAGAACGGCGACAAGGCCATGGAGATCCTGAAGGATCTGCGTCCGGACCTCATCACCCTGGATGTGGAGATGCCCGACAAGTCCGGCCCCTGGGTCAGCCGGGCCATCCAGAAGGACAGCTCCCTGGCCTCGATCCCCATCGTGGTCATCACCGGGCACAGCGAGCTGACCTACATCATCCCCAAGGCGGCCGCCTTCCTGGCCAAGCCCTTCGAGGCCGACGAGGTCGTGCGCGTGGTGCGCGGCATCCTCGGCGACTAACCCCGGTCCGGGGAGGCCGCCGCGACGCGGCCTCCCCGATCCGGCCGGCCTGCCGGCCAGGACGAGGCGGTCGAGCCCATGAGCGAATCACTGCTTCTAGTCGACGACGAGGAAGACATCCGCAGGTTTCTGGGGCTCTTTCTCGCCGACCTCGGCTACGACGTCCACGCCGCGGCCAACGGCGAGGAGGCCCTGGCCGTGTTCGACACGGTCAAGCCGTCCATCGTGCTCACGGACATCAAGATGCCCGTCATGGACGGGCTGGAACTGCTCAAGCGCATCAAGGCCCGGAATCCGGACACGGAAGTGGTCATGATCTCCGGCCACGGCGACATGGACCTGGCCATCAGCTGCCTGCAAAACGACGCCGCCGACTTCGTCACCAAGCCCATCAACCACGACATCCTGGACGCGGCCTTAAAGCGCATCGACGAGAAGCTCTCCATGCGCCGGGAACTGCGGCAGTACACGCAGAACCTGGAAAAGCTCGTGCGCGAGAAGTCCAGCCGCGTGGTGGAACTCGAGCGCCAGCTCGCCGCCGGCCAGATGGCCGAGACCATGTGCCAGGCCATCTCCGGCCTCTCGGCCGATCTCGGCGAAGGGGCCGGCTATTTCAACGAGATGCCCTGCTTCGTGGCCGTGCACAACGCCTCCCTGGAGGTCGTGGCCACCAACCAGCTCTACAAGGACCGTCTGGGCGACATGGTCGGCCGCCACAGTTGGGAGGTCTACGCCGGCCAGGCCCTGCGCGGCTTCGACGGCCCCATCTGGAAGACCTTCGAGACCGGCAAGGGCCAGCGCTGCCGCGAGACGATGATTTGCAAAAACGGCAACGAACTGCCGGTCATGGTCCACACCTCGCCCATCGCCGCCACCAACGGCAAGGTGGAGCTGGTGCTGGAAATGGCCGTGGACGTGAGCGAAATCAAGCGCCTCCAGGAAGAGCTGCGGGTCACCCAGCAGAAGTACATGGACCTTTTCGACGCCACTCCCTGCTACATCGCCGTGCGCGACAGGCAGGGCAAGGTGGTGGCCAACAACCGCCGCTTTGTGGAGGACTTCGGCGAGGGCGTGGGCCGCACCTGCCACGACGTCTTCACCCACCGCCCCGAACCCTGCCAGGACTGTCCGGCCGAACAGACCTTCGCCGACGGCGAGCCCCATTTCCAGGAAACGGTCGTCACCACCAGAGACGGCCGCCAGCGCAACGTGCTCATCTCCACGGCGGCCATCCGCAACGCCGCCGGCGAGGTGGTCGAGGTCATGGAGATGGCCGCCGACATTACGAGCATCCGCGAGCTGCAAAGCCATCTCACTTCGCTTGGGCTCATGCTCGGGTCCATCTCCCACGGGGTCAAGGGCATGCTCACGGCGCTCGAGGGCGCGGTCTACCGCGTGGAGTCGGGCCTGAGGCGCGGCGACGTGGCCCGGTCCCAGGCCGCGGCCGAGGCGGTCAAGGCGCTGGTCGGCCGGGTGCGGGCGCTGGTACTCAACGTCCTTTACTACGCCAAGTCCCGTGAGCTGGCCCCGGAGACCGTGGACGCGGCCGCCTTCGCCGCCTCCCTCGCCCAGACCGTGGCTCCCAAGGCCGCCCGGGAGGGCGTGACCCTGGACGCGGCCATCGCCCCCGATCTCGGCGAAATGTCCGTGGACGCCGCCAATCTGCAGGCCGCCCTGGTCAACATTCTGGAAAACGCCGTGGACGCCTGCGTGGCCGACACGGCCAAGCCCGAGCACCGCATCGCCTTTCGCGTGACGCGCGCCGGCCGCGCCGTCGTCTTCGACATCGAGGACACCGGCATGGGCATGGACCAGGAGACGCGCGAGAAGGCCTTCACGCTGTTTTTTTCGTCCAAGGGCCTGCGCGGGACCGGGCTTGGCCTTTTCATCGCCCACGACATGGTGGCCAAGCACGGCGGGACCATCGACCTGACCTCCGAGCCCGGAGTCGGCACCCGTTTCGTGGTGCGCATCCCCGACACGCCGCCCGCCGCCCCGGCCCCCGAGGCCCTGGCCCGCGACGCGGCCTCCTGACGGCCGGCCGTTTCGGCCTGCCCTTTTCCCTCTTCGATCCGTTCCGGCCGCCCGCCGGCGACCGGGCTCTTTCCTGACGGCGCGTCGCGGCCAGGCATGTCGGGCCGCGGGCGCATGTCTCTGGCCGCAGGCCGGGCGGTTGCCGAAGCGTCGACGCTGTCTTCTGCGCGCCGCTCCGAATGCGTCCGTTCCAGCCGATCGACCCGATACAGGAGGCCTGGTTGTCATGACAATGTGACGCGTCGAGCTTTCATTGCAGCATGGCGTTTCTCGCCTGTCGTCCATGACCGGCAGCCATGCGACGGACCGCGTCCAGGCCAGTGCCTCTGGTTTGTCGCGAAGAGGAGGGGAACAATACCATCCGATCAAGAAGGCAAGGCGTCTTTCCCTTGTGCAATGGTTGGGAAAAGTGTTACCGTTGCGGTATGATGACCCAACCGGATCATAGCCACGTCGCCAATGGTTTCGACGACGCCGTGGCCTTGCTGGAAGCCATGCCGGACGAGGCTCGGCTTGTGCGTTGCGTGCTTGGCCTGGTGCGCCGCGTCGCCGGGTGCGCGGCCGTGGGCGTGCGTCTGGCCCGGGGCGAGGACTTCCCGTACCAGGCGACCCTGGGCTTCGACGACGCCTTCGTGCGGGCCGAATCCAGCCTGTGCGAGCAGGACGCGGCCGGGGAGCTCGCGCGGGACGCCTCGGGGCGGGCCAGGCTCGCCTGCATGTGCGGCCGGGTGCTGCGCCGGGAAACGGACCCGGGGCTGCCGTTTTACACCCCGGGCGGCTCCTTTTTCACCGGCTCCACCACGCGGCTGCTGGCCCGGGCCAAATCCGGCCTGCCGGACGGGACTCGCAACCGCTGCAACGCCGCCGGATTCGAGACCGTGGTCCTGTCGCCGCTTCTGGCCGGGGGGCGCGTCTGGGGGTTGTTGCAGGTCAACGACCCGCGTCCGGACCGCCTGGACGCGGCCGGCGTGGCCGGGCTCGAACGACTGGCCGAGGGGCTGGCCCTGGCCCTGTCGCGGTTGGAGGCGGACCGGGCCCTGGCCGAGGCCGAGACCCGCTACCGGGCCATGTTTTTCGCCAACATCGCGGTCAAGCTGCTGGTCGATCCGGAAACGGGGCGCATCGTGGAGGCCAATCCGGCCGCCTGCGACTTCTACGGTTATCCCCTCGAGGTCATGCGCGGACTGTCCATATGGGACATCAACGTCCTCGGCCCCGAGGGCACGCGCCGGGAGATGCGCGCCGCCAAGGAGGAGGGCAGGCGTTTTTTCCGCTTCACCCACCGCCTGGCCGACGGCTGCCGGCGCGAGGTGGAGGTGTATTCCGGGCCGGTGGACTTTTCCGGGCGTACGCTGCTTTTTTCCATCATCCACGACGTCACGGACCGGGTGCTGGCCGAGCGGGCCCGGGAGCGGGTGGAGCAGATGCTGCGCCACGACCTGCGTTCGCCCCTGGCCGGCATCGTCGGCCTGGCGACGCACCTGACCGAGGCCGGGCTGTGCCCCGAAGGCGCGGAAATGGCCATGGTGATCCGCGAGACGGCCGAACGGCTCTACGACCTGGTCGCACGCAACATGGACCTGCTCAAAATCGAGCAGGGGGGCTACGCCCTGAGCCCGACGCCCGTGGCCCTGGGGCCGCTCTTGCTGCGCCTTGGCCGCGAGTTCGCGCCCAGGGTCCGAAATCTCGGCCTTTGCCTGCGCTTGGTCGGCCCCGGCTGCGACGCGCCCGGGGAGGGACCGGTGGCGGCCGGCGAAGCCCCGCTTCTGGCCGCCATGTTGGCCAACCTCCTCGCCAATGCCCTGGAGGCCGCTCCGGCCGGGAGCCGGGTGGACGTGGTCGTGTCCGAGGCCGGGAACGAGGCGCGGGTGGTCCTGCACAACCAGGGCGCGGTGCCGCCGGACGTGCGGGCGCGGTTTTTCACCAAATACGCCACCAGCGGCAAGAAGGACGGCACGGGCCTCGGGACCTACCTGGCCCGCAACGTGGCCAGGCTGCACGGCGGCGACGTGGCCATGGAAACCGACGAGGCCGCCGGCACCACCCTGACCGTGCGCCTGCCCCTCTGGCGTTCGCGGTCTCAGTCCGCCTGATCGCCCAGGGCGGCCAGCAGGTCGCCCATGTCCGAAAAAGCCCCCATGTCCAGGCAGCTTCCGGCTGTGTCCGGGGCGGGCCGGCCCGTGGCCGCCAGGATGGCCGCGTCGGCCAGGGCCAGTTCCCGGGCGATGTCCGGGGCGTGCAGGTAGGGCAGGCGCGCCCCGGTCATGATCAATGTTTCGTAGTTGCTCGCCGCCAGGGCCTGTTCCTGCTGGCGGGCCCGGCGCAGCTGGGCGGCGAGCCTGCCCCGGTGCTGGACGAGCGCCGGCAGGGGCAGGGCGGACGGCTCCAGGCCGCCCAGGAACCGCACGACGTAGGCGAGGGTCTCCAGAGCTTGCGGCGTTTCCCCGGCCAGGCGCGAGGCCACGGCCCGGGCCAGGGACGTGGCGCCGGGGCTCCAGTCGGGCGGCCCGGCGCGTCGGGCGGCCACGGCCGTCTCCAGGGCGGCCTCGGGACCGAAGCGGTCCGCCACGGCCGCGGCTACGGCCTCGGGCAGGGTGCGCG
>JAEWCY010000114.1 GCA_023390395.1 Pseudomonadota bacterium | reverse complement strand
TCGATCTGCCAGCGCTTGATCTCCTCGAAGCGGGTGATGACCTGTTCGACCTGGTGCGGGTAGACGAACATGCCCTTGATGCGGGCGGTGGTGTCCACGCGGCCGACGATGGAGCCCAGGCGCGGCGAGGTGCGCCCGCACGGACAGGGGGCGCGCTCGATGTAGGACAAATCGCCCGTAGCCAGCCGGATGAGCGGATAGGTCTTGTTGAAGGCCGTGACCACGATCTCGCCCACCTCGCCGTCCTTGAGGGGAATGCCGGTGTCGGGGTGGCAGATCTCCACGAAGGCGCGGTTGGCGATGTGCAGGCCGGTCTTGTGAAAGCACTCGTAGCCCACGCAGCCCACGTCGGCCGTGCCGTAGCCCTGGCGCATGATGACGTCGAACTTCTTCTCCAGGTTGGCGCGCAGCTTCTCGGAGAATTTCTCGCCCGTGACGAAGGCCACCTCGAGGTAGAGGTCCTTGCGGAGGTTCAGCCCCATTTCCTCGCCCTTCTGGGCCAGGTGCATGAGGTAGCTCGGCGTGCCGACGTAGCCCGTCACGCGCAGCTTCTGCATGATCTCGAGCTGGGTGGCGGAGTTGCCGGGGCCGGCGGGCACCACGGCGCAGCCGAGGTTTTTGAGCGGCTCCTCGAACATGAGGCCGGCCGGAGTCATGTGGTACGGGAAGGTCACCTGCACCAGGTCGCCGGAGCGGAAGCCGCAGGCGTAGAAGCCCTCGGTCCAGCCCCAGTAGTCTTCCTCGCGGTCCTCGGGGTCGAAGATGGGCCCCGGGGACAGGAAGATGCGGCGCAGTTCGCCCATGTCCTTGGTGAGCAGGCCGCCCAGGCGCGGCCCCATGGACTGGAGGAAGATGAGTTCCTTCTTCTTGAGGATGGGAATGTGCTTGAGGTCCGAGAGGGTCTTGAACTTGGAAGCCTGGAACTGGGCCCGGTCGAAGCGTTTCTTGACGTCCTCGGAATACCGGTAGGCGTAGGAGAGCAGATCCTTGATCTGGATCTGGTAGTACTGCCGGCGTTCGGATTCGTCGAGCACTTCCCGGCGGGAATAGATGCCCTCGGTGCGGTCCTTGCGGGTCATGACGGGTCTCCTTTGGAGGCAAAATCCCGTGGCGGGAAAAAGAGGGGCCTTATAGCCTAGGCGGTTTCGGATTTCAAGCCGTCCGTGGACCGGCTCCCTGCAAGGGCTTGGGAGACGGCGTCGAGGAGGCGTTGCCGGGTGACGGGCTTGACGATGTGGTCGCGGATGCCGGCGGCGCGCCAGCGGGCGTGCTCCTCGGCCGGCGCCTTGGCGGACAGGCCGACGATGGGCACGTCCACGCCGGTGGCGGCCAACCCGTCCGAGCGGATGCACGAGGCCAGCTCCAGGCCGTCGGCCTCGGGCAGCTCCATGTCCATGAGCACCATGTCCACACGGGTGGAGGCCAGGATGTCCAGCAGGGCGCGGGCGGAATCGGCCACCAGGGCGACGTAGCCCTGGTCCTCCAGGATGCTGCGTACGAGCAGCTGGTTGACGGGCTCGTCCTCGGCGCAGGCGATGACCGCGCCGTGGCAGCGGTAGGGCGCGGGCCGAACGGG
Source organism: Pseudomonadota bacterium (assembly GCA_023390395.1). Classification (GTDB taxonomy): domain Bacteria; phylum Desulfobacterota; class Desulfovibrionia; order Desulfovibrionales; family Desulfovibrionaceae; genus Solidesulfovibrio. Next base: position 10,898 of record JAEWCY010000114.1, on the reverse strand, counting down.
CGCGACCCGGCGCAGCCGGGCGGTGAAGGTGAATTCGCTGCCCTTGCCCGGCTCGCTTTCGAGACGCAGCCCGCCGCCCATCTTCTCGGCGATCTCCTTGGAGATGGACAGGCCCAGGCCGCTGTTGGCGTAGCGCTTGTTGAGGAACTCCTCGCCGATGGCGAAGCCCTCGAAGATGAGCTGCTGCTTTTCCTTGGGGATGCCGATGCCGGTGTCGCGCACGCGGCAGCGAAGGATCACGCCCTCTGGCCCGCCGTCCGGGGAGGCGGCGGAGACGCTGACCGCGACCGAGCCGCGCTGGGTGAACTTGACGGCGTTGCCGATGAGGTTGAGCAGCACCTGGCGCAGCCGGGCCAGGTCGCCGGTCAGGTCGTCGGGCACGTCGTCGGCGACGACGGCGGAAAATTCGAGCCCCCGGCGGGCGGCGTCCTCGGCGCAGGCGGCGAAAAGCGGGGCCAGGCCCTGGCGCAGGGCGAAGGGCTCGTCGGCCAGCTCCAGCCGGCCCATGGAGATGTTGGTCATCTCCAGCAGGTCGTTGATGACTCCGAGCAACTGGTTGGAGGCGTCCATGGCCAGGTCCAGGAACTGGCGGTGGCGCTCGGGCAGCTCGCCCTGCAGGAGCAGCGACAGCATGCCCATGATGCCGTTTAAGGGCGTGCGCAGCTCATGGCTCATGTTGGCCAGGAACGTCTGCTTGGCCGCGCCGGCCTTGGCGGCCGTTCCGGCGAAGGCGGCGAACTCCCGGTAGAAGGTCTTGAGCATTCCGTGGCGGTCGGCGGGCACGCAGGGCAAAAGGGCCAGGGCGGCGTCGGCGGCGGCCGAGCGCCCGAGAAGCGCCTGGCGCGCCTCGGGCTGCTTGAAATAGGGCCCGATGGTCAAAAGGCCCGTGCGCCCTTCGCCAAGGGGCAGGGCGAAGCGGCGCACGGTCAGGCCCAGGGGGCAGGGCAGCGCGTGCGGGCTGCCGTCCAGGGGAATGGCCTCATGTGAATCCAGCAGGGGACAGGGGCCGCGATCGGGGAATTCCCGGTGCAGGATGACGTGGGCCTCGCGTCCGGGATCAGGCCAGGTCGGCTCCTCGACCGAGGCCTGCACGGTCGCCGGTATCCCGAGCAACAGCGTCAGGGGGTCGAGGAGGCGCTTGAGGACGCGAGGCGCTTCGGCATTGGACGCAAGGTGGGCCATGGTATGAAGTACTAGCGCTTGCCCTGGCCGAGGTCAATCGGGCAGCGTGTTTTCGGCTGCCGGGTCGTCGGCCGTCCGGGCCAGCCCCGGGGGGGCCGGCGGGAGCGGTTCGGGCCGGCGGTAGACGTCCCGGCCGCCGTGGCGGGCGAAGACCAGGAAGCCCGTGTGGGCCACCATGCGGTCCTCGGGCCGCAGGCGCTCGGGCACGGGCTTGTAGCGGCGCACCAGGATCTCGAGCACCTCCACGTCTTCGAAGGGCGAGGTCTCCAGGGCGGCCAAAAGCTCGCTGATCTGGTTGACCGTGGGCAGGAGGAAGCCCACCGGCGCGCCCGGGCGCACCACGACCGCCGCCCCCTCCAGGTAGTCCCAGGGCGTGCGCACGTCCAGGAACAGGGCGTCGGCATCGGAGGGGTCGGTGAGGGGATCGGCGGGAATGCGGCACTCAGGAAGAAATCCCGTGGAAATGTCGTGACGGAAGCGGCTGACCCGGTCGGACAGGCCCACGGCGTCGAGGTTTTCCCCGGACAGGGCGAAGAATTCCTCGCGGCGCTCGAAGGTGTAGACCCGGCCCGTTTCGCCCACGTGCCAGGCCAGCGCGAGCGTGAGTCCCCCCGAACCGCTGCCGGCCTCCACCACCCGCACGCCCGGCCCGATGCCGAGCTTGAGCAGGACGTAGCCGATCTCCTTGGGGTACATGATCTGGGTGGAGCGCTTGACGCCCTTGACCAGATCGTAGGTGGAAGGGCGCAGGATGCGGAAGGCGTGGCCGAGGTGGGTGGACACCGCGCCGCCGCAGCCGGCGGCGTCCACATCCTCGAAGCGGATCATGCCCTCCTGGGTGTGCAGCACCAGTCCCGGCTCGAAACGCCGCAGATATCGCTTGCCCTTGGGAGAGACCAGAAGTATCAAATCGCCCTGTTTCACAGTACGCTCCGGTTCGCTTGATGACGGCCCTTGTCCCCGGGCGGGGCCGGACTGTCAAGCCGCATGCGACGCGACAAGGAGGATCGCGCCACGGACGCCCCACGTTTCATTTTCGGTCCCGTCGTTTCGGGCCGCCTCGGCTTGTCGCTCGGTCTTGACCTGCTCGGCGCGAGGATCTGCTCGTTCGACTGCCTCTACTGCGAGGCCGGTCCCACCGAAGCCCTCACCGTGGCCCGCAAGCCCTATGTTCCGGCCGGGAAGATCCTGGCCGAGCTGGCGCGGTGGAAGGCCGCCGGCCATGGCCGGCCGGACGCCGTCACCCTGGGCGGCCTCGGCGAGCCCACGCTCAACAGCGACTGCGCCGAGATCATCGCCGGCGCCAAGGAACTTTTTCCGGGCGTGCCCGTGGCCGTGCTGACCAATTCGAGCCTCCTGCCCGATCTCGACGTGCGGGCCGCCCTCGGTGCGGCCGACATCGTGCTGCCCTCCATGGACACGCTGATCCCGGCCGAGTACGCGCGCTTAAACCGCCCCCACGCCGCCGTGGACCTTGGCGGGCTTCGCCGTGGGCTGCTCGAATTCCGGGCCGGCTACGGCGGCGCGCTGTGCCTCGAGGTGTTGCTGGCCGACGGGATCAACGACTCCGAGGAGAACCTCGAAGCGCTTCGGGACTACTGCCGGGAGCTTTCGCCCGACCGGGTCGACGTGGTGACCCTTTCGCGCCCCGGCGCCCATCCCGGGGCCAAGGCCGTGCCCAAGCCGGTCCTGGCCCGCTTCCGGGAGGCCCTCGGCCCCGCCGCCGCCGGGCTCGCGCCGGCCGCATCCGCGCCCGCTCCCATGACCGAAGGGCACGGCCCGGCCGCCCTGGCCGCCCGGCGCGGCGACGACTTGCCCCCGAGTCTCCTGGCTTCCGTGAAGCGACGCCCGCAGACCGCCCGGGGCCTTGCCGCCGCCCTGGGACATTCCCTCGACGCCGTGCAGGCGGCCCTCGACGCCCTGGAACGCGACGGCGCGGTGCGCCGGCGCGTCGACGGGCGGGAGATTTTCTATTCCGGCTAGCCGGAAAACATTTTTCGCCCCGGCGCGGCCGCGCCGGCGGCAGGGAGTTTTTTGACGATGAGCAGAGGAAACAAACGCAAGCAGAAGATGTTCATCGGCGTGCTGCCCGGAGAGCAGGTCGAAGTGGCCGTGGCCGAGGACGGCATGCTCGTCGAGTACTACGTGGAGATGGTCCACCAGGCCAAGACCCGGGGACACATCTACAAGGGCAGGATCCACAACATCGATCCCGCCCTGCAGGCCGCCTTCATCAACTACGGCGCGGAGCGCAACGGCTTCCTGCAGATCGACGAGGTCCACCCCGAATACTACCAGACCGTCCACGCCGGCGAACGCCGGCCCAAGTACCCGCCCATCCAGAAGGCGCTCAAAAAGGGCCAGGAGCTCCTCGTCCAGGTCGTCAAGGAGCCCACCGGCCACAAGGGCGCGTTTCTGACCACCTACCTGTCGCTGCCCGGCCGCTATTTCGTGCTCACCCCGGGCCGGGAGCAGCGGGGCGTGTCGCGCAAGATCGAGGACGAGACCGAGCGCAAGCGCCTCAAGGAGGCCATCGCCGGGCTCAAGCTCGACGAGGGCCTGGGCATCATCGTGCGCACCGCCGCCCTGACCCAGTCCAAGACGTCGCTGGAGCGCGATCTGTCGTACCTGAAGCGCCTGTGGAAGGAGGTGCGCCAGCGCGGCACCACGGCGGACAACCCGAGCCTGGTCTACCAGGAGCTTGACCTGTCCTCCCGGGCCGTGCGCGACTACCTCACCGACGAGGTGGGCGAGATCTGGGTGGACGAGCCCGAGACCGCCGAGCGTGTGGCCGAGATGGCGGCGCTGGTCTATCCGCGCCGTCCCGGCATCGTCAAACAGCATGCGGACATGGACGTGCCGCTGTGGGACCGCTTCAACCTGCGCAAGCAGATCGAGCAGCTCTACGGCCGGGAGGTCACCCTGCCGAGCGGCGGGGTGCTGGTCTTCGACCACGCCGAGGCGCTCACCGCCGTGGACATCAACTCCGGCAAGATCGGCGGCGAATCGAATTTCCGCGAGATGGCGCTCAAGACCAACGTGGAGGCGGCCGAGGAAGCGGCGCGGCAGCTGCGGCTTCGCGACATCGGCGGCCAGGTGGTCATCGACTTCATCGAGATGAAGGACCGCAAGCATGTGGCCGAGGTGGAAAAGACCCTGCGGGCAGCCTTTAAGAACGACCGGGCCCGCACCGACGTGGGCCGCATCTCGCGCTTCGGCCTGCTCGAGATCGTGCGCCAGCGCCTGGGCTCCTCGGCGCTGTCCATCACCTCCGAGCCCTGCCCCTGCTGCCGGGGTTCGGGCCAGCGCCGCAACCACGAATGGCAGGCGCTGACCGTGCTCAAGGACATCTACCGCCAGATGCGCAAGGACAGCGGCCAGGAGACGGTCACGGCCAAGGTGGGCGAGGAGCTCGCCCTGTACCTGCTCAATTTCAAGCGGGCGCGGCTGTCGGCCATGGAAGAGGAATTCAAGAAAAAGATCGTCATCGCCCCGCTGTAGCGCCATGGCCGGGCGGATCCTTCTCCACGTCTGCTGCGGCCCCTGCGCCATCGCGCCCATTTTGCGCCTCAAGGAGGCCGGCTACGATGTGGTCGGCCTCTTTTTCAACCCCAACATCCAGCCGGCCATGGAATACCTGCGCCGGCGCGACGGCGCGGCCCGGGTCGCGGCCATCCTCGGCGTGGACATGCGTTTTGGCGACTACGATCCCGTGCCGCACCTGCGCCGCAGTCTGGCCGACCCGGCCGGGCGCTGCGCCCCCTGCTGGGAGGAGCGGCTGGACGCTGTCGCCGCCGCCGCGGCCGATCTCGGCTGCGACGCCTTCACCTCGTCGCTTCTCTACAGCAAGTACCAGGACCACGCCGTGCTCGCCGCCCTGGGCCAGGCCCGGGCCGAGGCCCGCGGCGTGCCCTTCCTCTACCGGGACTTCCGCGTCCACTGGGACGAGGGCGTGGCCCTGTCCAGGGAGTGGGGCATCTACCGCCAGCCCTACTGCGGCTGCGTCCTGAGCGAACTCGACCGCTACGCCAGGAAGCTGCGCCGGCCGCCTGAGGTGGAGTAGGGGAGAGCCTCCGGCGGCCAGGAGGGGGTGACCCCCTCCTGGACCTCCCCGCAAGGGGGACTCTCGTTTTTGGCGAGTGGTCTTGTCTTTTCATCCACGAATGATAGATTCGCCGATAGGCCTCCCGCCCCGGGTGGGATGGAGCCGATGCGGCCGTAAGGGAAGTCGTCATGCCTGAACCGTTGCTGTTGGCCTTGGCCGTGGCCCTGGACCTGCTTCTCGGCGATCCGCCGGGCTGGCCGCATCCGGTGCGGGCCCTGGGCGCGGCCTACGGCTTCCTGGACCGGCTGGCCGACGCCCGGGGCCTTCGCGGCCGGGCCTTCGGCGCGGCCGGGGTCCTGGCCGTGGCCGGGGCGAGCGCGGGGGGCGTCTTCCTGCTGTGCGCCCTGCCGGCCGTGGGCTGGCTTTTCGGCCTGTATTTCGCCTGGGCCGGCCTGGCCTTGGGCCAGCTCCTGCGCGAGGGCCGCCGGGCGGCACGGTTCTTGGAAGCGGGGGATGTCGAGGCCGCCCGGGCCGTGGTGGCCGGCCTGGTGAGCCGGGACACGTCCGTGCTGGACGCGGACGGGCTGTGGCGGGCCCTGGCCGAGTCCGTGGCCGAGAACGCCAACGACGCCTTCGTGGCGCCGCTTTTCTGGCTGGCCCTGGCCGGGCCGGCCGGACTGTGGGCCTACAAGGCCGTGAGCACCGCCGACTCCATGTGGGGCTACCGCACGCCGCGCTACGTCTGCCTGGGCTTTTTCGCGGCCCGGGCCGACGACGTCCTGGCCTGGCTGCCGGCGCGCCTGACGGCGCTGGCCATGTGGCTGGCCGCAAGGCTGCTCGGATTTCCCGGCAACGTGGCGCTTGGCGACGTGCACCGGGATGCGGGCAAGAGCGCCAGCCCCAATGCCGGCTGGCCCATGGCCATGGCGGCCTGGCTGTGCGGGGGCGGCATGGGCGGCGAGGCCCTGTATTTCGGCGTCCGTGTCCGCAAGCCCGTCATGGGACCGGCCGGCGCGCCTTGGAACGCGATGCGCTATGGACACCTCGCCCGGTTGGTGTTGTTGTCGGGAGGAATTGTTGCGATCGTAATGATTGTCCTGCGCACGATATTGCTGCATGCCTGATTTGGCATAAGGCGTTTTGCGAAGCGCGTAGACACCGTGGATGCTTTCAAGATGGAAATAGAGGAAAGTTGGTTTTTCTGTTGACGGTTCTGTGACAGCAAGGCTATGGCATAGAGTAAGTTTTTTTCAGGAGGGCAGACGTATGGGATTCGAAGGCACCGTGAAATGGTTCAGCGACAAGAAGGGCTACGGCTTCATCATGCGCGAGGGCGAGGACGACGTGTTCGTCCACTACTCGTCCATCGAGGGAGAGGGATTCCGCACCCTGCGCGAGGGGGAGACCGTCCAGTTCGACATCATCGAGGGGGAACGGGGACCCAAGGCCACCAATGTGGTCAAACCCGCCTAGCCGCATCGCGAAAACGATAAAAAAGCCCCCGCCGCGCCTTGCGCGGCGGGGGCTTTTCGCTGCAGGGGCAGGGCGGGGCCGGCTCAGCCGCCGAGGGCCTTGGAGCGGTCCCGCGAGGCCGCGGCCGCGTCGATGATGGCGGCGCGCACGGCCCTGCGGTCGAGGTGCATGAGCGCCTCGATGGTGGTGCCGGCGGGCGAGGTCACCATCTCGCGCAGCACGCTCGGGTGCTGCCCGGTTTCCGTCGCGAGCTTGGCCGTGCCCGAGAAAAGCCCGGTCACGATGTCCGTGGCCTTGTCCCGGGGAAAGCCCATGAGCACGCCGGACTCGATGAGCGCCTCCATGAAGTAGAGCACGTAGGCCGGACCCGAGCCGGCCAGGCCGGTGAAGGCGTCGAAGTGCTTCTCCTCCAGCACGTAGGTGCGGCCGAGCCTGGCGAAGAGCTCCCCGACGAAGGCCTTGTGCGCGGCGGAGAGGGCCGGGTCGTCCAGGCACAGGGCGAACTGGCCCGCGCCGACCAGGGCCGGGGTGTTGGGCATGATGCGCACCACCGGGCATGCGCCGCCGGTCAGCTCGCGCAGCCGGGCCACGGTCACCCCGGCCACGATGGAGCAGACCACGGCGCCGGGCTTCAGGTGCGGCGCGAGGTCCGCCATGGCCCCGGCCAGGTACTGCGGCTTGACGCAAAGGACCAGGTAGTCGCTGCCCGCCGCCAGGGCTTCGGGCGTCGGGGCTTTTCGCGCCAGTTCGCCGGCGGCCAGGGCGTCCACCTTGGCCGCGTCCACGTCGTAGGCCATGGCCGAGACGTCGGGAACGGCGGCGAGGCCGCCGATGATGGCCGCGCCCATGTTCCCCGCGCCCAGAAAGCCGATGACGGCGGCCATGGCCCTAGCCCACCATTTCCAGGGCGCTGAAGAAGTAGGACGTCTCGAAGGCGGCGGTTTCCGGGGCGTCGGAGCCGTGCACGGAGTTCTTCTCGATGTCCAGGGCGTGGATCTTGCGGATGGTGCCTTCCTCGGCGTTGGCCGGGTTGGTGGCGCCCATGAGCTTGCGGTAGCGGGCGATGGCGTCGTCGCCCTCGAGGATGGAGACGACCACCGGGCCGGAGATCATGAAGTCCACCAGGCTGCCGAAGAACGGGCGCGCCTTGTGCACGGCGTAGAAGCCCTCGGCTTCGGCCTTGGAAAGCTGGATCATCTTCATGGCCACGACCGTAAGGCCCGCGTCCTGGATCATCTTGAGGATGGCTCCGGACAGGTTGCGGGAAACGGCGTCGGGCTTGATGATGGAAAGGGTGCGCTCCATTGCGTGTTGCTCCTTGCGTGTTTTTTGATGGAAGCCGGGCGCGGCAGAAGGCGCGGCCCGGCGAGCCGGGGCTTAGCGCGAATCGGCCGCCTTGGCAAAGGGGAATCGCGCCCCGGGCGCGTCTCACGTCCCGGCGATGCCCCGCAGGATGGCGTCGCGGTCCACCATGCCGAGGAGCCTGCCGTCGTCGTCCACCACCGCCAGGCGCTTGCACTGGCACGACAGCATCTTTTGCAGCACGTCCATGAGCGCGGCGTCCTCGGGCACGGTGTGGACGCGGCGCTCCATGACTTCCTCCGCCGTGCCGGTCGGGCAGGCCACGGCCTCGTCGCCGCCGGGCCCGAAAAGCGCCCGCAGGATGCCGGGCTTTCGCCCCGGGCCGCAGTGGGCGAGCAGTTCGCCGTCCACCACGATGCCGAGCACCTTGCGCCCCGCGTCCACGACCATCACCCGCCGCAGGGGCGAGGCCACGATCTTGGCCACCACGTCGGCAAGCGGCGCGTCCGGGCCGACCGTGGGCACGTCCGTGAACATCACGTCCCGGGCCAGCTGGAAGAGCCCGGCCGTGAACCGGGGCAACGCCTCGGCCGCCGGGGCCAGGGAGGCGGCCGAGCGCAGGATGTCGGCCCGGCTGACGATGCCGACGAGCTCCCCTTCCTCGTCCACGACCGGAAGCCGCTTGAGGCTCTTTTTCGTCATGATCCGGGCCGCCTCGCGCAACCCGGCCTTGTCGGCGATGGTGGTCACGGGCGCGGTCATGACATCGGCGGCGACGCGTCCGGCCAGCCGGCCGCGCTCCTCCAGGCGGAAGGCGTCGGGTAGGGATTCCTGCAAGGAGACCCTGGCCCCGAGGCCGCCGCGCGAAAGCAGGTCCCCGCCGGTGACGATGCCCGCCACCCGGCCCTTGGCGTCGAGGACCGGCACGGCCTTGACCCCGCGCGCCACGAGCAGGTCGACCACCTCGGGCAGGGGCGTGTCGGGCGCGACCGTGGCCACGTCCACGGCCATGACGTCGTGCACCCGCACGGGGCAGTGGAAATGGGCGCTTACGCGCTGGCGGGTGATGCACCCGCCCTTGACCGCGGCCTCGATGCGCGGCAACAGCGCCTCGATGCGCTGGGGCCGGTCCACGATCTCGACGATCATGGGCAGGTCCTCGGACAGGCGCAGGAGCTTGGCCGTGTGCACCAGGCTGCCGGCCCCGAACCCGAGCACCCCGCGCAGGACCGTGGCCCCGGCCGCGCCGTGGCGGCGCGCCAGTTCCACCAGCACCTCGTGGGCCGGCCGGCCGTCCACGCGGTCCGATTCGCCGCAATACACGCGCAACAGTTCGACTTCGGCGTATTCCGCCATGGCGTTCGTCTCCTTCAGGGGCGGCCGGCCGCGGCGACCATATCCGCGAACCGGTCTTCCAGGGCCCGGATGGGCCTCGGGTCATCGTAGAGCCGCATCTTGCTTCGCGCAATCCGTTCCGACGTCTCCCGGCGCAGGGCGGCGTCCCGGGCCAGGGTCACGGCCCTGGCCACGTAGGCGTCCTCGTCGTGCGCCGCCAGGTCCGGGCAGCCCATGATCGTGAGGATGGCCAGGGTGTGGCGGCCGCGCATGAGGGGGCCGGGCAGGGTCACCACGGGCAGGTCGTGGGCCAGGGCCTCCAGGGTGGAATTGCAGCCCGACCAATCCGGCGTGTCCAGGGCCAGGTCCGCCGCCCGGCACAGGTCGTGGAAGCGTTCCATGGACAGGTGGGGCAGAAAGGTCACGTGCCGGCCGGCGTCGAGGCCTTCGGCGGCGAAGGCCTTTCGCAGCCGTTCCCGGAGGATCTCGCCGATGCCGGGGCTCACCCAGCTTTCGAGGAACACGAACCGGCAGTCCGGCGCCTGGGCCGCCACGCGGGCGAGCAGGGCGTCGCGCCGGGGCAGGTACTTGGGCAGGCTCTGGGGACACAGCACGATGGTCTGGTCCGGGGAGAAGCCGAAGCGTTCGCGCCCGCCCCCCGGGGGGGCGACGGCCGGCGGCGCGTAGACGCAGGACAGCCCGGGCAGGCGCACCAGCCGCTCGGTGTAGTGGCTGTCGGCGTCGGCCGGCTCCATGGGGTCGCTCGAAAGGTAGTAGTCCATGGTCGGCAGGCCGCTGGTGTCCGGGTGGCCCCAGCTCGCGCACTGGACCGGGGCCAGGCGCGACAGCGCCAGGCGCAGGGTGTCCGGATGCATGCCGATCTCGGGATAGAGCAGGATGTCCGGCCGGTCGTCCCGCACGGCCCGGGCCAGGCCCTGCCAGGAGCCGTTCAGGGCGCGGAAGGCGTCGGCCAGCCGCCGGGCTTCCCGGGTCCGGTCGTCGACGGTCGTGCCGGTGTAGTAGCACGAGACATGGAAGCGCCGGCGGTCCAGGTGGTCGAGGAGCCCCTTGATGGGGACCTTCCAGTTGGAGTGCTGGTGGAAGTAGCCGCTGACGATGCCCAGGCGCAGGCGTTCCCTCGGGCGCGGCTTGGACTCCGGGGGCACGGCCAGCTCGGGAAAGGCGCGCGACTGGGCGTCGTGGAGGAGCCTGCCGTACAGGGCCTGGAGGTCGCGGTCGCAGCGGCCCTGGTAGGCCAGGTAGAAGGGCTGGACCATGCCGATGAACGGGGCCATGCCGGCGGCGAAGGCGTCGGGATCGGCCTGGCGCGCCGCGTCGAGGTCCTTAAGCGCCCGGGCGTAGGCCTGCCGGCTGGCCTCGATCTCGGCTTCGTCCCGGTAGACCAGGGGAATGGCGGCCAGGGCGGCGCAGGCTCTGGAAACGAGGGAGGCCCGGCCTTGGGCGAGCAGGGCGGCGAAGGTCCGGCGCGAGGCGTCCTGGCGGCCGAGCGTGCGCAGGGCCAGGCCGGACAGGCGCTGGGCGGCCTCGCGCACCGCTGGCG
>JAEWCY010000068.1 GCA_023390395.1 Pseudomonadota bacterium | reverse complement strand
CGGCCGGCCAGGCGCAGGCCGAGCCCGCAGGCCGCGAGGGCGGCCACGGCGAAAAGGACCCGCGACAGCGTGCCCGGCCCGCCAGGGCCCGAGCCGGCGCGGGGCGCGGCGGCGAAGCGGGAAAGATCGACGCCCCTGTCCGTCTCGAAGCACAGGGCGGACACGCCGTACCAGGGGTGGGCGAAAAACCGGGCCGTGGCTCCCTTGGCCGCCAGGGAGGCCGCGCCCAGGGCCAGCCAGTCGTCGGCCTCATGGATGCGCCGGGCCGCCTCGGCGGACACTTCGCCCGGGGCGTAGGGCCGGCCGTCCAGGGCGGCCAGGGGGGCCACGGCGAAAAAGTCCTTCCAGCCGGCCTCGGCCTGGCCGGAAAAAGTCGCTTCCTTAAGCTCCAGTGCACCCGGGGCCCGGCCGCCGACGCCCGTGACGGCCAGGGTCGCCGGGCCGTCACGCCCAGCCAGCCGGCCGGCGACGAGGCCCGAGCGGGTGTCGGGCACGGCCGGGTCGCCGCCGTTTACGGCAACGGCTGCCGGATCGCCGACCAGGGCGTAGGCGGCGGTCAGCCAGGAGAAGCGGCCGAAGGGCGTGACCGGCGCGGCGGCGTAGGTTTGCGGCCCGGTTTTGGCGAGAGTGGCGGCCGTGGTCACGGGCCAGGGCAGCCGGGCCGCGTAGAGGCCTTCCTGGGGCGCTTTTCGCGGCACGCAAGCGAGCTCGGCCCGGGTCAGCGGCAGGGAGAACTCCCGGCCGGTGAAGCGAAAACGCAGCACGGCCCCGGCCACGGAAGCCGGCAGATCGGGCAGGGGCGTGGGCGCGCCCGGGCGCACGGCGTAGGTCCTGGCCGCGCCGCCGCCGGCCGGAGAGACGTCCAGGGTCACGGCGGCAAGCCCCGGGGCGGAGCCGATGTCCAGGCGGAAGAAATAGGCGCTTTGCGGCGACGGGACAAAGGACGCCGCGACCGGCACGGCGAGTTCCCCGGCCCGGCCCTCGACCACCAGGCCGCGCGGCGCGCGGTAGAGCCGCACCCCGCCCTGGGCCTCGAAAAGGCCGGCTCCGCCGGACAGAAAGACCGGCGCGGCCTCGCCCCCCTCCCCGGCCCGGGCGCGGCCGGCCGGCTCGAAGGGTGAGGACAGACTCCAAAGGGAAACGACGCTGACGCCGCCGTCGGGACGGTCGATGTCCGGGGCCGCGCCGAGCCCGGTCGCCAGCTCGTCGGCGGCGGCCAGAAAGGCGGGCGTGTCGCGGCGCGGCGAGACCAGGGCCAGGGCGGCGGCCTCCAGGCTCCCGCCGCCGGGCAGGCCCGGGGCCATGGGCGCGAGGCGCAGGGAGGCCGTGGCCGTGGCGTTTCCCACGGCCGCGGCGGCCGGGGCGATGTTGGCGAACACCCGCCGGGCTCCGGCGAAGGGCTCGCGCACCCGGGTGGGCAGCCGGCCGGGGAGGCCATTTTCCGCCGTCCAGGCCGGGTCCAGGCCCGAGGGCACGAAGGCCAGGCGCTCCACCACCCGCTCGCGCGCCACCTCGGCCTCGCCCTGGCGGAAAAACATCAGGCTTATTTCCTTGAGCCTGGCGCTTGTTATCCCCGGATAGCGGGCGCGCAGGTAGCGGCCCACATAGACGCGCAGCACGGTGCGGCCGTCGGGCAGCTCGAAGGTGCGTTTGGCCAGGGCGTACCAGTCGAGGACCGTGCGTTGCCTGGGATGGGCCGGGTCCAGGGCGGCCACGAGGTTGACCTGCACCGGGGCCGGCCGGCGAAGGAGCAGGTCCACCGCGCCGATGTCCAGCAGGTCGCGGTCGAAGCGGCGCTGGAGAAAGGTGGACGGCCCGTCCTCGGCCGTGCGCCAGACGTCGTCGTGGGGGAGATCGAGGAGGCGGCGCAGCAGGTAGAGCGGCGTCTTCTCGGCCCACTGCGCCCGGGCCACGGCGACCGAGGCTTCCCCGGCGGCGATGGTTTCCAGGTAGGCCGCGCCCAGGCGCTCCACGCACTCCAGGGGGTCGCTGACGAACGTCCGGCCGTTAGGGGCGCGCACGAGCAGGGCGGCCAGGGTGGGGTTGTCCGGGTCGGCGTCGCGCACGTCCAGGGCGACCTCGTTGTAGCGGCCGAAGGCGATGTCGCCCCCGCCCTGGGCCGTGGTCAGGGCCAGCCCGCCGTCCCGGCCCGGGGCCGAAGCCAGCGGGGCCGTTTCGAGAACCCTGGAATACTTGACCTTCTTCGTGAAGAGCTTGACGCGAAGGACCCCGTCGACCGGGCCGGAATCGGCGAAGAGCCCGTCGGGCAGGCGCACGGGAGCGCGCTCGGGCTTGGGGTCGAGGGTCACGGCCCCGGCCGGCCCGGCGCAGCAAAGCAGGGCGCACAGCGCGGCGACCACCCAAAAGCGGCCCCCGCGACGCGCCGTTTCCGGGACCGGCCCGAGCGCGTCCCGCAAACGCGGCCCAAGCGCCGGGCTAGGGCGTGGGCGCACGCTCGCCTCCGTCCGCCGGGGCGGGAATCTCGATGGTCTCCCTGGACCGTCGCGACCGCCGCTCGGGCTTGGGCGCGGGCTGGGCCGGCGCGTCGCCGGAAGGAGCGATCGAGGAGCCGGCGTCCGGGCTGGTCGGGACCTCTACGGGGGCCTCGCGGCGTTTCGCCCGCCGTTCTTTTTTGGGCGGCGTCTCGCCGGCCGGAGCCTGGCCGTCGGGCGCGGTCACGGCCGCGTCGTCGGCCGGGGGGGCGGCCTCCGCGGGCTG
>JAEWCY010000272.1 GCA_023390395.1 Pseudomonadota bacterium | reverse complement strand
CCTGCATGATGGCCGCCGGCTGGGGCATGTCGTCGAGGAGCCGGTGGGCCAGCTCCCAGGCGTCCTCCAGGCGGCGCTTGAGCCCGGCCGGCGCGTGCCGGTCTTTCTCACGGGCACGGCCGCGGACATCCGCCGGCTGCTCGAAACCGTGTCCCTGCCCGGGGTGCGCCTGGCCCAGCGACCCTTCGACCCGGCCGCCCTGGGCGACGCCCTGGACGAGGCACTGGAGGCGGCGGGCCTGGCGCGCCGCCTGGAGGACGCCTGGGAGCTGACGCACCGGCTCCTGGACGACATGCCCCAGCCGGCGGCCATCATGCAGGGGGCGCGGGTGCTCGGCATCAACCGGGCCTGGCTGCGGTTTTTGGGCCTGGCTTCGCGCCAGGAGTTCGCCGCCCGGGGGCTGACCCTGGAGCAGTTCCTGGCCGATCCGCCGCCCGAGGAGGGCTTGGCCGCCTGGGCCTGCCGGCTGGCCGACGATCCCCTGGACCGCGAGCACCGGCTGCGCCTGATGCATCCCGACCGCCCCGGCCAGCCGCCCCACGTGTTCCAGGTGGCGGTGACGCGCCTGCCCGGGCCGTCGCGCTGCCTGCTGACCTTGGCCGACGTGACCGAGCTCGAACTGGAGCGGCGCGAGCTGCTCGACCTGGCCAACCTCGACCCCCTGACCCGGACCCTCAACCGCCGCAAGCTGGCCGAGGTCCTGGCCGACGAGGCGTCGCGGGCCACGCGCTACGGCGCGCCCTTGTCGGCGGTGCTGCTGGACATCGACCACTTCAAGGCCATAAACGACACCCACGGCCACGACGCCGGCGACGCCGTGCTGGTGGAGCTGGCGGCGCGGCTGCGGTCCCAGTTGCGCAAGGTGGACCGGCTGGCCCGGTTCGGCGGCGAGGAGTTCGTGGTCGTGGCCCCGGGCGTGGACCTGGAGCAGGCGGCCGAGCTGGCCGAGCGGCTGCGCCTGGCCGTGGCCGGCGAGGATTTCGCCGCCGCCGGCCCCGTGACGGCGAGCTTCGGCGTGGCCCGCCACATTTGCGGCGAAGCCCCGGAGGCGATGCTCTCCCGGGCCGACAAGGCGCTCTACCGGGCCAAGTCCGGGGGCAGGAACCGGGTGGAGCGCGAGGCCTCCCCCCCAAACGCGGGAGCATAGGCGGGAACCATGGACGCCACGGACAAGCGCATTCTCGACATCATCCAGACGGGGTTCCCCATCGCGGCGCGCCCCTACGCCGTGGTCGGCGAGCAGGTGGGCCTCACCGAAGCCGAAACCCTGGCCCGGGTGCGGGCGCTTCGGGGCAAGGGCATCATCCGCCGCATCGGGGCCAACTTCCAGTCGGCCAAGATCGGCTTCTTCTCGACGCTGTGCGCCGCCTCGGCCCCGGACGACAAGCGCGAGGCCTTCATCAATGCGGTCAACGCCCACCCCGGCGTGACCCACAACTACCTGCGCGACCACCCCCTCAACATCTGGTTCACCATGATCGGCCCCTCCCGGGAGGCCATCGCCGAGGGCCTGGCGGAGATCACGCGCCAGACCGGCATTTCCATCCTCAACCTGCCGGCCGACCGCCTGTTCAAGATACGGGTGGACTTCGCCATGAGCGAGGGGGACGCGCCGGCCTAGGGTCGCGTCTTTGAAAAAATACGAAAGTATTTTTTCAAAAAAACATAACGACTGAAGTATGTCGTCCGATGCATGCGCAGGCGCGCATTTCGCGGACGCGACACGGGAAAACGCGGCGACGCGGGGGCGGGGCATTGCCTTCGGGCCAACCATGGCTATGTCTTAGGGTGCGAAAACACCGGCTTGGGCGAACAAGCGCCCGGCGAAACGGAGAGAAAACGCCATGCCCGACGCCATCCATGCGGTCTGCCCCAAGTGCCTTGCCGTCAACCGCGTGCTGACCAGCCGACTGGACAGCGGGCCGGTGTGCGGCAAGTGCCGGACCCCCGTCCTCGCTCCCCATCCCGTGCACCTGACCGCCGCCAACTTCGACACCTTCCTGGCCAAAAGCGACCTGCCCGTGCTGGTCGACTTCTGGGCTCCCTGGTGCGCCCCCTGCCGGGCCATGGCCCCGGCCTTCGACCAGGCGGCGGCCATGCTCCATCCCCGGGTCATCCTGGCCAAGTGCGACACCCAGGAGGAATTGGCCATCGCCGACCGCATGCACATCCAGGGCGTGCCCACCATGGCGCTGTTCGTCGGCGGCCGGGAGAAGGCCCGCGTCTCCGGGGCCAGGAGCGCCGCCGAACTCGTGTCCTGGACGCGCCAGAACCTGTAGGGAAACGGCTCGAAGCCGCCGGGGAGGGGGCCATGCCGCCCGTGAGGATCGACCGCGAGCGTTGCGCCCGCGACGGACTGTGCGTGCTGGAATGCCCGCTGTCGCTGCTCGAAACCGACGCCGAAGGCTATCCCGTGCCCGGAGCGCGCCTGGAGGAGGCCTGCATCGGCTGCGGCCACTGCCTGGCCGTGTGCCCCAGGGGCTGCCTGCGCCTGGGCGAGGCCAGCCGCGAGGAGTTGCCCGTCGCGCCGCCGGCCCCGGACGTGCCGCCCGAGGCCCTGGTCGGCTTCATGACCACCCGGCGCTCGGTGCGCAATTTTTCCGACCGCCCGGTGCCGCGCCCGGCCATCGAGGCCTGCCTGGAGGCGGCGCGCTACGCGCCCTCGGCCCTCAACCTGCGGCCGGCGCAATTCCTCGTCATCCAGGACGCCTCGGCCATACGGGACCTGGCCGCCGGCTGCGCCGTCTTCCTGCGGGCCACGGGCCGCAGCCCCGACTTCCTGCGGGCCTACGACGCCGGCCGCGACGGCATCCTGCGCCACACCCCCTGCCTGGTCGTCGCCCACGCCCCGGCCGACGCGCCCATCCCCCCGGCCACGGACTGCGTCATCGCCCTGTCCCATTTCGAGCTGGCCGCCCACTTCCTGGGCCTTGGCGCCTGCTGGGCCGGCATCCTGCGCCACGTGGCCTCGGTCGACCCGGCGGTGCGGGAGCGCCTCGCCCTGCCGGACGGCCACGAGATGTACGGCGGGCTCATGCTCGGCTATCCGCGCTTTTCGCTCACGCGCCTGCCGCCGCGCCTGCCGTTGCGGGTGACCTGGCGCTAGCGCGGTCGCTTCTCCCGGGGCACGGGGCACTGCCGCATACTGTTTTCGAAATTCGTCTGTGCGGATTTCGAGAGGGAGACGTCAGCGCCCGGCGAAAGCCGCCGCGTCGAGGACGACGGTCTGCGCGCGTTCGGGCGCGCCCGGGTCCAGGACGCGCAGGAAAAGCGTTCCCGGCCCCTCGGGCGGCATGGCCACGGCGAACACGGCCATGGTGCGCACGGACGCGGGCGTGCTTCCGGTGCGAAAGAGGCTGTCGTCCGGCCCGGCGGCCCGGTCGCGAGATAAGGCCAGCATGGCGTCCAGGTCGGCCGGCTTCTTCACGGTTTCGAGCAGGTGTTCGATGCGCCCGGCCCGGGTCCGGCTCGACGCCCCGACGGTCTTGTTGGCGTCGGCCAGGGACGGTTCGAGGTAGTGGTTGGTCTGGCGCAACGCCCCGCGCGCCGCGCGCGTGACGGCGAACCGGCCGCCCGGGGCGGTCTCGATGCGGGCGATCTCGTGGCGGTCGGCCAGCATGAAAAAACACGGCTTGGCCTGGGCGAAGAGGTCGACGCGGGCCACGGCCTCGGCCACGCTGCCGCATTCGGTGAGCAGCCGGCGCAGGATGCCGCCCATGCCCCGCTCGGCCTTGCGCTCCTCGCGGGGGATGCTCCCGGCCGTGGCCGTGACGGCGGAGAGTCCGGCCTCGTTGACCCCGGCCTTGAGGCCCGAGGCGGCGTCGCCCGTGGCGAAAAGCCCGAGATAGCGGTAGCCGTCCTTGGGCGTGGCCAGCCTGAGTTCCTGGGTCTGGTTGGGCCGCCAGTCCCGGTTCTTGACCAGTATGGCGCCGCCGCCGGCCACGTCCGGGCCGGCCAGGCCGAAAAGCGTGCAGGCCCCGGCCGGGCCGGCGGCGAGGCCGAGCCAGCCGGCGAGGAGCAGCGACAGGCCGATTACAGGGGCTTTTGTCCTTCGCCGCAGCATGCGCCCTTCCTTTCCGGCGTGCCGCAGCCGCCGTTTCCGCTGCCGCACCCGCACCCGCAGCCGGTTCCCTTCTTGAAGAAGAATCGCCGGATGACATACCCGGCCGCCAGGGCGATGATAAGGAAAACGATGAGCTTGTCCACGCGGGGCTCCTTGAAAATGAAAATCACGATCGAACTAGAGAATAATCCCTTTCCAAGTTCGCGCAAGTTGTTTTATCGTCATAAAAAACAAACCCCTCGAACCCGGCCCTGCCGTCTGCCCGGGGAGTAAGGACGCCGCCCATGGACAAGCACCTGCTCGTGGCCGTCAGCGACGAGTTTCACACTTCGCAAAGCCTGCGCTTCGTGCACCATTTCTTCACCACGCGCGCATCGCTCAAGCTGACGCTTTTCTACGTCGTGCCCAGGCGTCCGGACTGGCGGCTCGACCCCATCAACCTGGAGGCCAATCCCGAGGCCGTGGTCCACATCGAGGAGGACAAGGCCGCGCACGGCGTGCCGGCCATGGAAAAGGCCAAGCAGTGGCTCTACGACATGGGGTTCGCCAAGGACCAGGTGCAGGTTAAGTTTTCCCAGGGCAAGCTCGGCACGGTCAAGGAGATCATCAAGGAATCCGAGGAAGGGCTCTACGACGCGGCCGTGCTGGGGCGGCGGGGGCTTTCCTGGTTCGAGGAGATGGTCACGGACAGCGTGTCCCACCGCATTCTCTGGGAGCAGCTGACCTTCCCCATCTGGATCTGCCGCAACCCGGAAAAGGACCGGCGCAACGTGCTGGTGTGCGTGGACGGCTCCGAGGAGTGCCTGCGCGTGGCCGACCACGTGGGCTACATCCTGCGCAACGAGCCCGGGCACGACGTCACCCTGCTGCACGTATGCGCCGACGACCGCTGCGTGGACGCCGAGACGATCTTCGGCCGGGCCATGGCCGAGATCAAGGGCAACGACATCGAGGACGAGCGCATCTCCATCAAGGTGCTCACCTCGTCCAATCCGGCCAAGACCATCCTGCACGAGGCGCAGGCCCGCCGCTACGCTGCCGTGGCCATCGGCCGCACGAGCCACAGGCCCTCGACCCTCAAGCACATCTTCGCCACCACGAGCCTCAAGATCCTGCGGGGCATCGAGGGCGCGGCGCTTTGGCTTTGCAAGTGACCGGACAAGGAGGCTGACATGGCGTCTGGCGTTTGGGACGGCCTGGACAAGGAGCGCGTGTCGCGCGGCATGGTCACGGCCTTTCTTTCCGACGAGTACCTGGAGGTCCTGGCGGCGATCAACAACGCCGAGGCCCCGGCCGAAATCGAGGCGGCCCGGTCCCGGGTCAAGGAGCTCATGGCGCTTTGGCGCGAGGAAGTGCCGGAGTACGCCTTCGCCGTGGACGTGCTGTACCTTTTTTCCGAGAAGATCGCGCAGCAGCTTTCCGGCCGGCCCGGGTAGGGGCGCGGTCTCCCCGGCCATTGACGCCGGGACGCGGGCCGGTATAAAGGCCCGAAAAAAAGAGAGGCTTTTTTGCAAAACACATCGCAAAAGGATCTTGTGCCGCATGCCTAGCAAAGGCTGCCGCAGACGTTGAAAGGAAACGGGGTAGCCTTTGCTCGATCCTGAAATCCATTTCGGGAGGGAGCATGATGGCTTATACAAAAGCAAGCGAGGTGCTGCCCGCGCAGCTGCTTGAAGCGATACAGAAGCATATCGACGGCGCCTGCCTGTACATCCCCCGCAAGGAGGAAAACAGGAAGGGCTGGGGCGAGGGCAACGACGCCAAGGCGCTGTTGCGGCGTCGCAACGCCGCGATCCGCGAGAAGTACCGGCGCGGCGTGCCCGTGGGCGAGATCGCCGCGTCCCACTGCCTGTCGCCCAAAACCGTCTACAAGATCCTCGCCTCGGCCAAGAGGCGCTAGACCGCCTTCAAGCCCGCCCTGCCCCCAGGGCGGGCTTTCTCGTCCCACTTCCCGCGCCCGAAGCCTGCCCCGCCGGTCGTCCGGCCGTGCGCCCATCCCCCCGAGGCCGTCGCCCGGGCCGTCGCGGCAAGGCCCTGTCGCCTGTTCGCTTGCCAAAAGGAAAGGAGGTTTCCCCGCTCCCGGCCCGGGCTTATGGTCCGCCCCGAAACGCAACGACACGGGAGGACGCCATGGAAGAACCTATCACCAGCGCCTTTTTCGACGCCGACTTCGTGAAACGGAACCTGATGGGGCCCAACTGCCTGCTCCTGGCCGAGGAGTTCCTGGGCAGGATCGACCTCGCCGACGCCAGGCGCGTGCTGGACCTCGGCTGCGGCACGGGGCTCACCTCCATGTACCTGGCCTCGCGCCTGAGCGCGCGCATCGTGGGCTACGACCTGTGGATCGACGCCACGGACAACTTCGGGCGGCTGCGCGAGCACGGCTTCGACGACCGCGTCATGCCCGTGCACGGCGACGTGGACGCCATGCCCTTCGCCAGGGGGTACTTCGACGCCCTGGTCTGCATCGACGCCTACCACCACTTCGGGGCCAGGGAGGGCTTCCTGGAGACGGCGCTCACGCCGTTCCTGAGGTCGGGCGGCCTGTTCGCCCTCGTGGTCCCGGGGCTCAAGAAGGATTTCGACGCCGGCGTTCCCGAGGAGATGCGCCCCTTCTGGCAGGAAGACATGAACATGTACTCCGCCGCCTGGTGGGCGGACCTCATCGGCCGCTCCCCGGCCGTGCGGCTCGAGGAGGTCTTCTCCCTGGCCTGCCACGACCGGGCCTGGCGGGAATGGCTCAGCTGCGACCATCCCTACGCCGTGCGCGACCGGGACATGATGCGCGCCGAGGCCGGCCAGTACTTCGACACCATCGGCCTGGTCGCCAGGGTCGTGTGACGCCCCGCCCCCTCGCTTGCGCCGCCGGGACCGTTGCAAGGTCCCGGCGGCGCAAGCTATGGCTTGACGCGCCGGGCGATCCGGCCTATTTTGAATTTTCCAAAGGGGAGTAGCTGTCTCGGACAGGGTCAACATCCCTGCGGCGATGTCGCCGCCTGGCCCTGTCGTCGGTCCCTCGGAGCCGATCGGCAAGACCTTTGGCATGCATGCGCGTGCCGAGGTCTTTTTTTCGGCCGCCAAACCGAGGAGAGCACATGCGTAGACTCCTTCCCCTGTGGCTGGCCGTGGCCGCCTGTCTGCCCGGCCTGGCCTTTTCCCTGCTCGCCGTGCCCATGACGCCGCCGGCCGCCGCCGGTCTGTCCGGCCTGGCCATCCTGGGCGCGTCCTTCCTGCTCCTTTGGGCCTGCGACGTGGCCCAAAACGACATCCCGCAAGCCCTGGCCCTGGCCGTGGTGGCGCTTATCGCCGTGCTGCCGGAATACGCCGTGGACATGTACTTCACCTGGATGGCCGGCAAGCATCCCGAGTCCGAATACGTCCACTACGCCATCGCCAACATGACCGGGGCCAACCGGCTGCTCATCGGCGTGGCCTGGACGGCCGTGGCCGGGGTGGTCTGGTGGCGCAGCCGCCAGCCCGTGGTCCTGGAGCCGGCCCGGCGCACGGAAGTGCTCTTTCTGGGCCTGGCCACGGCCTACGCCCTGAGCATCCCCCTGTCCGGGACGCTGACCTGGGTCGACGGCGCGGTCCTCATCGGGCTCTACGTGGTCTATATCGCCATCGCCGCCCGGCGCGAGTGCGAGGAGCCCGAACTGGAGGGCGTGGCCGCCTGCCTGGCCAGGCTCGCGGCCGGCCGCCGCCGCCTGGCCACGGCCGGCCTGTTCCTCTTCGCCGCCGGGGTCATCGTGGCCAACGCCGAACATTTCAGCGAAGGCCTGGTGGCCACGGGCCGGCTCATCGGCGTGAGCGAATTCCTGCTCGTGCAGTGGCTGGCCCCCATCGCCTCGGAAGCCCCGGAATTCATCGTGGCCATCATGTTCGCCCTGCGCGGCATGGCCGGCATGGCGCTTGGCAGCCTCATCTCCTCCAAGCTCAACCAGTGGACGCTGCTCGTGGGCATGATTCCCGGCGTCTACGGCGTGTCCGCCGGCTCGTTCGCCGCGCCCATGCCCCTGGACGCGGCGCAGATGCACGAGATCCTGCTCACCGCCGCCCAGTCGCTTTTGGCCGTGGGCCTGCTGGCAGGGCTTCGCCTGGACATCCGGGGGGCCATGCTCCTCTTCGGCCTTTTCTGCGGCCAGTTCCTGGCCCCGGCCGTGCCCGACGCCGTCTGGCGGTTGTTGCCCGGCCACGTGAGCGGCGCGCAGGTGCACTTTTTCTTCACCTTCCTGTATGTGGGGATCTTCGTCCTGATGCTGCCGCGCATCGCCCCGCAGTTCGTCGCTCTGGTCCGCCGGGAAGGCCGGCGCGACGCTTGACGCCGGGCGTCGCCGGCCCTATGTGAGCCGCCCGCCCCGGTCCCGTCCGGGGCGGGCACGCCCGAAGCGGAGGCCCGCGCCATGCCCCAGCAAGGTTTCGAACTGCCCCTTTTCCTGGATCTTTTCGCCGTGTTCCTCATGGCCGCCACCGGCGCCATCGAGGCCATCCGCCGGGAATTCGACCTGGTGGGGCTGCTGGGCCTGTCCCTGGCCACGGGCGTGGGCGGGGCGCTGATCCGCGACGGCATCTTCCTCCAGGCCGGCGTGCCGGCCGTGGTGCGCAACCAGGACTACCTGCTGGCCGTGGCCGCGGCGGCGGCCGCCTGCCTGATCTTCGGCCGGCGGGCCGTGCTGTCCGACAAGCTCGTGGCCGTGGTGGACGCCGCGGCGCTCGGAGCCTACGCCGTGGTCGGCATGGAGAAGTCCCTGGCCTTCGGCCTGGATTTCGCCCCGGCCGTGCTGGTCGGCACGGTCAACGCCTGCGGCGGGGGGCTTTTGCGCGACGTGCTCACCCGCGAGGCTCCGCTGGTTTTTAAGCCCGGGCAGTTCTACGCCTTCGCCGCCCTCATCGGCTGCCTGACCTATCCGCTCCTGCGCCAAAGCGACGCCCTGCCGCCCCTGGCCGCCGCCCTGGGGGCCATAGGCGTCACCTTCCTTCTGCGCATGCTGGCCATCACCCGCAACTGGCGCACCACGGCCGTGCGCGATTCGGGCCTGTTCGGCCGGCGGCGCAACCCTCCCGTGGCCTAGGCCTTCGGGCGTCTCCCCGCGGTCGCGGCGCGCCCGGCGCATCCTTCCGGGTCCCTTCTTCGCCCGTGCCGCCAGAGGCGGGACGACGCCCGCTTCGCGACGCAAGGAGGCATGGGGATATTCCCTTGTCTATCCGTCCCCGGGCCCGACGTCTTTCCGGACCCGCCCCGTTTCACCCCCCATCCGGGCTCGCGCGGCTCGGCCGAGCGGGCCGCGCTCTTGGCATCGTATCGAAACGCAAGCGTCCCCTGCTTGTTGGACAAGGAGGGCGTCGAGCCGCTTTCGGGCAGGCGCGCGAGAGCGATGGGTGCTTCTCCCAAAGGTATGATGGCCTTTGGGGCGTGGTAGCGTTTTTTCTTGACGACTTCAGGGCAAGGGCGGATACTTGTTGAAGCATCCTGTATTGGAATATTCAGCCATTTCATCGATGCGTTGCTTTGCCGATGCTGGGTCAGGCCAAGGCGACCGAGAGAATAACAGGCGAAACGCAGTTCGTGAGCCAGCAGCAGCAAGTGCGGCTAGGAATGTACTCTTGCATGATTTGGGAACAACGTTTTAGGTTGGCGCATATACGTGTCTTTGTAACATCTTGAAAGCGGGGGTACCCCATGCAATGGTTCAATGACATGAAAGTCGGCACGAAACTTATCCTATCGTTTATCGTTATGGCGATCTTTACAGCGATCGTCGGGTATTACGGCGTCACGAAAATGTCGCTCATTAACGATCTTGGCGATAAAATATATCAGAAAGAATTGCTCGGCGTGTCCTATATCAAGGAAGCGAATATCGATTTGTTGTATATCGATCGGGCGCTGAAGAACTTTCTCCTCGCCTCATCCGCGGAGCAGCGAGATAAATATCTGAACAATTTTAATAAGTATGAAAAATTATATATGGAAAATCTGGAGAAGGCCAAGCCGCTGCTGTATACGGAAAAAGGGAAGCAACTGCTGGACAAGCTCAACGCGGCCTGGAACGAGTACAAGCCGGTGGTCGCCAGGATCATAGAGCTCGGCAAGGCCGATGCCCTGCAGGAGAAGCGCGAATCCGTTGAGCTTTCCATGAATGCCGGACGGCAGAAAAGCGACCTCGTGGACGACTTGCTGTCGGAACTCTCCGAGGCCAAGGAAGCCAACGCCAAGGCATTTTCCGAGGAAACGACGAGAATTTACGAAAGCAGCCGGACGTTGGTGATCGGCGTGGCCGCGGTGAGCGCCCTCTTGGGCCTGGCCCTGGGCGTTTTCATCGCGCGCGGCATCAGCCGGCCTCTGCGCTTCGCCGTGGGCTTCGCCGACGCCCTGGCCGTGGGCGACCTGGGCAAAAGCCTGGACGTGGCCCGCAAGGACGAGGTGGGCATGCTGGCCGAATCCCTGCGCCGGGTGTCCGTGGCCGAGCAGGAAGTGGCCGAGACCGTGGCCAAGCTGGCCCTGGGCGACCTCGACGTGGCCGTCGCGCCGCGCTCCCAGGCCGACACCATGCTGCAATCCCTGGGCGCGCTGGTCGCCGCCGACCGCAAGGTGGTGGAAATGGCCAGAAAGCTCTCCTCGGGCGACTTGGACGTCGCGGTCTCCTCCCGCTCCGACGGCGACCAGCTCATGCAGGCCCTGTCGGAAATGGTGGGCCGGCTCACGGAAGTGGTCCAGGAGGTCCAGTCCGGGGCCGAGAACGTGGCCACGGGCTCCGAGGAGCTGTCCGCCTCCTCCGAGACGCTTTCCCAGGGCGCCAGCGAACAGGCCTCGTCCGTGGAGGAAAGCTCTTCCTCCATGGAGGAGATGACCTCCTCCATCCAGCAGAACGCGGACAACGCGCTCCAGACCGAGGCGCTGGCCCGCAAGGCCGCCGAGGGGGCCAAGCATTCGGGAACGGCCATGACCAACACCGTCAAGGCCATGCGGGACATCGCCTCCAAGATCTCCGTCATCGAGGAGATCGCCCGCCAGACGGACCTGCTGGCCCTAAACGCCGCCGTGGAGGCCGCCCGGGCCGGGGAGCACGGCCGGGGCTTCGCCGTGGTCGCCGCCGAGGTGCGAAAGCTGGCCGAACGCAGCCAGAGCGCGGCCGCGGAGATCAACACCCTGTCCGCCGACTCCCTGGGCGTGGCCGAGGAGGCCGGCGGGCTTTTGTCCCAGCTGGTGCCGGACATCCTGCGCACGTCCGAACTGGTCCAGGAGATCGCCGCCGCCTCCAAGGAGCAGAGCTCCGGGGCCGGGCAGGTCAACAAGGCCTTGCAGCAGCTCGACCAGGTCATCCAGCAAAACGCCAGCGCCTCGGAGGAGCTCGCCTCCACGGCCGAGGAGCTCTCGGCCCAGGCCGAACACCTCCAGGCCACCATCGGCTTCTTCCATGTCGGCGGCGTCGGCCGCCCCGCCCCGAAGGCGATTCCGGCCGCCCGGACCCAGGGACGGGCCAAGGCGCTGCCCAAGCCCAGCGTCCGAGGGGCCAAGGTGTACCTGGGCACGGAGACCGCCGAGGCCCAGGACCGGCAGTTCGAACCGTTTTGACGCCCCGTGCCGGCGCGGCGGCCCCGGAGCGGGGGCGGCGGGCGGCGGCGCGGCCAAAGAGGTCGCGCCGCCGCTTGCCTCCGTTGGCCGGGGGCTTTCGCGGCCGGGCGATTTCCGGTATGGCGGGGCGGGAAATCGACAGGAGGCAACCATGACCAAGATCGCCATCCCCTCCCGCGACGGCCTGGTGGACGAGCATTTCGGGCACTGCGGGTATTTCACGGTGCTGACCGTAAACGACGACAATTCCGTCGTGGCCGAGGAGACCTTCGCGCCGCCGGCCGAGTGCGGCTGCCGCTCGAACCTCGTGGACACCCTGGTCGGCATGGGCGTCACGGCGCTTGTCGCCGGCAACATGGGCCAGGGCGCGGCGGACAAGCTGCGCCGGGCCGGACTGACCGTGGTGCGCGGGGCTTCGGGGCCGGTGCGCCAGGCGGCCGAGGCCTTCCTGGCCGGCCGGCTCAAGGACGACGGCGAGCTGTGCAAGGCCCACGGCCACGACTGCCTGCATCCCCTGCAGTAGGGGCGGGCCAGGGGCGGCCCCGCGACGGCCGGGGCCGCCTGCCGCAAGCATGAAGGAGCCCGCGTGACCAAGATCGACGACGTCATCGAGCGTCTGGAAGCCCTGGAAAAGGAGCTGGCCGAGGAGTTCGACCGGGTCGGGGCCGAGGTCGGCTACACCATCGAGCGCAAGAAGGTCCGCTTCACCCGGGAGGTCAGGAAGCAGCACCGGCTCCTGGCCAGGAAGTGGGCCGACTACGTCTACGAATCCGGCTTCCTCATGATCCTGACCATCCCCGTCATCTGGGGGGCGGTCATCCCGGCCCTGCTCATGGACCTGACCGTGACCGTGTACCAGTGGGCATGCTTCCCCATCTACGGCATTCCCAAGGTCCGGCGCGGCGACTACATCGTCATCGACCGCCAGTCCCTGGCCTACCTCAACTGGATCGAGAAGCTCAACTGCGTCTACTGCGGCTATTTCAACGGCCTGCTCGGCTTCGTGCGCGAGGTGGCCGGCCGCACCGAGCAGTACTGGTGCCCGGTGCGCCACGCCCGCACGCCCAGATCCCCCCATTCCCGCTACCGCTTCTTTCTGGAATACGGCGACGCCGCCGGCTACCGCGAGCGCCTGGAGACCGTGCGCCGCCGTTTCGACGACCTGCGCGGCCATCGGCGCTAAGTTCCCCGTTTTCTCTTCTCTCAGACCAGCTCGCCGAAGACGGGCGCGCCCCGGGCCGGCAGCGTGCCTTCCGGCCCGTCGGGATCGTAGCCGACGAGCGGCATGGCCTCGCGGCAGACGGCCGTGATCGTTTCGTATTCGCCGTAGGCGTTGACGTGGGCCACCCGGCCCGTCCTGGCGTAGAGCGCCGCCACGGCCGGGGAGTCGGCCGGCAGGGGCGGCAACCGGCAGAAGTCCAGGATGCGCGCCATGGCCCCGGCCGGATCGGCCAGCACGGACTCGAAGCGCACGGTCAGCAGGTGGGGCACGCTCGGGGCGAGATCGGCCATGAAGCCCACGGCGTCGCGCCAGAGCCGGGCCGTGGCGCGCACGTCGTCGGCTCCGAAGCGCGTCACGTACTCGGCCAGGCGCGGCAGGCGCGGGTAGGGCACGAAGTCGGTCAGGCGCATGGCCAGGGGCCGGCCCGAGGCGTTGATGCGCGCCAGCTGCGCCCGGCAGGCCCGCAGGAGCTTGACCATGGAATTGGCCGTGGGCCTGGGGTCGCGCACGAGATGAATGACGCGCGCGTCCGGGAACAGCCCGGCCAGGGCCGGCACGTAGGGAATGAATGCCGGATTTTTGGCGAAAAAGCGCTTGTCCGGCCCGAAAAGCGCCGTGACCCGCGACAGGGCGTCCTTGATCTCCGCCACGGTCTCCGGGGCCAGGTCGTCGGCCGTGAAAGGGTCGTAGGTCAGGCAGGCCGGGTCCATGCCGAACCATTCCCCCCACAGCAGCGTGGCCTCGGAGGGGCTGTGCAGGGAATGGACCACCGAGTCGCCGATGAAGCGCTCGCCGCTGGCGTCCAGGCGCAGCCACCGGGCGAGCAGGTTGGCGGCGAGAAAGTTCGGATAGGTGTGGTGGGTGAAGTGGGAGACGTAGGCCACGTCGGGATGGGCGCACAGCAGCGTCTGCAGCCAGGTCGAGCCGGTGCGGGGCAGGCCGGCCACGAAGATGGGGGCGGTCACGGGGGCACGGCGCGGCCGGGGCAGCAGGCGTTCCAGCAAGGCCAGGCGGCGGGCCAGGCGGCGGTTGTCGAGGATGGGGAAGGCGAACTGGTAGGAGAAGCCGTTGCGCATGGCCAGGCGCGAAAGGAGGTTGGGGAAGTGCGTGGTCATGGCGTTTCCTCGGGTTCCGGCGGGGCGTCGAAAAGGCGAAAGGCGCCGAGTCCGGCGCGCCGGGCCAGGGCGGCCAGGGGCGGGGCGACGCGAAGCGCCGCCGCCTGGGCCAGCTCCAGCAGGGGGCCGGGGCGGCCGAAGGCGAAGCGCACGGCCAGCGGGATGGTCACGTAGGGCGCGGGCGTGTCGGCCAGGGCCAGGAGCCCCGCCACGGCCAGGGCCGTTCCCCGCACCGGGACGTCCCGGGGCAGGGCGCGCACGAGGGAGGCGAGCCCCCAGGCGTCGCGGCCGTCGAACCAGGCCAGGGCGGCTTGGGGCAAGACTCCGTGGCAGGCCACGGCCGCCCGCACCATGGGAACCATGCCGGCGTAGGCGGCCAGGGCGAAGCGGCGCATGGCCCGCGAAACGGCCTGCCCCTGGCCGTAGCCCACGGGGAAAAGTTCCGGCAGCAGTTCGCCGAATCCCGGCGGCATGGTGGCCCGGGGATAGGCCGCCAGGGCGGTCAGGCCGTGGGCCTGGGCCATGTCGTAGAAATCGCGTCCCGCCCCGCCCGGCGCGGCGTCGTAGAACCCGTTCTCGGCCAGGAAGAAAAAGCGCGTCATCACCCGCGTGGTCACGGCCGTGGCCGCGAAGGCCGGGGCGCAGTCCGTGCCCATGGCCTCCAGGAAGGCCTGGGCGAAGGCCGAGCAGTTGGCCTCCTCGCCGACGCCCTCGGCCAGGGCGTCGTGGCGTTCGAGGACCAGGGAGAAGCGCAGTTCCAGGCGGGTCAGGGCGTCGAGGACCCGGCCGGCCGCGTCCGCGTCCATGTCCGGCCGGCGCAGCGCCTGCCAGTGCAGCACGGGCACGCTTCCCTCGGCGGCGGTCCAGGCGGCGAAGGGCGTGCGCCGCAGTCCGCCCCGGTGTCCGTCGACCGGGGGGTAGCAGTCGTGCACGAAGGCCTGGCCGGCCGTTTCCCGGACCACGCCGCAATGGGAGTAGCCCGACAGGTTGGTGGCCGCCAGGCCGATGGACTCGGGCATGGCCAGAAGCCGCAGGACCACGTCGCCCGTGCGCGGCCGGTAGGGCGCGACAGGGGGAGGGACGGCGCATCGGCCGTCCCAGGGCAGCCCTCCCCGGCGCAGCACGGCCATGTCCCGGGCGAAGCGCTCCGGCGGGGGCAGGGATGCGCCGGCCCGGCTCATGACCGCGCCTCGACTTCGGCGGGCGGGGCGGGCAGCGCGAAGGGAACGGTCAGGGTGAAGACGCTGCCCTGGCCCGGGCGGCTTTCCACGACGAGGTCGCCCGCCATGAGCCGGGCCAGCCGCCGGGCGATGGCCAGGCCCAGGCCCGTGCCGCCGAAGCGCCGCGTGGCCGAGCCGTCGGCCTGGGTGAAGCTGTCGAAGATGCTGGCTTGGGCTTCGGGGGCGATGCCGATGCCGGTGTCGGACACGAGGCAGGCCACCTGCACGGCCGGGACCTGGCTTTCCTCGCCCGGGCAGGCCTCGCGGCAGCGCAACTCCACGCGCACGCCGCCTTTCTCCGTGAACTTGACGGCGTTATCGACGAGAATCAGGAGAATGCGGCGCAGCTTGCCGCCGTCGCCCAGCACCAGGGGAGGCAGGTCCGCAGCGAGAGCGGTCTTGAGGGTCAGGCCCTTTTCCGCCGCCCGGGGGGTGAGCGTGGCGCTTGCGGCCTCGAGGATGTCGGCCAGGGCGAAGAGTCCCGGTTCGAGGGCCACCCGGCCGGTTTCGATCTGCGACAATTCGAGGAGGTCGTCGATGAGTTCGAGCAGGGCGGCCGAGGCGCTGGAAATGTCGTCCAGGCACTGGCGCTGCTGCTCGTCGGGGTCGAGGCCGGCCATGACCTGGGCCATGCCGAGGATGCCGTTTAAGGGCGTGCGGATCTCGTGGCCGAGGTTGGCCAGGAACCGGCTCTTGGCCTGACTGGCCGCTTCCGCCTCCTCCCTGGCCCGCACCAGGGCCGTGGCGTCGCGGGCGAACAGGGCGATCCGGCCCGCCGCGCCGTCGCTGCCGGGCAGGGGGGCGACCACATGGTCGAGGATCACGCCGTCGCGTTCGTCGGTGAAGCGCTGGATGCGCCCCGTCTCCAGGGCCCGGCGCAAATGGACCAGCCGCGAGGCGGCCAGGGCCTCGTCGAAAAGCGTATGGAACCGGCGGCCGGCCAGGGCCTCGGGGGAGAGCCCGAAACTGTCCGCCCCGGCCTTGTTGGCGGCCAGCACCGTTCCCTCGGCGTCGGCCAGGATGACCCGGTCGGTGGTGGCGTCAAGCAGCGCCGCGATGGTGCGGGCGTTTTCCCGGGCCGCCGCCTCGGCGGCCTTGCGGTCGCTGATGTCCCCGATGACGCTGATGTAGTGCTGGGGCTGGTCCTGGGCGTCGCGGACCAGGGAGACGGTCAGTTGCGCCCAGACGGTGCCCCCGTCCTTGCGCAGGTAGCGCTTTTCCATGGAATACGTGTCGATTTCGCCGGACAGCAGGCGTCGCACGAAATCCAGGTCCGTTTCGAGGTCCTCCGGGTGGGTGATGGCCGCGAATCCGGCCGTGGCCAGTTCGGCCTGGCTGTAGCCGGTGATGGCGGCGAAGCGGTTGTTGACCCGCAGGAAGCGGCCGTCGAGGCCCACGTGGGCGATGCCCACGGCGGCCAGTTCGAAGGTGTCGCGAAAGCGTTGCTCCGAGTCGGCCAGGGCTTCCTGGGCGGCCTGGTTGGCCGCGGCGTCGCGCCCGGCCCGGCGCAGGAACAGGCTGCCGCCGATGGCGAAAAGCGGGGTGAAGATTCCCAGGCACCACAGGGCGATGTGGGTATAACGGTCCTGCCCGGCCAGGGTGGCGTCGGCGCGTGCGTCGAGAGCGGCGTCGCATTCGTCGAGGCACCGGCGCAGGGCGGCCAGGACGTCCTCGTAGCCCAGGCTTCGCAGCATGGCCCAGGCGGCCGGCAGGTCGCCCCGGGCCACGGCCTCCAGGGCTCTGCCCTGAACGGCGGCCGCCTCCCCGGCGAGACCGGTGATCCTGGCCACGTCCACGGGCAAGGGGGACTGCTTTCCCCGTCGGGCCAGGGCGTCGAGGGGCCGGGCCATCGCGGCCAGGGCTTCGTCGTGGCGCACGGCGAACACCTGTTCCCCGGTGGCGGCGGCGAGCAGGGATTGAAAGTGCATTTGTTCGACGGCCAAACGGACGTCGTCGAGGCGTGCGCCGGCTTCCATGAGGGCGTCGCGGAAAACCCTGGCGCTTTGCGTCGCGGTCAGCAGCAGCGCGCCGAGGGCGAGATACAGGACCGTGCCCACGGCGAGAAGGACGATGGCCTGACGCAGGGGGAACGGGCGCGGAAGCGAAGGGGGTGCGGGCATGGCGGCGTCGGGGAAAACGGGTTGATGGTGACGGATAGGCGTCGACGCCGCACGAGCCGTCTTCGGGTCATTGTCGGGGCGCGCAAGGGCGCTTGAGGGGCATTACTGGAAATGGCGGGCGGCGGCAAGGCGGGGCTCAGGTCTTCTTGTCCACGATGGCCTCGCCGGCCATGGCCTGCAGGGCGCGCACCACCTTGAGCCAGTCGTCGTCGGGAATGGCGCGCAGGATCTTGCGCGTGACCGGGTCGAGGATCTCGACCTGCACCACCCGGGTGGCCTCGTCCGTGACAAGGCGCGAGGCCGTGGCCTTGAGCAGGGATTCCACGCGCACGGTGTCGCGGTCGGGCTCGCGGCTGGGCGCGGGGGCGTCGGCGGTCTGCCGGGCCTCGGCGGCCTGGGACTTGGCCGCGCCCTCGGCGTTTCCCAGGGCGGCGTTGAGATCGATTTCGTTCATGGCGTCCGCGCTCCGGTCGACGGGCCGAAATTCCCCTTGCCGCCTCATCGGCCCGGGCCGGGGGCTTCTTTAGCCCGTCCGGGGCGCGGCCCTGCCGGGCAGCGGCGCGCGCAGCCGCTCCCTGGCCCCGTCCCAGATGGTCAGCAGCACCGAGCCGATGATGCAGCCCGCGCCGAGGTAGCCCACGAAGCTGAAGCGCTCGCCGAACATGGCGTAGGCGAGCACGGCCGCGATGACCGGCTCCAGGGTGGCCACCACGGCCGCCCGGGTGGCTTCCAGGCGCCTCAGGCCGGCGTAATAGATCGAATAGGCCCCGTAGGTCGAGAAGACGGCCAGGGCCAGGCAGGGCACGGCCCCGGCCAGGGTCGGGGTCGTGAAGCGCACGAAGGGCAAAAGCGTCAGGGAGCCCACGGGCAGGGCGTAGAGGAACAGCGTGGGCGTGCGGTAGCGGCCCAGGTAGTATTTTCCGAAGATGTAATACAAAGCGTAGGTCACGCCGGAGAGCAGGCCGAAGAAGACGGCCTTGCCGCCGAAGGCCGCCCCGCCGGACAGCCCAGGCCCCAGGCTCACGCCGGCCACGCCCAGGACCGTGGCGGCCACGGCCGCGAGCTTGTAGCCGCCCATGGGCTCCTTGAGGAAGAGCCAGGAGAGAAGCGCCACCCAGGCCGGGGCGGTGTAGAGCAGCACCGAGGCCAGGGCCGCGCCGCCGGCCTCCACGGCCACCACGTAGGCGCCGAAGAGCCCGGCGATGCCGGCCACGCCGAACCCGGCCACGGCCGGCAGGTCGCGCGCGGCGATGCGGACCTCCCGGGAGGCCACGGCCTGGCCGGCGAACAGGAACCAGGCCAGGGTGGTGCGCCAGAAAGCCACCTCCACCGTGTCCATGCCGGCGGCGAAGGAGAGCTTGGACAGGGGGCCGATGAGGCCCCAGAGCGAGGCCGCGGCCAGGACGTAGAGGTATCCGGACATGGAGGCATGCGGTAGCAGAATCCGGCCGCGAACAAAAGGGAAAAACCCCGGCAAGGGGAGGGGAATAGGGCCGGCTTTGTTGATTGTTTCGCCGGCTCGTACTATGCGTCGAAAGGTGCGCCCGGTGTACGGGCAAAAGGAGCGAGCATGCTGACGCGCAAGCTTTTTTGCGTCAACGACCCCGGCCACGCCGATTTCGGCTGGGCCGCCGAGAGCGTCTTCTTCCACATGCGCAAGTTCGACGCCTGCGGCAACACCACGTCCCAATGGACCCTGCCCACGGACGGCAGCGCGCCTGGCGAGCTGACCTGCGCCGTGTGCGGCGGTGCGGTCTACGTGGCCAAGGTTCCGGCGGCCACGGCCGAGGACGTGGCCGCCTGCGACATCCTGGGCCGCTGCCGCCTGGCGCCGGCCGACGCCAACCTGGCCCGGCTCACGCTCCTGGCCGACCGCCTGGCCGGCGTGGACCATCCCGCCGAGCGGGCCATGCTGGCCCCGTGCGTGGCCGCGTTGCTGGCGGCCACGGCCGACGACCCGGCCGCCGCGGCCATCCTCGAGAAGCGCCGCATCAGGGAAATCTTCGCGCTGTCCTGACGGCGCGCCCCGTATCGTCACGAAGCGGCGCCTCGGCGCCGCGACACCCGTTCGCCCCCCGGGCCGAGGCCCGGAATCGAAGCCCAGGAGGAGAGAGATGACCAAGCCCGATACCGCTTTCGAACAGGCCCTGGCCGTCGGCCGGCCGCCCAACGTCAAGAAGCTTTTTCCCAATTCCCGGGCGCTGCTCGTCAGCGGCAAGGCCATCGACCGGGCCATGCGCAAGAAAGGCCAGGCCATGACCATCGCGGCCAACTGCCGCAGCAGCTTCGTGCTGCGCGGGGCGCTCATGGCCGCCCAGCGCGCCGACGCCGCCGTCATCCTGGAGATCGCCCGCTCCGAGTCCAACTACTGCGACGTCAACATGTGGAACATCGCCCGCCAGGCCGACCAGGCCGCCAACGAGCTGGGCGTCGCCGTGCCCGTGGCCATCCACGCCGACCACTACGGCATCAAAAAGCCCGGCGACGTGGCCGAGGCCCAGGCCGAGATCCCGACGCTGTTCGAGGCCGGCATCACCTCCATCGCCATCGACGCCTCCCACCTGCCCGACGCCGAGAACCTGCTGGCCAACATCGCCCTGGCCCCCTACGTGCCGACCTGGGCCGGGTACGAGACGGAAGTGGGCGAGATCAAGGGCAAGTCCGGCCTGTCCACGCCCGAGGAGGCGCTTTTCCTCATCCAGGGGCTCAACGCCCACGGCATCCACCCCGACTGGATCGCGCTCAATAACGGCACCACCCACGGCATCGAGGCCTCGGCCACGGGCATCCAGGTGGGCCTGACCGCCAGGATCCACGAGGCGCTGGCTCCCTACGGCATCTCCGGAGCCCAGCACGGCACCTCGGGCAACTCCTCGGAAAAGCTCAAGGAGATCGCCGCCAGGACCGCCACCACCAAGGCCAACGTGGCCACCGCCCTGCAGATGATCTCCTGGGGCGTGGCCGTCAACGACTACGGCAACGCCATCATGGACGCGGCCGGGGCCTTCATCAAGGAGCCGGGCAAGGGCCTGGACGACGCGCTGTGGGCCGAGATGACGGCCTACGCCGACGGCAAGGCCATCAAGGCCGGCGACTACAAGAAGCTCAACTGCGTGTTCGAGAAAAAGCTGCTCGCCCAGCCCGCCGCCGTGCGCCAGCGCATGGCCGAAGCCGTGGCCGAGTTCGTCTACTGGCTTTTGACCGACGTCTTCAACGCCGCCGGCACCGGCTCCCTGGCCATCGGCGAGCTGCTCGCCGCCGGTTCCTACGACCTCGGCCCCAAGGCCGGCCGCATCGAGGACCCGGCCGCCTGGACCCGCGAGAAGATCCTCGAGCGCGCCGCCGCCATGAAGACCGACAAGGGCCCCGAGGGCGACTTCGACGATTAGCCTGGCGAGTCGGCGGAACAGGCCGGCATCCGCGAAACGGCGACCGTTT
The DNA here is from genome assembly GCA_023390395.1 of Pseudomonadota bacterium. Lineage (GTDB taxonomy): Bacteria > Desulfobacterota > Desulfovibrionia > Desulfovibrionales > Desulfovibrionaceae > Solidesulfovibrio. The sequence continues at coordinate 2,514 of JAEWCY010000272.1, read as the reverse complement.
CGGCTCCAGGCCGTAACAATAGAGGGGCACGGATTCCGCAGACGCGCTGCTGGGGGGAACCATGGGCCGGGGGGAGCGACGCCTTCTCCGGCCCCCTCGGCGACAGGCAAGGCGACGCCGCGTCGGCCGCGGCGAAAAGGAGTCCCACATGGCGATGACCCTTTCCTCACCGGCCTTCGTCCACGAAGGGAACATCCCGTCCCGTCACACCTGCGACGGACCCGACCTGTCGCCGCCCCTGGTCTTTTCCGGCGTTCCGGCCGGGGCGGGGAGCCTGGCGCTGGTGTGCGACGACCCCGACGCCCCGGGCGGGGTGTGGGACCATTTCGTGCTCTATAACCTCTCCCCGGCCACGCCCGGGCTGCCCGAGGGCCTGCACGAGGCCCCGGCCTATCCCGACGGCAGCCTGTCCGGACGCAACAGTTGGGGCCGCTGCGGCTACGGCGGCCCCTGTCCGCCAAGCGGCGTGCACCGCTACTTCTTCACGCTCTACGCCCTGGCTGGGATGCTCGACCTGCCTTCGGGCGCGTCCAAGGCCGAGGTCCTGCGCGCCGCCAAGGGGCATATCCTGGCCGCGGCCACGCTCATGGGGCGCTACGGCCGGCGCTGAGTCCGGGCGTCACGCGACCGTCGCCGCAGCGCGGTAGGGCAGGGCGACACGACCGAACCGGGAGCTTCCATGTCCGCCTTTGTCGCCGTGTGCGCCACGGCCCTCGTCGCCTCGGGCCTGACCCTTTTTTCCGGCTTTGGCCTCGGCACCATCCTCACCCCGGTCATGGCCGTCTTTTTCCCCATCGAGGCGGCCGTGGCCATGACCGCGCTGGTGCATTTCGCCAACAACCTCTTCAAGCTGGCCCTGTTCGCCAAAAACGCCGACCGCCGGGCCTGCCTGCGCTTCGGCCTGCCGGCCGTGGCCGCCAGCTTCGCCGGCGCGGCCGTGCTCCTGTGGCTGTCCGACCTGCCGGCCCTGGCGCGCTACACGCTCTTCGGCCGGGACATGACCGTCACCCCGGTGAAGCTGGTGGTCGGCCTGCTCATCGGGGGTTTTTCCGTCCTGGAGATCACGCACGCCCTCAAGGGCCGGGGGCTGCCGCCCGGGCTCTTGCCCCTGGGCGGCCTGGTCTCGGGCTTTTTCGGCGGCCTGTCCGGGCACCAGGGCGCGTTTCGCAGCGCCTTCCTCCTGCGCCTGGGGCTTTCCAAGGAGGCGTTCATCGCCACGGGCGTGGTCGTGGCCTGCCTGGTGGACGCCACGCGCCTGACGGTCTACGCCGGGCATCTGGCCGCGCCGGAGGTGGCCGGCAACCTGGGGCTTACCGCCGCCGCCACGGCCTGCGCCTTCGCCGGGGCCTGCATCGGGGCCAGGCTCTTGGGCAAGATGACCATCGCCGCGTTGCACAGGCTGGTCGGGGCCTTGCTCCTCGCGCTTTCCGCCCTGCTCGCGGCCGGCGTCCTCTGACCTTTACAGCCCGGTTGCCCGGGTGTACCTGCCCTGGCTGCCCCGGTCGTCCGGGGCTCAAAACCTTCGGTGCGTTTCATGAGCATTTCCCTGTTTTCCCTGCGTCCGGCCCGGGCGGCCTTGCGGGCCGAGGCGGCGCGGGGGGCGCTTTTGGCCCTGCGCGGCGCCTTCGTCTTCATGGTCCCGTTCCTGGCCGGACTGGCCCTGGGCGCGCCCCAGGACGCCGTGTTCGCGGCCTTCGCCGCCCACAGCGTCGCCCTGGTGGACGTGGAAGGGTCTTACGCGCTGCGGCTCAACCTCCTGTGCCTGCTGGCCCTGGCCTTCGCCGCCAGCGCCGCCCTGGGGACCCTGGCCGCCGGCTCCCTGGCCGGGGCGGTCCTGGCCACCGGGCTGCTCGGCCTTTCCGTCGGGGCTTGGCGGCAACTGTGCCGCGACTACGGCCCCATGGCCGCCGTGCCCTGCGCGCTCGTCTTCTTCACCGCCCTCGGCATGGCCCCCTTGGGCACGCCCGTGGCCGCGCTTTGGCCCGGGGCGGGCCAGCATGCCCTGGCCACCCTGGCCGGCGGGCTTTTCGGCGTCGCCTGCCTGCTCGCCTACTGGCCCCTGCGGCCGCAATACCCCCTGCGCCGCCTGGTCGGACGCAACTGGATCGGCCTGGCCGCCATGGCCCGGCAGCTGGCCAAAAGCGCCGCCGGCGACCCGTCCGCCGCCGCCGGCGTTCGCGCCGAGGCCGAGCGGCTGCGCGCCACTCTCGACAGCGCCTTCGCCCAGCTCGCGCCCTTGTCCGGACCCCGGGCCCACCCCTTCTGGAACGACCTGGAGGCGGCCAACCTCGCCGCCGCCCGCTTCATCACGCGCCTGTCCGGACTTTGCGCCCTGCTTTCGGGCCGGCCGGCCCTGCCCGAGGCCGACCTGCCCGGGACGCTGGCCCTCGTGGCCCGGGCCGCCGACACCGTGGCCCATGCGGTGGTCATGCCCCGGCCCGGAGCCCTGCGCATCGCCGGCGTGTCCATGGGTCAGGCCCGCGAGGCCATGCTTCGCGCCGCCGGGGCCTACGC
>JAEWCY010000046.1 GCA_023390395.1 Pseudomonadota bacterium | reverse complement strand
GGCGACGATCGCGCGGCGACGGCGGCCGCGACCGCCGCGGCCCTTGACGCGGGCGGGCGCTGCGGCCAAAAGACCCTGATGCCCCAAACGCTGCCCGCCGCCCTTTTCCCCTATCTCTTCCCGGGTTTCGCCGCCGTGCTGGGCCTCGTGCTCGGCAGCTTCTATTCCGTGTGCGTCGCGCGCGGCATCTCCGGGTCCTCCATCGTGCGCCCGCCCTCCCACTGCCCGCGCTGCGGCCACCGCCTCGCCTGGTGGGAGCTCGTGCCGGTCGCGAGCTACCTGCTGCTTCGGGGGCGGTGCTCGGCCTGCCGCGAGCGCATTCCGGCCCTGTACCCTCTCATCGAGCTGGCCTCGGCCGCCTGGGCGGTCCTGGCCGCCCTGGTTTTCGGCCCCACGTGGTGGTTCCTCGCCTACCTGGCGCTCGGAGGGCTCTACATCGTGGCCTCGGGCATCGACTTCCAGGTCTACCTGCTGCCCAACGTCCTCACCTACCCGGCCGCGCTCCTCGGCATCGCCATCGGCGCGCTGCGCCCGGACATCGGCCCGACGCAGGCGGGCGTCGGCGCGGTCGCCGGGTTCGGCGCCTTCTGGCTGCTGGCCGCCGGCTACCGCCTGGCCAAGGGCTTCGACGGCCTGGGCGGCGGCGACGTCAAGCTCATGCTCTCCGTCGGCGGGGTCTGCGGCCTGCTGGGCCTGCCCTACGCCGTGCTCATGGGGAGCCTGGCCGCCCTCGTCGCCAGTCCCTTCTACGTGCTCGGCAAGGGCCGGGGACGGTCCATGCCCATCCCCTTCGGCCCGTTCCTGTGCCTGGGGGCCATGGCGCAGATGCTCTACGGCCCCGCCATCTTGCGCCTTTTGACCGGACTGTAGAAAATTTCGCGCCGGGCCCTCTCCCGGTCTGGCCTTTGGCAAGCCCTCCGTGCTAGTCAGGAGCAAGCCCCAGATGCGGCATTCCACCAACCCGACGGAGGACAGCATGCGACTTTTCCACTGCGCCTTGGCCTTGGCCCTGCTGTGCGTCGCCGTGACCGGCTGCGGCCCGATGAAACCCGCCTCCCCCTCCATGTTCTTCGGCAACTGCATCACGCCGCCGGGCCGCGACCCCTGCGACTCCGACATGGACATCTGCCAGGTGTTCGAAAACGTCATCACGCAGAAGTTCGCCACTTCCGGAGCCTGCCGCACGGCCTGCAACCAAGCCTACAACCAGTTGTACTACCAAGGGTATCAGATGACCGACTGCGCCTACATGCTTTCGCGCGGCAGCGACCTGTGCGAACAGGAATGCCTGCGCCAGTATCCGGCGCAGAAATAGGCCCGAACCGGGGCGGCGCAGCAGCGTTTTTCGCTTCGACGCCGCTTTGTCGCTTGACAGCCGCCCCGTTCAAGCCCATCGAAGCCGGGTGCCCTGACGGCGCGCGGGCGATCCTTTTTCCCATTTTTCCCATGACGCATCAGAAGATCCAACCAGTCCCGGCCGATGCCCCGCGTCGGGAAATCCTCACGGAAAACGGGACCCTGACCCTGCGCCTGTCCGGCGTCTGGCGCAAGGACCGCCCTTTCCCCGACATCCAGCCGGTCCTTTCCGCCCTGGCCGCCACCCCGATGCCCAAGGCCCTGCGTTTCGACACGGCCGGGGTCGCCGGCTGGGACAGCCTGTTCCTCACCCAGTGCCGGGCCATCCTGGCCCTGGCCGGGGAACGGCACGTGGCCGTGGACCTCTCGGGCCTGCCCCAAGGCGCGACGAGCCTGCTCGAACTGGCCCAAAAAGTGCCCGAACGCCAGGGCGCGGCCCGCAAGACGAGCCACGCGCCCTTTCTCGAACGCATGGGCGACCTGGGACTGGGCCTCTACCAGGCCACGGGCAACCTGCTGGAATTCGTCGGCGAGATGACCCTGGCCTGCTTGGCCCTGGCTCGCGGCAAGGCCGTGTTCCAGCGCTCGGGTCTGGTCGCCCTCATGTACCAGGCCAGCATCGAGGCCCTGCCCATCGTCTCGCTGATAAGCCTCCTCGTCGGCCTCATCCTGGCCTTCGTCGGCGCCATCCAGCTTTCCCAGTTCGGGGCGCAGATCTACGTCTCCACCATCGTCGGCATCGCCATGGTCCGGGTCATGGGCGCCATCATGACCGGCATCATCATGGCCGGCCGCACCGGCGCGGCCTACGCCGCCGAACTCGGCACCATGCAGGTCAACGAGGAGATCGACGCCCTGCGCACCTTCGGCTTCTCGCCGACCCAGTTCCTGGTGCTGCCGCGCATGATCGCCCTGGTCGTCATGATGCCGCTTCTGTGCATCTACGCCGACCTCATGGGCATCCTCGGCGGCTTCATCGTGGGCGTGCTCATGCTCAACATCAACCCTATCCAATACCTGACCCACACCTGGCAGTCCGTGCCCCTGGCCAACTTCTGGATCGGGCTCGTGCACAGCACCGTCTTCGGCGTCCTCGTGGCCATGGCCGGCTGCTACCGGGGCATGCGCTGCGGCCGCAGCGCCCTGGCCGTGGGCCAGGCCACCACCTCGGCCGTGGTCACGAGCATCCTGGCCATCATCATCGCCACGGCCATCATCACCGTGGCCTGCAACATCATCGGCGTGTGACCCATGGATGCCAGCCAGAATCCCGCTCCCGCCGCCCCGGCCGCCGAAACGCCCGCCATCAAGGTCGAGAACCTGACCATGAGCTACGGCGACTTCGTCATCATGCGGGACCTCGATTTCACCGTGAAAAAAGGCGACGTCTTCATCATCATGGGCGGCAGCGGCTGCGGCAAATCCACGCTGCTGCGCGTGCTCGTGGGCCTCAAGGAGCCGGCCGCGGGCCGGGTCGTCTACCGGGAAGGCAGCCTCTGGGAAGTCGAGCCGGAAAAGCGCGACGCCATCCTTCGCCGCACCGGCATCCTCTACCAGTCCGGGGCGCTTTTCAGCTCCATGACCCTGGCCGAGAACATCGCCCTGCCCCTGTCCCAGTACACGAAGCTTTCCCGCAAGGACATCCGGGAGCTGGCCTCCCTCAAGCTCGCCCTGGTCGGGCTGGCCGGGTTCGAGGACTTCTACCCCTCGGAAATCAGCGGCGGCATGTGCAAGCGCGCCGGCCTGGCCCGGGCCATGGCCCTGGACCCGGACATCCTTTTCTTCGACGAACCCTCGGCCGGCCTCGACCCCGTCAGCGCCCACCTGCTCGACGAACTCATCCTGGAGCTGCGCGAGAGCCTCGGCGCGACCTTCGTGGTCGTCACCCACGAACTGGCCAGCATCTTCGCCATCGGCAACAACTCCGTGTTCCTCAACGTCGAGACCCGGACCATGACCGCCAGCGGCGATCCCAAGGAACTCCTGGCCCGTTCCACCGACCCCAACCTGCGCCACTTCCTGACCAGGGGCCAGGAATAGCCCGCCGCACCCGGCATCCGCAAAAAGGGAACCTTCATGAGCGCCAAAGCCAACAAAACCCTGATCGGCGTCTTCGTCCTCGGCGCGCTGGCCCTGGCCGTGGGCGCCATCGTGGCCCTGGGCTCGGGCACGCTGTTCACCAAGACCTACCGCTGCATCATGTTCTTCCCCAATTCCGTCGGCGGGCTGGAGGTCGGCGCGCCCGTGGTCTTCCGCGGCGTGCCCATCGGCATGGTCAAGGAAATCAGCATCGAGGCCGACCCCTCCCACCTGAAATTCTATATCCCCGTGGTGGTGGAAATCCTCGGCGGCAAGATCAAGCTCACCGGCAAGCCCGGACAGAAGGACCAGAGCCTGTCCGACGCCCGCAAGGAGCCGCCCACCAACCTCCTGGCCCAGCTCGTGGACAAGGGGCTGCGCGCGCAACTCGTGACCCAAAGCTTCGTCACCGGCCAGCTCGCCGTCTCCCTGGACCTCATGCCCGACACCCCCGTGCGCATGGTGGGCCATGCCGACCTGCCCGAAATCCCGACCGTGCCCTCCACCTTCGAGAAACTCACCGAAACCATCAAGCAGCTCCCGCTCCAGGAGCTCGTCGATCGCCTCATCGGCGCGGTCACCGGCATCGAAACCCTCGTCAACTCGCCCGAGCTCAAGGCCATGCCCGGCAAGATCGACTCCACCCTGAACGCCGGCAAGAACCTCCTGCGCGAAATCCACGAAAAGATCGGCCCCATCTCCAACAACCTCGACGAGGCCATCAAGAGCTACAGCGAACTGGCCAAGCACCTGGACAACCGCACCGAAGGCATGAGCAACTCGGCCAAGGTCGCCCTCAACTCCTTCGACGCCACGCTCAAGGACAGCCGCGCCGCCATCAACAGCTTCCAGAAGATCGTCAACTCCAACTCGCCCACGGTCACCGACCTCAACCGGGCCCTGGCCGAAATCGCCAACGCCGCCCGGGCCATCCGCGAGTTCGCGAGCTTCCTGGAACGCCACCCCGAAGCGCTCATCCAGGGCAAGGGAGGCCCCCGCAAATGAGCACCACGAACACCACCGTCCGCAACGCCGCCGTCGCCGCCCTGGCTGCCGGCCTGCTGCTCCTGACCGGCTGCGGCAAATCCGCGCCGACGCACTTCTACTCCCTCAACGCCGCGGCCAAATCCGAAGCCGCCCCGGCCGGGCCCTGCATGTCCGTGGGCGTCGGCCCGGTGGACTTCCCCGCCTACCTCGACCGGGCGCAGATCGTCACCCGGGGCGGCGGCAACCGCATGCAGCTGGCCGAATTCGACCAGTGGATCGAAACGCCGCGCGAAAACTTCCAGCGCGTGCTGACCGAAAACATCGCCGGGCTCGTCTGCGCCAAGCCCCTCGTCACCTACCCCTGGCCCACCGGCGGCCACCCCGACCGACAGGTCGTCATCCAGGTCGCCCGCTTCGACGGCGTCATCGGCCAGGACGCCGTGCTGCGCGCCAGCTGGTCCGTCCTCGACGCCGACGGCGCCAACCTCGCCTGGAACACCAACGAATACCGCGAAACCGCCGCCGGCCCCGACTACGACGCCCTGGCCGCCGCCCAAAGCCGACTCGTGGAGAAATTCGCCAAGGACGTCGCCGCCTCGCTCGCCGGGAACGGAAACGCGAAGGGGAAGTAGCCGGAGCGTCGATCGTCGGGCGTTGCCCGCGTGCCTCCGGCGGCCAGGGCGTTGCCCTGGACCCATCGGGGCGTTGCCCCGAACCCCACCAGGGCGTTGCCCTGGACCCACTGGGGGGAGTCACTCCCCCCAGGCCCCCCGCTCGGCGTGGTCGGGCGGGGTGGCTGCGGTCACCGTGGCGGTTGGCGTTGGCGGACCAAAGACGGGGGCGGAATTTTGCCTGCCGCTGCCGCCGCTTCGCGGCAGGCTCGGCAGGCAAAATTC
>JAEWCY010000143.1 GCA_023390395.1 Pseudomonadota bacterium | reverse complement strand
TCGGCACGCTGTCGCCCCAGATGGAGGCCTTCCTCCAGGCCGCGGTCCTGGCCCGGCTCAACATCCTCATCTCCGGCGGCACCGGCTCGGGCAAGACCACGCTGCTCAACATCCTGTCGGGGTTCATTCCCGTGGACGAGCGCATCGTCACCGTGGAGGACTCGGCCGAGCTCAAGCTCCAGCAGCCCCACGTCATCACCCTGGAAGGCCGGCCGCCCAACATCGAGGGCAAGGGCGAGGTGACCATCCGCGACCTGGTGCGCAACTGCCTGCGCATGCGCCCGGACCGCATCGTGGTCGGCGAGTGCCGCGGGGCCGAGGCGCTCGACATGCTCCAGGCCATGAACACCGGCCACGACGGGTCGCTGACCACCATCCACGCCAACAGCGCCCGGGAGGCCTTAAGCCGCCTGGAGACCCTGGTCATGTACGCCGGCTTCGAGCTCACCCCGAAGACCATCCGCGAGCAGGTCGTGGGGGCCATCGACCTCATCATCCAGATCAAGCGGTTCAAGGACGGCAAGCGGCGCATGGTGCAGCTGGCCGAGGTGACGGGCATGGAAGGCGACGTCGTGACCCTAGGCGACGTCTTCGTCTTCCGCCAGGAGGGCGCGCCCACGCCCCAGTCGGTGCAGGGGGCCTATGTGGCCACGGGCTACATTCCCCGCTGCCTGGCCGATTTCGAGGACCGCGGCGTGAGCGTGCCGCGGGAGATCTTCTGGACCGCCGCCACGGGGGCGGGGGAGGCGCGGCGATGATGCTGCTGCTGTTGTTCCTGCTGCTTCTCGCCCTGTTCTGGTTCGCGTTCTGGCTGTGGCTCTCCGCGTTGACGGCCGCCGGCCCCCTGGGGCGGCTCTCGCCCCTGGACGCCAAGGTCCAGGCCCTGGTGGCCCGCCTCGACGACATGTTCATCCCGGTTGCGGCCCGGACGGTCAGGACGGCCGTCGTCGTCCTGGTCCTTTTTGGCGGCGTCGCGGGGTTCCTCCTGCCCGGGGCGGCCACGGAGATCGAACGCCGCGCCATCGACCAGGCCGTGCAGCTCAACCGGGAAGGCAATTACGAAGGCGCCCTGGCCGCGCTCGCCCGCTACGAATCCTCGGCCTCGGCCCTGGCCCACAACGAGATGGGCGTGGCCTACCTGGCCACGGGCAACCTCGATTTGGCCGAGAAAGCCTTCGCCAGGGCGGCGGAGCTGGCGCCCAACTACGCCAAGGCCCAGGCCAACCTGGCCACGGTGTACGGCCTTCGCGGCGAGACGGCCAAGCAGGCCTTCGCCCAGTCCCGAGCCAGGGCCGTGGAGCGGCTGCCGCTGTCGGCGGCGGACATTTATCCGCCCACGGCGGGGCTTTTCTCCCATCTTTTCCTGCGCCTTTTCACCATGGCGGCCTTCGCCTGGGCCGCTTGGCGTGTGCCCGAGCTCGGCGTGCGCCTCATGCGGCGGCGGCGGGCCGGGCAGTTCGAGACCCAGCTGGCCGACGGGCTGGTCATGACGGCCAACGCCTTGCGGGCCGGCTTCAGCCTGCTCCAGGCCCTGGACCTCACGGCGCAAAAAGCCCCCGCGCCCCTGTCCCAGGAGTTCGGGCTGCTGCTCAAGGAGCACCGCCTGGGCGCGGACCTAAGCGACGCCCTCAAGCACCTGGCCGAGCGGGTGGATTCGCCCGATTCCCGCATCTTCGCCAATTCCGTCGTCATCCTGCGGGAGACCGGCGGCAACCTGACGGAGATCTTCGACACCCTGGCCGCGACCATCCAGGAGCGCAAGCGGGTCATGAAGAAGATCCGGGCCATGACCGCCGAAGGCGAGACCCAGGCCTATTTCCTGGCCGCCCTGCCGGTGGTGCTCGGCGTCGTCCTCTACCAGCTCGACCCCAAATCCATTTCGCTTTTCTTCACCACCTTCGGCGGCTGGCTCATGCTCCTCGGCATGGCCCTCATGGAAGTCGTGGGGCTTTCGCTCATGCTGCGCATCGTCAAGGTGAAGGTCTAGGGAGGTCGCCATGGCGAGGTGCTGCCGCCTGACGCCGGCGTGGCTGGGATGCGCGGTCCTGATGGTCCTGGTCGGCCTTGCCGCCGAGCCCCGGGCGCAGACGCCGGAGGGGGACAAATCCCTCACCCGGGCCGTGGACCGGGGCGTGCGTTCCGCCGGCGGCAAGTCCGGCCAGGCGGCCCAGGGGCCGCCGCGCATGGAGATCAAGGATACGCCCCAGGGGCAGCTGCTGGTCCCCGGCCCGGCCCAGGGCGCGCCGGCCAAGGCGTCCGGGGAGGGCAAAGGGCGCGAGGCTTCCGGGCGCAGGAACGTGTCCCGGCAAACGGCCCCGACGCGCCAGGCCGCGCCCCAGGCGCGCAAGGTCGAGGCGGCAAGCGCTCCGCAAAAACAGGCCGTCGCCGGGCAGAAGGCTCCGGACCGGCGCGACGTCGAGGCCCGGGAAGGCCCCGACCGGCAGAAGCTCGAAGCCCGGTCCCCGGCGGAAAAACAGAAGGTCGAGGCCCAAAAGGCCGCGGAAAGCAAGCAGGTCGAGGCGCAAAAGGCCTCGGAAAAACAGAAGATCGAGGCGCTCAAGCCCCCCGAGGCCCAGGCGCTCGAGGCCCAGAAGGCGGGAGGGGCGCAAAAGGTCCAGGCCCAGGAAATCACCTCCCAGGACAAGCCCCAGGCCCAGGAAATCAAGGCCCAGGACAAACCCAAGGTCCAGGAGATCAAGAGCCAGGACAAGCCCAAGGCCCAGGACGCCCCCAAGGCCCAGGACGCGCCCGAAGCGCAGGAAATCGAGGCCCAGGACGAACCCGACGCCCAGGAGATGGAAGCCAAGGACGAGCCAGAGGCCCAGGAGATCGAGGCCAAGGACGCGCCCGATGCCAAGGATGCCGCCAAGCAGCAAAGCATCAAGCAGCAAAGCGCCCCGAAAATGCAGAAGTTTTGACAAGCGCCGCCAGTCGCCGGACCCGGCCGCGCCCTGCGACGACAACGAAACCACGTGCCAAGGAGTATCTCATGCCGCGCCCCGCGAAACCGAACCTTGTCGGCCTGCTCGCCGTCTGCGCCGTCTGCCTGCTGTGCGCCTGCGCCCGCAAGGCCCCGCCGCCGCCGGACATCGTGCAGGTGACCGCCGAGAACTATGCCGAGGAAGTGCTGCGCGAACCCGGACCGACCCTGCTGCTGTTCCATAACCCCCAGGCGCCGCAATCCCAGGAAATGTACAAGCTCCTCGGCTGGCTGGCCCAGACCTACAAGGGACAGCTCAAATTCTGCGCCTTCGCCTGGGACGCCGGGGCCGACCCCGCGCCGTACAAGCTGGAGATGCTGCCCACCCTGGTCCTGTTCCGCAACGGCTGGGAGATCGACCGCATGCGGGGCATCCCCGCCACGGCGCAGGAGCGCAGGACGCTCCCCGACGACCTCGAATTGTGGCTGCTGCGCACCGGGCTCGAGCGCACCGACGACCCGCGCTTCCAGGCCCAGTTCAGCTACCGCTTCAACAACGGCAACACGCTCCAGGTCGGCAACTAGGCCGGCGGCAAGGAATGTGACCGGCATGGCCGACCCCGAAATCCGCCGCCGCCTCGACGAGCGCCTCAGGCAGGCCTTCGCCCAGCGCGGCCTGCCGCCGGACGCCCTCGACGCCGGCCCGCACGCGCCCGGGGGGGCGCTTCTCAGCGACCATCTGCTGGCCCAGGGCAGGCTCGCGCCCCAGGCCGTCAACGACGTCCTGCGCGAGGTCTTCGGCGTGGAGGCCATCGACCCGTCCATGGTGGCGGTGGACCCCGAATTCGCCCGGGCGGCCCGGACCCTGTTCCCCCGCGAGGCGGCCGTGGCCTTCGCCGCCGTGCCCCTGCGCTTCGAGCGCGGCCAGGCCCACGTGGTCATGGCCATCCCCGACGACGCGGCGAGCCTGGCCAGCGTCGAGCACCTGCTCGGCGCGCGCGTGCGGCCCTACGTCTGCCACGGCCAGGGCCTGGCCCGGGCCATCGAGGCCCTGTACCGCGATCCGCCGGGCCCCGGGGAGACGCCCTCGGCGGACATGGAGGAGCAGGCGGCGCGCGCGGCCAAGGCCGTGGCCCGCATCGCCGCCGACCACGTCCGTCTGCGCGATCCGGCCGAGGACCCGGAGGTGACGGCGCTCGTGCGCGCGGTCATGGACGCCCTGGCCGGAACGGGCGGCGGCGGCTCGGCCTCGGACATCCACCTGGAGCCGGGAAGCGGCTCCTGGCGCATCCGGGCCCGGCGCGACGGCCTGCTCCAGGACGCCCTGCGCCTGCCGCCGCTGCTCGGCGCCGCCCTGGCCCGGCGGCTCATGCTCCTTTCGGGCATGGACCCGGACCAGGCCGCGCTGCCCCAGGACGGGGCCATCGACTTCACCCTGGCCGCGGCCCGGCCCATGGACATGCGCGTGTCGGCCCTGCCGGCGCTTTACGGCCAGAAAATCGTGCTGCGGCTGCTGGACAAGGGCAAGAAGAGCCTGACCCTGGCCGACCTGGACATGGACCCGGCCGAGGAAGGACGCGTGCGCGCCGCCCTGGACGCCCCCAACGGCCTGCTGCTGGTCACGGGGCCCACGGGCTCGGGCAAGACCACCAGCCTCTACGCCTTTCTCGACCGCCTCAACCGGCCCGAGGTCAACATCCTCACGGCCGAGGACCCGGTCGAATACAAGCTCGACGGCGCGACCCAGACGCCGTGCTCCTCCGAGCAGGGCCTGACCTTCGCCAAGGCCCTGCGCGCCTTTTTGCGCCAGGACCCGGACATCATCATGGTCGGCGAGATCCGCGACGCCGAGACCGCCGATTTCGCGGTCAAGGCGGCGCTCACCGGCCACCTGGTCCTGTCCACCCTGCACACCAACGACGCGCCCGGGGCCGTCAGCCGGCTGCTCAACATGGGCGTGCCCCCCCACCAGCTGGCGGCCTCCAGGGTCACGGTCATGGCCCAGCGCCTGGTGCGCCGCCTGTGTCCGCGCTGCCGCCGGGAAACGTCCGCGCCGCGGGAATTTCCGGAACTCGCCGCCCTGCCGGCCGCAACCGTCTTCCACGAGGCCGCCGGCTGCCCCGCCTGCCACGGCACGGGCTACAGCGGCCGGCTCGGCGTCTACGAGGTGTTCGCCATGACCGGAGACATGGAACGGCTGGTCCTTGGCGGGGCCAGCGCCGCGCAACTGCGCCGCGCGGCCGAAGCCGCCGGCATGGGGAGCCTTCGCGCCTCGGCGCTCTCCCGGCTGGTCCGGGGCCAGACCACGGCGGCGGAAGTGTTGCGGGTCACGGTGGAAGCCTGAGGAGAGGAAAACCCCATGGACGTCTTTTTGCTCAAGGATATCGGGCTGCTGCTCTTCACCCTCGGCATCGGCGGCGCGGTCTGGGGACTGCTGCCGCGCGGGCGCGCCAAGGTCGCTGAACGCGAGGGCGCGGCCGACCGCGTGGACGCCCTGCTCGGCGAAAGCGCCGGCCTGGCCGCCCTGCTGCGCCCGGGCTACGCCTTTCTCGAACCCCTGGCCGCCCGCCTGACGCCGCCCGCCTACAAGGCGCGCCTGGCCCGCTACCTGACCACGGCCGGCATCGACCGCATCCTCGCGCCGGAGGCCTTCGTGTCCTTCCAGGCGGCCATGCTCGTCATCTTCTGCCTGCTCGGCCTGGCTCTCCAGGCCAAGGCCTCCACGGTCCTGCTCTTCGGGGCCATGGGCCTGCTCTACCCGTACTGGTGGCTCTACGACAAAAAGACCCTGCGCCAAAGGAACATCACCCGCTCCATGCCCGACGTGGTCGACATGCTGGCCCTGTCCACCGCGGCCGGCCTCGACTTCCAGGCCGGCATCAAGCGCATCCGCGACCTGGCCTCGGGACGCGACCCCTTCGTGGCCGAGCTGGCCCTGGTCCACCACAACGTGACGCTCGGCATGTCCATGGAGGACGCCCTCACCCTCATGGCCGCCCGGGTGGACACCCCGGAGATGCATTCGTTTGCCTCCATCCTGGTCCAGGCCCAGAAAATGGGCTCGTCCATCGCCGACATCCTCAAGGACCAGGCGGCGCGCATGCGCCAGGACCGGTTCCTGGCCGCCGAGCGGGCCGGGGCCGTGGCCGCCCAGAAGCTCCTTTTGCCCATGGTGCTCTTTTTGTTCCCCATCATCTTCGGCGTGGTCTTCGGCCCCTTCGTGCTGAAATTCCTCTACAACCGCTGACCCGGTTCCCCAGGGAGCCGGCTTGGGCCCAAGGCGATGATCGTCACTCTTCGCATCGAACGCGACGGCGCGGTTCTTGAGACCCTGACCCTCGGCCCGGGCGAGCACGGCATCGGCCGCGCCCCGGACAACGCCGTGGTCCTGGCCGACGGGGCCGTGTCCTCCCGCCACGCCCTGCTGCGCGTGCGTGAGGCCGACGCGGAGCTCGTGGATCAGGGAAGCCTCAACGGCACGTTCGTGGACGGCGAGAAGGTCGCCAAGACGACCTTCACCCGCGCCGCGACGGCCGACATCTGCGGCTTCCGCCTGGTCTTCTCGGCCAAGGCCGCCCCGAAGGCGCGCCCGGCGCGGCTTGGGAAAGCCGGCATCGGCACGCGCGCGGGCATCCTGCTGTCCACGGCCGTCCTGGCCCTGGGCGTCGCTCTGGCCGTCTGGCTCCCGGCCCAGCACGCCCTCAGCGCCTTCGCCAGGACCGAGGCCCTTAAACGCGGGGCGCTTCTGGCGCGGTTTCTGGCCGAGCAGAACGTCGTGCCCCTTCGGGCCAAGCTCCTCGATCAGTTGCGCACCGCCTCCGTGGCCGCCGAGGAGGGCGTGCGCCAGGCCGTGGTCACCGACCCCTACGGCAAGGTGCTGGCCCCGGCCCGGGACATGGGCAAGATTCTGGCCGAGCCGCAGGTCGGCCAGGCCCTCAAGGAAGCCGGGCCGAGCATCTGGACCGGACCCGAGGGCGACCTGCTCCTGGCCTGCCCCATCCGCGACGGCCATGCCCTGCTCGGTCTGGCCCTCGTCGCCTACAGGCCCGAGTCGGCGCTTGCGCCCCCGGACCGGGCCGGCGGGGCGTTGGTGGGCCTGCTGGCGGCGGCGCTCCTGTGGGCGGCGGCGGCCTGGTTCCTCCTGCGCCTGGCGCTTGGGCCCGTGCGGACCATGGCCGAGGACGTCGGCGTGGCCCTCAAATCCGGAACGAGCGAGCTGGCCGTCGTGCCCGCCTCCCGGGAAATGGCCGATCTCAAGCACGCCGTGGAGCGGCTTCTGGTCCTTTCGCCGACGGGCGCGGCGGAGCGGGACGGCCCGCCCCGGGCGTCCGTCGTCCCCCCCGCCCCGGCCGGGCCGGGGGAATCAAGGCCCGGGCCGGCGTCGTCCGCTGCAGCCGATCCGGCGTCCCCGACCGGAGCGTCGGCGGCCGGCGAGGCCGGCAGCGGGACCGACGGCGGGACCTGGTGCCAGCTCGATCTGGCCAATTATCAGCTGACCGGCTGGAGCCCGGCCTTCGCGGAGCATCTGCGCTCCCGGGAGCTGGCTGCGCCCGTGCATCTCCTGGCCGCCATGGCCGATGCGGCCGTGCTCGCGGCCGTGGCCGGGGCCGTGGACGACCCGGCCGACGACGCTTGGCGTCCCGTCGAGAACCGTCCTCTCACGGCGCGCAAGGAACCGGGCTCCGCGCCCGGCACCGTCCGCGTCCGCCTCACGGAGGCCCCATGACGCCCACCCGGGAAGACCTGACCATCATCCGGCCCCTGGCCGCCCTGAACCTCGTGGTGCGCGACCCCTCGGGCCAGACGCTCCGGGTCCCGCTGGTCCCGGGCCTGCTGACCATCGGGCGCGACACGGCCTGCGGCCTGGTCCTGGACGCCGCCGACGCCAGCGTCTCGCGTCGCCACGCCAGCCTTGCCGTGAACGGGGAAACGGTCGCCGTCACGGACCTCGGCAGCACCAACGGCGTGTTCGTCAACGGGACCAGGGTGGAGCGGGCGACGCTTGTCCCGGGGGACGAAGTGCGGCTCGGCCGGACGGTGCTCGTGCTCGAATCCGCCGGCCCGGCGTCCGCGCCGCCCGCGGCGACCGGCGCGGACGCCGCCCCGGGA